>NZ_JAUZVM010000003.1:0-519577 GCF_031844565.1 Alcaligenes sp. AB3
TACATCCCTACATCCCTACATCCCTACATCCCTACATCCCTACATCCCTACATCCCTACATCCGGCTTCAGTTTCGGGGCTTGAGCACGCCTGTACAAGTCGTTAACCTCCTTCTACTGACCTATGTTTATGAATCCTTTTGTTCTTATCTCCGGCTGCTCCGGCGGCGGCAAATCTACTCTGTTATCCGAACTGCAAAATCGTGGCTATACGGTTATCCAGGAGCCTGGACGGCGTATCGTTCAGGAGCAGTTAGCCAATGGTGGCTCTGCCCTCCCCTGGCAGGATATGGAGGCATTCCTGAAAGAAGCGATAAAGGTCGCGCAGACTGACTACTCAAACGCGCCCAAAGATGGCCCTTGGGTATTTTTTGATCGAGGATTGATTGATGCGGCAGCTGCTTTAGAGGAATTAACAGGCACTCCACTGCTGGACGAGCTCAACAACACTCACCCTTATCATTCACAGGTGTTCTTTACGCCTCCCTGGCCTGAAATATATGAAGCTGATCCAGAGCGCCGTCATGATATGAACGCGGCTTTGCATGAGTATGAGCGTCTGGAGCGTGTCTATCCCCTGTTGGGATACCAAGTACACCTGCTGCCAAAAACAAGAGTAGAAAACCGCGCTGATTTTGTCTTGGAAACACTAAATCAATAGCGGATCACGTCTTGGGACGCAGCTCATCAGGCCATTGGAAAATGGCTGATCGCCACTAGAGTGGCTATGTTCTCAAGCACCTGTACTGCATTTCATTCCGAGCTTTATGTGCGCCTAAAAAGCACCGGCACACAAAAAGGGCCGCCAGTTTTAGAACTAGCGGCCCTTTGCACTTAACTTACGCGTGACTCAGCCTTTAAAACCAGGCATCACGCGCGACAAGGTTCCCGCCACCGTACGCTCCAGCACATCGACCAGAACAACCGTCTGTTGATCCACTTCGATATTGAGCCTATCGCCCGCCTTGTAACGAGAAAATGTTGTCTGGCGCAATGTTTCGGGAATCAGATTGATAGTCACAACGCCATCTTCCACGTCCGCCACGGTCAGGCTGCAGCCATTAACACCCAGAAAACCACGCGGGAACACATATTTCGCCCAGTCTTCCGGCATCTGAAACCGCAGACGGTTACCGGCCTCGGTAATGCTCAATTCCAGCACTTCAGCCGTTGTGGCGATATGGCCAGCCATCACATGGCCGCCAATCTCCTCGTTCAACTTGGCCGATCGCTCAATATTGACCAGATCGCCGGTCTTGAGTGTGCCCAGGTTCGTACGCTCCAGCGTGACGGGAATCGCATCAAAAGTGACTTTGGGGCCAGAAATACTGGTCACGCTCAGGCATGTGCCTTCCACGCTGACACTGGCGCCCAGTTGCAGATCCACCAGCAATTCGTCGGTGAAATCAATTTCAAACTCGGTACGGCCCAGCTCAGCCTTGACCGCGGTAAGAGGACGAACCGCTTTAACAATTCCGGTATACATCAGCACGCTCCTTCGCAGAATTCATGCAAAAGACCAATGGCTAATGCAGGGGAGAATTTCAGATTTTTCATTTGAACGCATCCTTGATTAAACAATGCGTCCTCCGGGCAGCAATAAAACACGCCGCTGCCTTGATCACAAGGCAGCGATGCTTCATCTTCTTTCATCCGGACTCTTACCGTCGGCTCAGGCTTTTCACCTGATCTGCTGACCTTTCCCAAGGGGAAAGCGCTCGCGGGCTGGGGAATGGCTCCCTTACCGCCGGTGGGGAATTTCACCCCGCCCTGAAGACGTTTGCAGTGTAAGACCGGAGCCCAAGTCTAATCAAGCCAGACCAGGCCGGTCGTCACGCTTAAGCCTTGCGATGCACGCTCAAGCCAGCAAAGCTTTGCGCCACAGGCATCAACTCGATGTAGTTGACGTTCATATGGGCAGGCGCGTTCATGATCCAGGCAATGGTGTTGGCGATATCCTCGGGCGTCAGCGCATCCACGTTCTGGTAAAGCGCAGCGGCTTTGTCTTTATCACCCAGACGCACGGCGGAGAAGTCCGTGCCGGAACAGAGGCCAGGAGCCACAGTAGAGACACGCACGGCCGTACCCGACAGGTCGGCACGCAGATTCAGGCCCAGATGATGCACAAATGCCTTGGTAGCGCCGTACACATTGCCACCCGCGTAAGCGTATTCGCCCGCGGTCGAGCCCAGATTGATGATGTGGCCCTTGTTCTGCTTGACCATACCTGGCAGCAAGGCGTGCGTAATGTGCAGCAACGCGCTGATATTGGTGGCCACCATGGTGTCCCACTGATCCATCTTGGCGTCTTGCGCCTTGTCCACGCCTAGCGCCAAACCGGCGTTATTGATCAGCACGTCGATTTGGGGGTAACGAGCTGTCAGATCGGTCAAAACCGCCTCGGCACGCGCGCGATCAGTCAAATCCACGCTGACCGGTACAAAACGCTCGCCCAGCTCGGCCGCCAGAGCATCCAGCTTGTCCTGACGACGCGCCAGACCCAGCACAGTATGTCCTTCAGATACCAATTTACGGGCAAGAGCAGCCCCAAACCCTGAGGAGGCCCCGGTGACAACGGCGGTTTTCATAGTGCGATCCCTATACAGCTCGCTGCTAGTTAAGCAGGCGACAATTAAAGCATTAAGGATAGCAAACTTCAGGAACTTCGTAGCCCCTTCCCCCTAGGGAAAAAGCGGACAAATCCGTCCATGGAAATGCCCGCTTTTTTCTGATCCGGGCATCAAGCCGCAGGACGCGCCAGACCCAGATGGCCACGCAAAGTGGCGTGCTCGTATTCCTGGCGGAACAGACCGCGTTTTTGCAGAACCGGAATTACCTGCTCAACAAAATCACGAATGCCATTGGGCAAGGAAGGTGGCATCAGGTTAAAACCATCCGCGCCTTCATTGCGCCACCATTGCTCAATCTGATCGGCAATGGATTCCGGCGTTCCGACCATGGTGCAATGACCACCACCGGCAGCGATCCGTCCCAGCAATTGGCGCACTGTCGGTTTTTCCATCTCCACAATACGCAGCATGGTGGCATAGCGCCCTTTGGGACCTTTGAAACTTTTCAAAGGCGGTAGCGGTGGCACAGGCGCATCCAGCTCCCAGTTCATGCAGTCCTGGCCGACAAACATGCCCAGCTGACGCAAGGAAGTCTCGGCTGGCAAAAGCTCATCCAGCTCCTGTTGCTTGCGGCGTGCCTCTTCCATGGTGGAACCCACATAGGTCACCAGACCTGGCATTACGGGCACATCCACGCCTCGACCCGTTTCACGCACGCGTCGTTTGATATCGCGGTAATAGGATTGAGCCGAAGGCAAATCATACGCCACAGCATAAATAGCCTCGGCTTTGCGTGCGGCCAAATCCCGGCCTTGTTCAGAGGCACCCGCCTGAAACAACACTGGCTGGCCTTGTGGCGAGCGCGGCAAGGTCAAGGGGCCATCAACCAAAAAGTGGTCGCCCTTGTGCAGGATCTGGCGCACCTGATCCACTTTGGCGTAATCACCCTTTCGGTCCATGACCAAGGCGCTGTCGCTCCAGGAGTCGAACAGTTTCAGGGCCGTATCCACAAATTCTTCAGCCCGCGCGTAGCGCCAGGCATGGTCAGGCATGGCTTCGTAACCGTGATTACGTGCTTCCGAATCGAACATGGACGTGACCACATTCCAGCCCATGCGTCCGTTGGACACGTGATCCAAAGAGCACAACATGCGCGCTGCCACAAAGGGAGTGTAAAAAGTGCTGGAAACGGTGCTGATCAGGCCGATACGATCGGTGGCTCGCGCCAGCGCGGCCATCATGGTCAAGGGCTCCAGAAACCAGCGTGGGCCATCAGACACGTTATCGCTGGACTGACCATCGGCGAAGAAAATGGCATCCAGCTTGCCGCGTTCCGCGATCTGCGTCAGTTCTTCATAGAACCGCACATCGCCTAAACGCTCGACCTGCGAATCCGGGTGACGCCAGGCTGCTTTGTGATGCCCGCAGCCCATGATGAACAAATTGAAATGCAGCTGTCTCATCCGTTTTTCACCAATCCACCGTCAACAACCAGATTCTGTCCTGTTACGGCACGAGCCCACGGGCCGGCAAAGAACAAGGCCGCATCGGCAAATTCTTCGGGTGTGGTCACGCGACGCAGCGGTGTGCTGGCCGCAATCAAATCAAACACCGCTTCAGGCGTGGCCGCAGACGCATCCGTTGTGCGCAGCAAGCCACCGGAAATCATGTTCACGGTAATCTGATCCGGTCCCAGATCGTGTGACAGGGTGCGTGTCATGGACAACAAGGCAGCCTTGGCGGCGGTGTAGTCGTGGTAAGGCACCACGGGGTTCTGGAACAGGTTCGTACCAATATTGATGATGCGACCAAAACCCGCTTGCTTCATACCGGGCAAAGCCGCTTGTGTGGTGTTCAAGGCACCGCCCACAATGCCTTCCAGCTGCTGGTTCAGTTGCGACCACTTCAGGGTATCCGCATGAGGACGGGCATCCCCGTTAAAAGAAAATTCAGGCAAGGCGTTATTGACGACCGTAGTGATGGCTTGGCCAAAATGCGCCTGGGCCTTGGCAAACAAGGCTTGCACAGAAGCGGCGTCCGTTACGTCGGCCTGCACGGCCAGACATTGCTGCGGAAACTCGGCCGCCAGCGCCTGGGCGGCTGCTTCACTTTTCAGGTAGTTGATGACAACCTTGGCGCCCTGACGTGCAAACGCACGTACCAGACAAGCCCCCAGGCCGCGTGCGCCGCCGGTGACCAGAACAAGTTGTTGGGAGAGTTCCGAGACGTGTTCCACAGACATGACATTCCTTGCAAAAATTCGGCGAGGATGTCGGCCCGGTTCGGACGCAGGGCTATGGCTTCGGACATCCCTTCGCCAGTATGAGCTGGATCAGGTTCGACGGGTTTTATCTCAGCCCTTTCCAAGAAGGACACCCCGTGCCGCAGGCAGACCATAGCATAAATTGGCCTCAACCGTATTATTGACATTTGAAAGAAGCTCTCCTACTCTTTCAGCCTGTTCCTGGGGGAGTCCTTAACGGGCTGAGATTCCGCATTCAAGCGGTAACCCTTAGAACCTGATCCGGATCATGCCGGCGAAGGGAAAGGAAACGCGGCCTGGCAGCCTGCCCGCTCTTGTCTGTGCGGCGCATTCACAAGCTCACACGCCCCATTTCAATCCCTCCATTTTTCTGCGCCCTGCTCTGGTATCCCGCCAGCTTGGCCGGTTTGTGCCTGTTCAATCAGGCTTTTGGGGAGATCTCATGCTGGACCAAACTGCCACCCTCCTGTGGCTGATCGTTTTTTCTGCTGCTTTTGCCCTGGCCGGAGTGCTGTACGCCCGCCACTATAAAAACTCGCTTGAAGACTTTGTAGTGGCCCGCAATAGCCAAAGCTCCGTCGCCACCATTCTGACTTTACTGGCCTCCTCGCTGGGCGCATGGATTCTGTTCTCGCCCGCGCAGGCTGCTACCTGGGGAGGTCTGAGCGCTGTCATCGGCTATGCCATCGGTTCCATGTCGCCCCGTCTGGCCATGATTCCGCTGGGCAAACGCATGCGTGAACTGCTGCCACGCGGCCACAGCCTGAGCGAATTTGTGATTGCCCGCTACGGTCGCCCCATGTATGCGCTGACGTTGGTCATCATGCTGTTTTACATGTTCATCTCCATGACGGCTGAAATCACCGCCATGTCCAAGATGATCACCCTGATTGCCCCGATTCCTTTGTGGGTCACTGCCAGCATTGTGTTGCTGGCCACACTGATCTACACCTCTTACGGCGGGCTGCGTGCGTCCATCTTCACCGACAAGGTGCAGATGTTTGTCATCCTGCCCATGCTGTTCCTGATCGTGATGTTTGGCTGGCAAGCCGTAGGCGGCCCGGTACAGCTGTTTGACAGCGTCAAGCTAGAAGCTCCGCGCCTGATCGAGCTCAGCGACCCGGTCGGTATCAAGGCCGGGCTGACCTTCTTTGTCGCCATCTTGTTAACCGGCCTGTTTCACCAGGGCAATTGGCAACGCATTTATGCTGCCAAAGATACCCAGTCCATGCGTCGCGGCTTTTTGCTGGGTGGCCTGTTTGTGGCTCCCTTCATTTTCCTGATGGGTTTGTTTGGCCTGGCTTTTGTCGGCCTGGGTTCATCCGGTGACAGCTCCGTGGCCTTGTTCAACGTTATTTTGCCGCATGTGCCGGTCTGGTTCCTGGTGTTGCTGATTCCTTTGGGCCTGTCCCTGGTGATGAGCAGTGCCGATACGGCCATCAGTGCTGTCTCCAGCCTGATTGCGGTGGACCTGGGCCGCATCATGCCCCATCGCAATACGGCGCAAATGATGAGTCTGGCACGCTCCCTGATCTGGGTTTGCTCCATCCCGGTGCTGTACGCTTCTTCGCAAGGTTTCAGCGTGCTGTACCTGTTCCTGCTGGCAGACTTGCTGTGCTCGGCAGCGGCGTTCCCTGTGTTCTTTGGTTTGTATAGCCGCCGCTACGATGGCTTTACCGCCACCATCAGCACCCTAGGCGGTCTGGTTGCCGGTCTGGCCGTGTTCCCGCGCCCTGATGGGCCAATGGATTACTTGCTGGAGTCCTTCTTGCTGGCCGCCATCGTGCCGGTACTGATCAGCGTTCTGATCATGCCCTTGCGTCGTCATCTGCCCAAGTTTGATTTGGGAACCTTGGCGTCCTCCACACGCGTACTGGACTGACGTCGAACGCGTTGAACGCAAGGCTCAAAACAACAACCCCGGTTTGTATGTCGCAAACCGGGGTTTTGTTTTAAAGGCTTATTGCACGGGGGTTTCAGCTTGTGGCTGAGGGGTCTGCACAATGATTTCAACCCGTCGATTCGTCGCGCGTCCTTGCTGCGTGGCATTGTCACCTAAAGGACGGGTATCGGCATAACCGACCGCGCTCAGGCGTTGGCTGCCTATGCCATTGGCTTCCATATAACGCACCACGCTGCCTGCACGTGCACCGGACAGCTCCCAGTTGGAAGGATAGCGATAGCTGCGAATAGGCACCGAGTCCGTATGGCCTTCAATCACAATCGGATGGGTGGATTTTTGCAATACAGCCGCCAATTGACGCAAAACCGTCAAGCCTTCCAGCCCCAGATCCGCACCGCCCGAGTTGAACAGGATCTCGCTATTGATGCGAAAGCTCACGGACTGATCATTCATGACCACGTCAATATTGTCGCCCAGGCCATCCAGATCCAGACCGTGATTACCCCTGCCTTGACCTTCACCCAGGCCGGAATCAGGAAACAGACCCGCGCCTGCAGGCAGCACACCGGCTCCATCCTTGCCCGCTTGTGCAACAACCGTCGCCCCGCCCTGGCCTTGCCCTTGCACAGCCGTTTGTGCCCGCTTGCCTGCAAAGGACAGCATCACAATCATCAAGACCAGCAACAAGGTCATCATGTCCAGGTAGGTGGTCAGCCAGGCCTCTTCCTCCTCGGGTACGGCCAGCCCCGGATCATTCCAGGGGCGGCTGCGACGGCGGCTGCCCAGATTGCTGGCCAGTTGCTGTTCAATTTTGGCTCCCCGGGCTTGCTCCAGTTCCTTTTGTACGGCTTTCTGGCGGTCAGCCAGTTCACCCAGGGTCAGGTCCTGCTCCATGTTTCCCATGGGATCAACCTCGCTCCGGAGCCGGGTCCGCGTCATCGTCGCGTCCACCCCGGTCATTGATCTCGTCCTGATACTGGGCCATGAAAGAGTTGAGTGTTTCGCGCATCAAGGCCGGGCCACGACGCTGGCTCATCATGGACACACCTTGCATGATCATGTTCATCAAGACCACGCGCTGCTCGGTACGGCGCTCCAGCTTCACGGCCACAGGCTTGAACACCAGATTGGAGAGCAGCACACCGTAGAACGTCGTCATCAAGGCCAGCGCCATTTGCTGACCAATCGAGGTAATGTCACCATCGCCCAGCAAGAACATCAGGTTGACCAAGCCAATCAGTGTGCCGACCATGCCGAAGGCGGGCGCAAAGCTGGCCATCAAACGGAACAATTGCGCTTCTGCGTGTTCACGAGCACGCAAACGGCTGATGCGCCATTGCAGAAGATCTTCAATATCTTCCTGGGGAGCCCGGTCAATCACCAACTGAACGCCGGTTTTCAGAAACGGGTTGGCCACTTTTTCCAGTGCCTCTTCCACTGCACGGATATCCCCCATCATCCACAGTCGGGAGATATTGATCAGCTCATCCATGTCCTGCTGGGTGTACAAGCGCTCGTTGCGCAGCACAGTTCCGATCAGTCCAAAGATACGGACCACTTCGCTTAAGGGATAGCTGATAAACGTGGCGGCCAAGGTACCTACCAGCACCACGGCCAGACTGGGCAGGTCCACAAACAAGGCGGGGTTTTCTGCCGTAAAAAACAAGATCACGGCAAACAGCAGCACGCTGGCGACGATGCCGATCAGAGTAGAGGGGTTCATGCACAAGTCCTGGTTATGGCCCGATGGGCATCAGGACTACATATCGGCAGTAACGCAGGTTTCTTTAGGCTTGTACTTTGAGGTGGATCAAATACAAACAGAATTAAATCGTTTATGCGGAAACGGTCTCGGCATGTCGGGCTATCGCTGGTAATTCACCCGGATCGATGCCCGCACCCGAACCGCCTCGGTGCTTCCTGCCCAACTCCAGACTTCATGCTCCAGCACAAAGCCATGACGTGCATCCTGGCCGGCAAAGGCCCGCGTGCTTAATACCGAACCGTTCATGTCCACGCAAGAACCGCCTTGCAAGCACAGACGGCTTTTCAGCACGGCTCGGCCGTTATGGTCATAGCTGACCTCCACCTTCCCCAGTGTGCTCGCCTGCGAGCGTATCGCCTCTGGCGGCATGAAGCTTTGTTGCGTGCGAGGAGAGCTTGTGGTGATGGCATTGCTGAGCTGTTCGCCATCCCAGGCCAAGGATGCACTGTGCCCTATTGCAGGGGCACTTCCCAATGCCATAAAAACAAATAAGGGATTTAAAAAACTGTTTATAAAAACAGGTTTTTTATAATTCCGGGATTTCAATAAAGACATAAGCTGTGTTTTTATACAGATAAAAATAAGTTTCATGATGATACGGTACAAATATCTTAAATTTTTTTTAACTTTGAGCCGTAAGATACTAATATAAAGAGGATTTTTTCTGGTAGCATAAGCGCATAAATTCTATCCGCCCTTCTGTTTCTCGCCTACCGGGAACTGAAAAATGCCTCAAACCAGAACAAACAAATTCATTCGACGCGCGCTATGTGTTTTATTTCTAGCGCCTTTTTCGGTTTCGTCCTTTGCGCAGACACTGGCGCTGGCCGAGCCATCCACACTGGATGAAGCCACAGCCGCCATCAGCTACAACGTGCCGCATCTGGTTTTTGAAAAAAACCTGCAGCCCATCAGCTACAGCGAAAACGACAGCCGCCGCGCCCTTAATGCCCTCAAACACGACGCCCTGATCCAGCATGCAGCCCTGCGTTCGGAAATTGCCTTTGTGCAGGATCTGGAATCGTCCACCGTGCTGTACCAGAAAAACAGCGACGCTGTGCGCCCCATTGCCTCCATCTCCAAGCTGATGACCGCCCTGGTCGTGGCCGAATCCGGCCTGCCCATGGATGAAATGCTGGAGATCATCGACGAAGATGTGGATCGCGTCAAACACTCCAGCTCGCGTCTTAGCGTTGGCTCCAAGCTGAGCCGTGCTGACATGATGCACCTGGCATTGATGTCCTCGGAAAACCGGGCTGCCCATGCACTGGGCCGCAGCTACCCTGGTGGCCTGCCTGCGTTTGTGCGCGCCATGAATGACAAGGCTCGCGCCTTGGGCATGCGCAATACGCGTTTTGTGGAACCCACCGGCTTGTCCAGTGATAACGTGGCCAGCCCGCGTGATCTGGTCAAGCTGCTGACTGCCACCAGCCAGCATGCCCGTATCCAGCAATACACCACGAACGATCAGTATTCGGTACAGCCTGTACGGGGTCGTCAGCTGGTGTTCAACAACACCAATCGTTTGGTGAAGAACGCCAACTGGGATATTCAGGTTTCCAAAACCGGCTTCATCAACGAGGCAGGCGAATGCCTGGTCATGCTGACCAAGATCGAAGATCGTGAAGTGGCGATTGTGCTGCTGAACTCTTCAGGCCGCTACTCGCGTATTGGTGACGCCGTACGCATTCGCGATCTGGTTGAGAAATCCAACGGTCTGGCCATGCTTTAAGACGTCTATCGCGCCTGAATACCACCACCTCAAATTCAGCAGTCCCTAACGCCCCAAATCCTGGCTATTCAGCCAGTTTTGGGGCGTTTTTATCGGGCTTTGTTATTGTTCCCTCTTTACCCCTTGCCTGGGGTGTTGACCTGCCTTCCCTCTTGTAAGGAGCGCCCCTTTCGTGTCCCAGCTCAAATTGCTTGAAGACTTTGTGACCCTGGCTCGTGCGGGCAGTTTTGTTCGGGCCGCAGAACAGCGCCATGTCACGCATCCGGCATTTGGGCGCCGCATTCGGGCATTGGAAGCATGGGTAGGAACGCCTCTGGTGGAACGCAGCAGCTTGCCCATCACGCTGACGCCGGAAGGACAGGTGTTCTACAACACGGCCAATCAAGTGCTGGAGCAATTGAACCGCGTACGTCGACAATTGCAGGCCTCGGACCAGGCCGGTCAAGGCAGCTTGCGCATTGCCACCGGCCGCAGTCTGGCGCGCACTCTGGTCACGGACTGGGTCAGCCGTCTGCAAAAAGGCAGCCATGCCCCTTTGTCGGCCCACGTCCCTATCGATATCAGCACGGGCATGATGGCCGATATGGCCAAGTTGCTCGCCCAGGGAAAGACAGACTTTTTATGCTGCTATGAACACCCAGCCTTGTCGATTGAACTCCTGGCCGAGCAAGTGACCTACATGACCATCGCTACTGACAAGCTGGTGCCCACCTGTCAGCGCCGCAAGAACGGTACGCCTTTGTATGAGCTCAATGCCGATAGTGGGCGCAGCATTCCTTTGATCTCTTATTCGGGTGGTTTGGCCATGGCCCGTATTCTGGGCGACAAGCTGCACCACTTTCCTTACCCGCTGGTCAGCACGGTGCGTTGCGACTCGCTGGATACCGCAATGGGTTCGGTACTGAAAGGCATGGGCGTCGCCTGGTTACCCCTGTCCATGATTGCCAATGAATGTCGCCGTGGCAACTTGGTGCAACTGGGCGGCAAAGGCGATGAAATTGCCTTTGAGGTGCGCTTGTACCGCTCCCGGGCTCCACTCTCTGATCTGGCTGAATCTGTCTGGGCGTTCACCCAGCAGGGTCGTTAACTTCACCCCAACCGAAAAAGCACGGTCATGTGCTGTAACGGCACATTCAGACCCGTTGCAACGGACACAATACCCTTTCATAACTAAGGATATACAGGCCCGCAGCGCCAACCCTGGCCGCTGGTCGGAGACCTATCCATCGAACGGGGAGCACATCATGTCTTTTTCCTTCTCCAAGCGCAGCTTGGTTCTTGGCATTCTGGGCGCCTGTAGCCTGCTGCAAGCCTCGGTCAGCCACGCCGACACGTATCCCTCGCGCCCCCTGACTCTGGTCGTGGGCTACCCTGCCGGCGGCAGTGTGGACCTGACAGCGCGTTTGCTGGCTGAGGAGCTGAGCAGCCGTTTAGGCCAGAGCGTCGTGGTCGAAAATGCAGGCGGCGCCGGTGGCACCATTGGTGCTCAACGTGTACAGCGTGCCGCTGCCGACGGCTATACCCTGCTGCTGGGCTCCACCAACGAAATGATCATCGCCGGCATGATCAACAAAGCCGTGCGCTACGACGGGCAAAAAGACTTCACGCCTGTTGGCATGATTGCGTCCCAGCCCTTGCTACTGGCCGCCTCCAAAGAATCCGGCATTCGCTCTGCTGCAGACTATGCTCAAAAGCTGCGTGCTGCCGAACCGGAAGCCTTCAGCTTTGGTTCCTCGGGCGTCGGCACAACGCTGCACCTGGCCGGTGAAATGGTAAATGCCTCTACCGGCACCACCGCCATGCACGTACCCTACCGCGGCGTGCCGCCTTTAGTCTCGGACTTGATGAGCGGACAGCTGGATACGGCTTATCTTGTCCTGTCCTCTGGCCTGTCACAAGCGCGCGCCGGTGCGATTGTGCCTTTGGGTATTACCGAAACCAAGGCTTCTCCTGCCGCTCCGGAAATCCCGCCGCTGGCCGATACTCCCGGCTTTGAGAAGGTCGACATCAACGTCTGGTTTGGTTTGTATGGTCCCAAGGATTTGCCTGAGTCCGTCACCAACACCTTGCGCCAGGCTCTGGACAGCAGCCTGCAGTCCGCCACCCTGCAAGAGAAGATGCAATCCAATGGGGCCACGCTTTACGCCCCTGGTATGAACGCGGCAGAGTTCCAGGCCAAAGAGGTCGAGAAATACGCCCGTCTGGTCGAGCTGGCCAAGCTGCAAGCCGAATAAAACACATGCGCCCCGACTGAGTGCCGGGGCGCTGGAGTCTTCACCATGCAATTTTCTCTTTCTTTCCCTGACATTCACGAAGAGCGTCGGGGCAATACCGGGGTTCCTGGCCTGTGGTGTCTGGATTCGGGTAAAGCAGGCCGTACCGTCATGATCAGCGCCCTGATCCATGGCAACGAGCTGTGCGGCGCCTGGGCCTTGAAAGCGGTGTTAGCCAGCGGCTTGCAGCCCCGTCGCGGCAAACTGATTCTGGCCTTTTGCAATCTGGACGCCTTTGATCGCTTTGACCCTGCGCAGCACGACGCCAGCCGCTACGTGGACGAAGACATGAACCGTGTCTGGAGCGATCAAAAGCTGTCGCAAACACAGACACAAGAACAACGACGCGCGCGGGCCATCTTGCCTTGGCTGGAACAAGCCGACTGGTTGCTGGATCTGCACTCCATGCATGAACCCAGCGCCCCCTTGCTATTGACCGGCACCTTGGCGCGCAATATCGAACTGGCACAAGCCTTGGCCGCCCCCGAGCATGTCATTGTGGATACGGGCCACAAGGATGGCGTACGCATGCGTGATTACGGTCGCTTCTCTGACCCGAATGCCCATGAGACCCGCTCCCTGTTGCTGGAGTGCGGCTTTCATGGCGACCCGGATACGCCAGCTATTGCACTGGACCTGATTGCCCGCTTTCTGCTCGCAGCCGACATTATCGACAAAGAAGACTTACCCGCGGACTGGCGCCGAGCCTCGCCTGATCAGCAGCGCATTTTGCAAGTTACCCATGCGATTGTTGCCCCTTCCATGCAAGTCAGTTTCAGCCAGAACTGGCAAGGTCTGGAAACCTTGACCAAGGCAGGCACATCGATTGGGCAAGCCGATGGCCAGCCCTTGCTGACGCCTTACGATAATTGCACCTTGGTGATGCCTTCACTGCGCCAGCTACGCCCTGGTGTCACCATCGTTCGTCTGGCACAAAACTACGCCGCGCCCTGAGGCCCGCTTAAAGACCGTTTCACGCTGGCGTTCAAACCCTGAACGCCAAGCCCAAAGCGGCATTCTCAATACCGAGAAAAAAAGCAAAACTTGGCGGTACTTTGGCTACCAAAGCCTGCATAGCCATCCTACAATCGGCACATGTGCATCGCTTATATCGCCGTCGGAGTTAATGCAGATTGGCCGCTGATTATTGCCGCCAATCGCGACGAATATCATGCTCGCCCCAGCCAGCCGGCCCAGCCCTGGCAGGACGAACCCCAGATTCTGGCGGGTCGGGACCTGCAAGCCGGAGGCACGTGGTTGGGCCTGACACAACGCCGTGGACGACTGGCCCTGCTGACCAATTACCGCGAAGCTCCCAGTAGCAAAAACAGCAAGCAACGCTCACGCGGCGAGTTGATTCCTCAGTTCCTGGTCGATGAGCGCAGTCCCGCCGAGTATCTTGAACAGTTGGCCAAAGAAGGGGCCGACTACGCAGGCTTCAATCTCTTTGTTCTGGAGTGGCCTGACACGCAACAGCCTGTGCGTCTGGGCTATTACAGCAATCGCCACCCCAACTGCCACCCGCAAAAACTGGAACCGGGCGTGCATATTCTGAGCAATGCCTGGCTTAACACGCCTTGGCCCAAAAGCCTGTTTCTGAAAGAAACCTTGCAGGCACAACGGTTTGACGGCTCGCCACAAGCAGTAGAAGGCTTGTTCCAGGGATTGCGCAATCAGGAAGTTGCTGCCGATGCCGACTTGCCTCAGACCGGACTGAGCCTTGAGCACGAACGCTTGTTAAGCAGCCCATTTATTGTCAGCCCCGATTACGGCACCCGCTGCACCACCGTTATTACCATTAATCAGCATGGGCACGGAATGCTGCGTGAACGCAGCTTCAACCCCCAGGCGGAACCCGTTCGTCAGCATGACTGGCCTCTTTTGTGGCCCAGCTTTCATCCTGACAGCCCGCTCCCCCCCTCTCATAACAGCAACAGGGCCACTGATGGCCTGCTTAGCCACCCTACTTCAAGCAAGGAAACCTCATGAGACCTCATCTTTCTTTGATCGGCATTGCCATGTCGCTGGCCTTATTGAGCAGTCCCGTCGTGCACTCTCAGGAGTTGCCGCCCAGTCAGTACTACGGTTCAACCGAATACATTAGCGGCGGGATAGGCAGTGATGAAGCCCAACTGTTTCGCATGGTGCGCAACACCTTTCCCTTGTCCGTCAATTTTTCAGCCAACCAGGGCGAGCGCGTCGGCTATATCTCCGATGTGCAACTGGTTATCCGTAATAGTGGCGACCAAACTGTGCTGAACAGCCTGATCGATGGTCCCTACTGCCTGATTCGTCTTGCACCCGGCAATTACAAGGTGTTTGCGACTTACCAGGGCCAAACCCAGGAACGCCAGGCCAGTATTGTTGAAGGTCAGCCCCGCGAGCTGAACTTCACCTGGAAGTAGGATAGTTACGTTCATAGGTTTCCAGGCCCATGGCCTGGATCTGCTCTTCGATCAAATGCTCGAAAGGCCGTAGCAAAGGGCTGAAATCCCGCTCCGGCTCCATAATCTGCATCAGCCGGACAATTGCTTCCAAGGTAGATACGGCCTGAGGGTCGGGCGCTTTGCGCAGTCGGTAGCGCGACGCCTCTCCTTCAGGCAGCACCCAATACGGCAAGGTGTGCAAGACCGGATTGCTGTGCAGGATCAGACGTGCCTTGCGCCAGGTGCCATCCGGCACCACGATCAAATCCGGTTTCTCTTCCAGGCCTGTTGAACCTGCCACCTTGGCCTGCGGCCCCGGAAACAGCAAGACAGGGCGATGCGCCCGTGCCAAGCGGGCCTCCAGTTCATCAAACTGCTCTCCCACCCATAGCTCCGTCCCTCTCAATCCCAAATACGCCAGACGTGCGGTATTCAACGCATGCCGGGCTTCGGAATGATGCTGCAAGATCAGCACAGGACACGCCGCGTCTATTGAAGGAATCAAGGAACACAAGCAACGAGCCAAAGGCCGCTGGCATTGAGCGCAACGGCCTGGACGGGAGGAAGCGGAAGAATTCATGCGAGAGCGCCAAACAGAAGGCCACAGTATATAAAAGTTCTGCTTTGAAACAGATGCCTGGTTTGCTGGCAAACAGTTTTACTGTATATTTATACAGCAACCAGGAGCACACCTATGGCAAGCGCACTTCGTTCCCTTTTAGACCTTCATCCCTCCCTTTGGACGGGCAAGCATTATGCGCATGCCGCGGGCGCGTGCCTGCCCAGCGGGTTTGACGCCCTGGATGCCGAATTACCGGGAGGCGGCTGGCCTGTAGGTAGCCTGATCGAGCTGCATGCACCGCAAGACAGCAGTGCCCTATCTTTATTGCTGCCAGCCCTGAACGCTCTGCAAGCAGAGCGCTTGCGGGTTTTGGTTGCCCCGCCCTATCAACCCATGCAACAGCTGTGGCACGGCACCCCTGCGACGACTGAGCAAAGTTCTTCTTCAGAAAACGCCTTGCTCGCCCGGATGATCTGGATACGCAGCCAACACCTGAACGACACCTTGTGGGCCAGTGCCCAGGCCCTGCGCCACGGCCATTGCGCTGCCGTGCTGAGCTGGTTGCCTGCTCATGTCCCTTTAGCGGCCTTGCGTCAGTTGCAGCTATTAGCCAGCCAGAGCGACAGCCTGTTTTTTTGTTTGCGTCCGGCGCACAGCCAGGCCAATAGCCCGGCCCTGCTACGCCTGGAACTTCAGACTCGGCAAGACCAGCAAGGACAGCCTTGGCTGGATGTTCATATCCGTAAACGACGTGGGCCACCTTGCAAGAACAGCATTGCTTTAGCGCCCCATCACACCTTGATGCCGCCAGCGGCCATTCCGTCCCATGTACCTGTGCCTGCGACTGCCCCAGAGCCTGCTTACGCCTGAGGCCAGCCCCAAGCAGCAGGACGATGTTCAAGCGGTTTTGCTGCGCTACAGTCCCCAACTGGCCCAGGTTCAAGCGGATTTATGGGTACTGAATATCAGTGCCAGCATTCGGCTGTTTGGTGGTTTGCGCCGTCTGTATCATCAGGTTCAGGCTGATTTGCAGACTCTTGTTCCCCAGCCCTGTCTGGCCCTGGCCCCAACGGCACGCGCCGCCTGCTTGCTGGCTTTATCCAAACGCAAGCAGCGCCGTTGCGTCCGTCGTTTGCAAGCCTGCTTGAACCCGCTTCCTGTCCACTTGCTGTCCCCACCCGCCGACCAGTTGCAGTGGCTGCATAGTCTGGGCTGTCATACCCTGGGCCAGTTACATCAACTGCCCCGTGATGGTTTATCCCAGCGTGGATTGCGCGGTCTTTTAGTGCAATTGGACCAGGCCTACGGCACACAAAGCTGGACGCTGGAATGGGTGCATGCCGCCCCGCAATTTACGCGCAGGCTGGAAATGGATACCCCGTCCAATAACAAACCCACCGTCTTGCGGGCCTTGAACCGGCTGTTGATCCTGCTGGAGGCCTGGCTGAATCAATATCAACTGGCTTGTGGACGCCTGGAACTGGTGCTTCACACGGAACGGTACAAGGACTATCCCATCGCCACCCGCCTGGAGTTGCAGATGGCCCGGTCCTGCTGGCGCACCCAGGACTTTCTGCCTGTATGGCAAGAACAGTTCCAGCAGCTGCAATTACATGCCGCCGTACAAAGCATGGTGCTGCAAGCCCAACAGCTGCACCCGCGCCAAACCCATGCCAGCAGCCTGTTTCCCGATGCGCGTCATTGGCAAGAGCAAGATCAACAGCTTCTGGAACGTTTGCAGGCCAGGCTAGGGGCTGAACAGATATTGACGCCCGCCGCCCAGGCCAGCTATTTACCGGAACAAGCGAATCAATGGCTGCCCCTGTCCAGCAGCCAGCCTAGCGCTCCTAGCAATGCCAGCTGCCCGGCCTTGCAACGTCCCTGCTGGATGCTGGACCCGGCTCAGCCTTTACACCACGATCAGCAATCCCCGCTTCTGGATAATCAGCGCTTGCGCCTGGTTCAAGGCCCGGAACGGATACAGACAGGCTGGTGGAGCGGTGCCGGGCATCAACAGCGGGACTACTTTATTGGCCTGTGTCCGCAAGGACGCTTGTACTGGGTTTACCGGGACTTGAGCCAGGAACACGCCTGGTATCTACACGGAGTCTTTGGATGAAACCCCACCTAGACCTCCTGTATTCCGAGCTGGACTGCCTGTCCAACTACAGCTTTCTGAATGGTGCATCCCACCCCGAGGAGCTGATCAGCCGCGCCGCCGAGCTGGGCTACAAGGCACTGGCCTTATGTGATTACGCTTCCATGGCCGGGGTGGTACGCGCCTATGCACAGGCCAAGCTGCATCCGGAGATCCGCTTGCTGGTCGGAAGCCGGTTCCGCTTTACGGGCGCGTGGAACAGTCCAAATCCACAAAGCACCAACCCCGAAGCCCGAGCCAGCAACGATGCTCAGGCTCATGAGCTGCTGATTTTGCCGCGCAACAAGGAGGGCTACGGCAATCTCTGCCAATTCATCTCGCACCTACATCAATCGCTGGACTTGAAGCAGGAGGCCTCCATAGACTGGTCTTTTTTGCAGCAAGCCCGCCAAGGTGCCCAACAGCAGGTTTTGCCGGACTGCCTGCTCATCTACAAGCCTGCGTATGGCCTGGATAGCGAGCACATCCAGCGTCAAACACAAAATCTGCTGGACTTGTTTGCAGGCCGCCTGTTTTTAGGGGTCAGTCTGCACAGGCGTGATCAGGATATGCAGCACTTACGTGCTGTCAGGCAGGCGGCGCAAACGTGTGGCGTGCGCTGTGCCGCTTTGGGAGGTGTTCATATGCATGTGCGCTCCCGCCAGCCCTTGCACGATACGTTGGCCGCCATACGCCTGAAAACGCCCGTGCAAGAATGCGGTTGGTCCCTGGCCAGCAATGCCGAGCATCACTTGCGCACTCGCTTTCAGCTGGCCAATCTCTACCCCGCCGAGCTGCGCGAAACCACCGAGTACATCCAGGAGCTGTGCCAGTTTTGTTTAAGCGAAATCAAGTATGAGTACCCGGTCGAGATTGTTCCACCCGGTCTCAGTGGCATTGAGTATCTGCGGCAGGAAACCGAGCGCGGCGCGCAGAGGCGCTACCCCAAAGGAATCAGCGACAGCTTGCGTACTCGCCTGGAAGAGGAACTGAGCCTGATTGCGGACCTGGGCTACGAGTCCTACTTCCTGACCTTGCATGACATCGTCGGCTACGCGCGCAGTCAAGGGATTTTGTGCCAGGGTCGGGGCTCCGCCGCCAATTCGGCGGTGTGTTATTGCCTGGGTATTACCGAAGTTGACCCTGCCAGCAGCCACACCTTGTTTGCACGCTTCATCAGCCGGGCACGGGCGGAACCACCCGATATTGATGTGGACTTCGAACACCAGCGCCGCGAGGAAGTCATCCAATACATTTACCGCAAATATGGCCGCCAGCGAGCGGCCTTAACGGCGGTGATCACCACCTATAGACGCCGTAGTGCCTTGCGAGATACGGGCAAGGCACTGAGCATTCCTCAAGCTTTGATCGAGGCCTTGATTCAATGCGATCGAGCCTGGCTGAAAGACACCCACATTCAGGATGAAGTCCTGGCGCGTTTTCCTGAATGCCCGCCCGAGCAAGCGCATCAATGGCTGTCCTTGACCCGTCAGCTAATGGGTTTCCCTCGCCATCTGTCTCAGCATCCTGGCGGTTTTGTGATTTCACAAACGCCCTTGCACAGGCTGGTGCCCATTCAGAACGCCGCCATGCCGGGGCGCAGCGTTGTGCAATGGGACAAGGATGATCTGGATGTGCTGGGCCTGTTGAAGGTCGACATTCTGGCTTTGGGCATGTTGAGTGCCTTGCGCCGTTGTCTGGACAGTATCAGCCAGCAAAAAGGAAAACCGTTTCGCTTGCAGGACATTCCTTTGCAAAGCGCCAAAACCTTTCGCATGATACGGCGGGCCGACACCATAGGCGTATTCCAGATCGAATCCCGCGCCCAGATGAGCATGTTGCCGCGCCTGCGCCCCCAATGCTTTTATGACCTGGTGGTGCAAGTGGCCATTGTGCGCCCCGGCCCCATTCAAGGAGGCATGGTGCATCCTTATCTGGAACGTCGTCGCGACCACAGCAAAGTCGACTACCCCGCCCCCGAAATCCGCCATGTACTGGAACGCACCTTGGGCGTGCCGATTTTTCAGGAACAGGCCATGGAGCTGGCCATGGAAGCGGCGGGTTTTTCAGCCGACAAAGCAGATGCCTTGCGGCGAGCCATGGCCGCCTGGCGTCGTCGTGGTGGTTTGGGGCCTTTTGAGCAGGAGCTGCTGGATGGCATGGACGCCAAAGGCTATGCCCCCGAATTTGCTCAGCGCCTGTTCGATCAGATCAGCGGTTTTGGGGAATACGGTTTTCCTGAAAGCCACTCGGCCAGCTTCGCCAAACTGGCCTGGTTCAGCGCTTATCTGAAGGCACGTTATCCGGAGCACTTTCTGGCGGCCTTGCTGAACTCTCAACCCATGGGTTTTTACGGCCCCAGCCAACTGGTTCAGGACGCACGCCGGCATGGCGTTCAGGTCTTGCCCGTTGATGTGCAATACAGCCTGTACGACAGTCATGTGTGTTCCGCGCCAGGCAGCTCGCGTCAGGTACGGCTGGGCCTGCACATGGTCAAAGGCTTGAGCGAGCAAGGGGCACAGGCCATTGTCAGTTACCGGCAAAACCACCCGGAACGTAAGCTGAATCTGGCCTGCCTGCGCCAGGAGCTGGCCCTGTCGGCCCACGATCAACAAGCGCTGGCCCAGGCCCATGCCCTGCGCAGTGCTTATAGCCAGCGCCGTCACAGTGTCTGGGATGCCCGCCGCCCCAGTCAGACGGGATTGCTTAGCCATGCGGAAACGCCGGACCACACTCCAGATCTGCCGCGGGCCAGTGTAGGGCTGGAGGTATTAAGCGACTACCAGGCCGTGGGCCTGAGCCTGGATCGTCACCCCTTGTCCTTGTTACGCACACAGCTGGCCCCCTTGCGATTTTCAACGGCAGAGCAGCTGAACCAAGCCTGCCCGGATCGGCGTCTGGCACGGGCTTGCGGGCTGGTGACTACCCGTCAACGCCCCGGCACGGCAAAAGGCACTGTCTTTGTGACGCTGGAAGATGAAACCGGCAGTGTGAATGTGATCGTGCGTGAAGAGCTGGCACAGGCGCAATCCCAGGCCTTGCTTCAATCTCGCCTGCTGGGTGTCTATGGTGTCTGGCAACGTGATGGCAGCGTATGTCATTTGATTGCCCGCCGTCTGGTGTCCATGAATCATCTGGTTGGTGATCTGGCCGCACGCAGCCGAGATTTTCAATAATCGGATTTTTCCCTACCCCGCCCTGCGTTAAACTAGGGCTTTGCCCGTTCAACCAGGAACCACCATGAGTCAAACACTCAAAACCCGTTTAGCTGAAGATATCAAAACGGCGATGCGCGCTCGCGATAGCGGACGCCTGGAGACCTTGCGTTTTCTGCAAGCCGCGATCAAACAACGCGAAGTGGATGAGCGTACCGAGCTGGGCGATGCTGAAGTAACCAGCATCATTGAAAAGCAAGTCAAGCAACGCCGCGAATCCATTCAGGCTTTTGAGTCTGCTGGTCGTACCGAAAGCGCCGAGAAAGAAAAATCCGAATTGCTGATTCTGCAGGAATATCTGCCTCAGCAAGCCGACAGCGCTGAAATTGATGCCGCCATTGCCGAGGCGATTACCCAGGCTCAGGCTGAAGGCGCTCAAGGCCCCGCTCTGATGGGCAAGGTCATGGGTTTGGTCAAAGCCAAGCTGGCCGGCCGTGCGGATATGTCCCAGGTTTCCGCTCAAGTGAAACAAAAGCTGAACCCATGAAGCATTTGCAGGCCGAACTGGCGCAGCCCAAACAGGATTTTTTCGGCACTCATATCCCCCTGATGCAGCACCTGGGCCTGCAAACTGTCAGCAGCACCGAGCAGGAAGTTATCACTTTTCTGCCCTGGCAAGCCTGTAATGCCAACTCCCGTGCCGATGTGCACGGGGGCACCTTGATGGCGATTCTGGACTTTACCCTTAGCGCGGCTGCACGAGCTCAACGCCTCGGCTCGGGCATGGCCACCATAGACATGAACTCTCAGTTCCTGCTGCCTGCGCGTGGCGATGTCTGGTTCAAGGCCCAATGTCTGTACCTGGAAGGCGATACCGCTTACTGCGAAGGGGGCGGGTACGATGAGAAAGAACGCTTGCTGGTCAAAGCAGCAGCCACATTTCGGGTAGTACGCGGCAGCTAAACGCCAAGGGCAATACGGCTTGGCATGAATGGGCCGCCACGAGCTTTCTTCACGTAAAGCACTCAGCCATCCAAGGCCAGCAGCGTGTTTCCAAGCGGCTATCGGATTGAAAAGAAGCGCATTAAAAAAGCCCGTTTGATACGGGCTTTTTTATTTCCGGCTACTTCACCGCAGACAGGATCAATGCGCCTGCAAATCCTCACCCACAGGCTGATCGCATTCAGGGCTGGACTTCAAGAAGGGATAATCCGTGTAGCCTTTGGGTCCCTGGGTATAGAAGGAACTTTGATCCCAAGCATTCAAGGGTGCACGCAATTGCAAACGCAAGGGCAAGTCCGGATTGGACAAAAAAGCCTTACCGAACGACACGGCATCTGCCATGCCTTTGGATAAAGTGGTCTGTGCCGTAGGCAAATCAAAATGTTCGTTGGCGATAATTGCACCACCAAACTGACATTTGATCATGGGCAACAAGCTGTCCGAAGCCGGGCTTTCACGCAGGAACAAGAAGGCAATATCACGTCGATCCAGCTCACAAGCCACATAAGAGAACAAACGGGCAGGATCGGAATCCTTCATCCCATGCAAACCACCACGCGGGGATAAATGCACGCCGACTCGGCCAGCCCCCCAAATGGCCACACAGGCATCCACAACCTCCAACAGGAAACGCGCCCGGTTTTCAATCGAACCGCCATACGCATCCGTGCGGGTATTGGAGCCATCATGCAGGAACTGGTCGATCAAATAACCATTGGCTCCATGGATCTCCACCCCGTCAAAACCGGCGCTGAGTGCATTTTGAGCCGCAACGGAAAAATCATCCACAATGTCGGCAATTTCTTCGCTACGTAAGGCACGCGGCACTACAAAAGGACGCTCGGGGCTTAAATGACTGACCATGCCCTCACAGGCAATTGCGCTGGGCGCCACCGGAATTTGGCCATTCAGAAACTCCGGATCAGAGACACGCCCCACATGCCACAACTGCAGCACGATACGGCCACCCTTGGCGTGTACGGCCTCGGTAATCGTGCGCCACGCATCCACTTGAGCACTACTCCAGATGCCCGGTGTGTGGGCATAGCCCACGCCTTGCGGCGATACCGAAGTGGCTTCGGCTACAATCAGCCCCGCACTGGCCCGCTGACAATAGTACATACGCATCAAATCATTGGGCATACGGCCCTCCGAGGCGCGCGCGCGTGTCATGGGCGCCATGATGATACGGTTCATGAGTTCAATATCACCCAGTTTGATTGGATCAAACAAACTAACCATTGTTTTACACTGTCCACTATTGATGTTTCCGCCAGGGCTTGAACGACACGCGCCCAAGGGAATACCCGATAAGGGTTTTTACCAGATATGTCTTTATACCATCAACGCTTAATTTGGCTTGAAATTGTTTCAAGCATCAAACGGATCAAATAAGCTATGGCACAGTTCGCCGTCATAGGATTAGGCCGCTTCGGTTCGGCCTGCGCCCTGGAACTCATGAAAATGGGCCACTCCGTACTGGGAGTGGATACCAATCCCAAATTGGTCAACAAATATGCGGACCAATTAAACCGTGCCGTCATTGCTGATGTCACTGACCGCCAGGCTTTGGAAGAGCTGGGGCTGGACAATTATGACGTAGTTCTGGTTGCAATTGGGGCTGATATTGAGGCTTGCCTGGTTTGCGTGGTTCACCTGAAAAGTTTCGGGGTTCCCACCATCTGGGCCAAAGCCATTTCCCACGCCCAGCATTTGATTCTGGCCAAAATCGGCGTAAACCGGATTATTCACCCCGAAGAAGAAATGGGCATACGAGTCGCCCAAATGCTGAGCTACCCCATGGTCAACGACTACATCACCCTGGGTAATGGCGATTACATTGTGGAAGTAACGGCCAGCGACAATATGAATGGCCAGACCATCAAAGACGTGTTGCGCGAGCAGATGGACGATGTGCAAGTGCTGCTGGTCAAGCGGCGTGGCCAAACCACCATCCAGCCCGATGCCGATTTTGCCCTGCATGCCAAAGACTTGCTGATTCTGCTTGGACAGCTGCAAGCACTTCGTACCGCCGCCCCCAAACTGGTTTGATGTATGCGCAACTGGCTGCCCAATAGTCTTACTCGCCGTCTTGAGGTCAATCCTCACGCCCGCACCCTGAGTGCCAGCCCGCCGCTGGTGTTGGCCCTGGGCTTTATGGCTCTGATTATCCTGGGCGCTATTTTGCTCAGCCTGCCGCAAGCGGCCGAACACCGCCTGGGTATTTTCCAGGCCTTGTTCATGGCCACCTCGGCCGTCACCGTCACGGGTCTGGCGGTGATTGACCCCGCCACAGATTTAACCCACTTTGGGCAAATTGTTCTGGCATTGCTGGTGCAAATTGGCGGCATGGGCTTTGTAACCTTTGCCGTGATCGCCGCCATCACCATGCACAAGCGCATCAGTGTCAGCCAACAAGCGCTGGCACTGGAAGCCTTTAATCAAACCAGTGTATCCCGCATTCGCAGCACGGCTTTTCAGGTATTCAAGATTGCCGCCCTGATTGAACTGACCGCCGCTGCGATTTTATTTCTGCGCTGGACGATTGATTTTCCCTGGACCACGGCTTTGTATCGGGCCCTGTTCCATGCGGTGACCGCCTTCAATAACGCGGGCTTTTCCTTGTTCCATGACTCCCTGATCCCTATTTCCGGCGATTTTGTTTCGGTCATGACCTTATCGGGCCTGATTATTCTGGGTGGTATCGGTTTTACCGTTCTGGCCGATGTAGGACAAAAAAAGCGCTGGCAAACCCTGTTGCCCTATACCAAGCTGATTTTGCTGGGCACCCTGATTCTGAACCTGATCGGTTTTTTCAGCCTTTGGGCACTGGAATTCAATAACCCCAAAACCCTGGGCATGCTCGGCGTGGGCGACCAGGCACTGGCGGCCTGGATGCAAAACGCCGCCACGCGTACCGCCGGCTTTACCACCATGGACATTGCCAGCCTGCGCGACAGCACCCAACTGACGCTGATCGTGCTGATGCTGATTGGTGGCGGCTCGCTCAGTACCGCCAGCGGTATCAAAATAGGCACCTTGATTGTTTTGCTGGCTGCCGTACGCTCTTACATCCGTCAGCGAGAAGAGGTGGTCCTGATGGAGCGCAGCGTCGCCCCTGAAACCGTCCAGAAAGCCCTGGCCCTGTTTTTGATTACCGGCGCCCTGTATTTCATCAGCGTCCTGCTCTTGACGCTGTTCGAGGACATGCCCATCACCAGCCTGCTGTTTGAAGCCGCCTCGGCCTTGAGCACCACCGGCATGAGCCACGGTATTACTCACAAACTGTCCACGCCCAGCCAGATCCTGATCATGGTGCTGATGTTCGCTGGTCGACTTGGCCCTCTGACCCTGATTTACTCGCTGGCCACACGCAAGCGCAGCCGTATTCGCTACCCGGAAGGCAACTTCCAGGTAGGTTAAGCCCCTCGCTAAACCACAGATATACAAGAAGTTTTAAGAAAAACGACTACTGTCATCGATTTTTGGTATGGTTAACGGATGTAAACATCGAACAACTACTGATCAGGACGCAGGCTTATGGATCACAGGAAGATGGCTACCTTAACCAAGCGCGCTGGAACCGGTCTTAGCGCGCTTTGTCGAGAACTGACCAGTCGTGGTATCAGTTACCACCCCCTGGTCGAGATGTATCAGAGTCAAATGGCCGTCATTGGTTTGCTCAGTGACGAAGTTGTCGCTCTGCGCAAAGAGCTGGACGATCTGAAAAAAGTAGTTAAGAAAAACGGCTCTTGAGCCGTTTATTTTTTGTCTGCCACTGTCGCATCTCCTCCCCCCAACTACACTCAATGAAGCGGCTCTGTTCAACCCCATGATTCTCACCCTGCCCCGTTTTTGGCTGTGCACCGCTTTAGCCTTGTGTTCTGCCACTGCCTACAGTCAAAACGATCGGGTGCTGTCTACTCAACAGCCAGCAGGCACCCCGCGCAGCATCCCCCCTATCCCTCCTGCCGCGCCCGTTCTGAATTACGGGACCGTCCTGTTCACGCCCGACTATCAGGGTGTACGCCTGCATACTTACCTGGATCAATGGCACAGCCAGACCCAGCTGGACTCCGGGGAGCTGGCCACGCCAGCGCGACAGGACAATCTGTTTATCGTCTTGCACTACCGCTATACCAACACGAGTCCACGTCCTCTGAACCCGCAAATCCACCGACCGCGCCTGTTTCTGATAGATCCTTCGGGACAGAAAATAGCCCCCAATCAGCGAGCCACACAGGACTATCGCTACGCTCACGATCTGGATACTGTTGGGTCAGACAAGATCAATCCATTGGTCAGCGTCTCGGATGTCGCGGTATTTGAAATCAGCCCCGCCTTATTTGACTCAAGCCGTTGGGGTTTTGTGATCCAGGAAGGCCAGCTCATCCGCATTCCTTTGAGCGTTGTTCCTGAAAAGTCGCCCGAAAACGCTGATTAAGCCTCTCCGAACCCCCTCTATTCCGATAAATCATTAAACTCTGCGCACAGACAAACCCGTCTTATGGGCAGGCATGGAATAATACGGGGCCATATAAGCGAAATTAATCAATAAAGCTCTCGCTTCGCCTGTCGTTCAGAGTAAGGAACCCAGATTGCGTCATACCCCCGTCCGGATCAGCGCCACCCTCATCGTTGCCAGCGTCCTGCTCTTGCTGGTCCTGAGATCGCTCCCCACGCGCCCCGAACCCGGCCCTGAAATGATTCCGGTAGAAGGCGGCTCTTTTATGGCCGGAAACTTCCAGGTCCCCATGCGCGTGCCCGGCGACGAACACTCCGTGCAATGGGTAGCGCAAGCCGATCAAGGCGCTCTGGACCCGTATCCGGTGGAAGTCAGCGCGTTTTCCATCATGAAAAAAGAGGCGAATAACGCCCTGTATGACCGCTTTCTGAAGCAAACCAAGCGCCCCGCCCGCTGGGAGCCAGTAAAAGGTGACGGCGAACAAGCCGCCAATATGCCCTACGACGAAGCCGAAGCCTTTTGTGCCTGGTTAGGGCAAAGCAATAGCCTGGACATGCGCTTGCCCACTGAAGCGGAATGGGAATACGCCGCCCGCAGCCGTGGCCAACTCTTTCCCTGGGCCACTGATAATGGTCAGTGGCAAGCAGGCCGTAATCTTCCCGAACACGGTAGCCAAGCGGATCGAAACAAGACGGGAGCCTTTCCGTCCAATCCGCTGGGCATCCAGGATATGGCTAACGGCCTGCATGAATGGGTCATCTCCGATCCGACCCGTGACCCGGCGCATGTGCGCATTTTCAAAGGCGGCAGCAATGAGGATGCCAGTTCACACAACACCATCCCCACACGCGGTATTGTCTTCCCCTTGTCGGAAGCGGCTATTGAGGCCAAACCCGAACTGGCCCGCTTGAAAGGCCGCCCCGTCGGCACTGTGCATTTTCAGAACGCCACTGCGCGTTGTGTCGCGCCCTTGAAGTCCAACGGCACACCACCCGTATCAACCACTACAAACACCATTCTGCCGCCTGTGTTTGACAAGGTGACAGACAAGCCCTAAACAATTCCTGGTGGTAAACCGCTGGTACAGACCGCGACAACCTTGGCGTCGTCTTCGCTGGTGGACAGATAGATATGCCCGATGCCGCTATCAAAATATGCCGACTCGTGGGCGTCCAGAAACAGGGTTTCACCGGTTTCAAACTGGATGGCAATAGAGCCGGACAGCACAATCACAAACTCCTGCCCGGCGTGACGGATATAGTCGTCAAACTCGCTGGCATCGCGTGAATCGATGACGGCCAGAATCGGGTTCATGTGCTTGCCGCTCAGCTCGCCAAACAACAAGCCATATTCGTAGTTGCGAGTGGCATAGCCAGGGGTAGCGGTGGATTTGTGGCTGGAAATGCCCACTTCAGTCGTGGGCAAAGGCTGCGCGGTGTCCTCATCCGGTACGGCAAACAAGGACCCCACCTCAATATTCAGGGCGCGGGCCAGAACCACAAACTTTTCATAGCTTAAGGTGACCTGCCCCAGTTCTGCTTTGGAAATGGTAGAAAGCGCCAAGCCGGTTTTTTCAGACACCTGCTTGAGTGTCTGTTTTTGATTATGTCGGGCTTGGCGCAGGCGGGTTCCTACCTGTTCCTTGCTGAGCAGTTCATTACGTAGCATTCCTGGATTGTAAGCGGCGCAAACGGAACCAGGCAATCAGAATCCAGGCCATCAAAACAAAGCCCAGGTAGCCGAAAAACGGGTAGACCGTGCCGACCAGATTGATGAAACCGATCTTGGCCCCCACCAGCCCCAGCACCCCGGCAATCGCCGTACCAATATTGAATTTGAGAGTATTAGGCGTAAAAATCCGGGCCGAAAAGGAATACAACACGCCCACCGAGGTGGTCAGAATCATGGCAAAAATCACCACGGACATGATGGTGCCCAGCAGCTTGGATTGCTCGGTTGCCAGCATCAGCATGGGCAAGGCAGCCGAGCCAATGGTGTCGATACGGCCAAACACGCCGGCGCTGATCAGCACAATCAAGAAGCCCAGCAGCAAACCACCCACCAAACCACCCAACAAGGCATTGCGACGTGATGTGGCCTGCGCCCCCGCAATCATCAGGAACGGCGCCCCCACCACCATGTTGTAGGACACGTACAGCAAAGAGCCCACTAGCCAATGTCCTGCACCCTGGGGTTTGGTATGCGCAATCACATCCAGTTCTTCCAAGGGCAAATCCCGGGTATTCCAGCTGTAAATACACAGGAAGATCATCATCAGAACCAGAAAGGGTGTGACACTGCCAATAAAGGCCATCACCCGATCCACGCGCAAGAACACAATCAGCACGGTAATCAGCATGACGGCAATACTGCCGTACTGCGCCGGTACACCCCACTGTTGCTCCATCAGCGAGCCGCCACCGGCAAACATCACCACGGCAATGGCATACATGAAGAAGGTAATCATGATGTCGACCACTACACCCAGTCGCGGCCCGCAAATCAGATACAAACCCTCTTTGAACGAATGCGATACCGAAACCTGGCTAAGCTCCCCCACGGCCATGCCCAGTATGGTGAAACACAGACCACTGACCACCCCTCCCAGCAGCCCCCAATACCCAAAGCTGCTGAAAAACTGCAATATCTCTTGTCCTGATGCAAAGCCGGCCCCCACCACCACACCGACAAAGGCCATCGCGATGCCCAGGATATTTTTTATATTCGACATGCTTTCTCCTCCGGGAGATCAAAGTGCTGCTGTTTTTATGTTCTGAAACGAGCGGGTGACACCACAGCCGGATCAATCTTCAAGGCCTTCAAGGACTCGGGCAGATCCTGCTTTTGCAACAAACTGGCCGCCAGCAAGGAAGCGCCGGCCGCAGTTTGAATCCCGTAGCCACCTTGACCAGCCAGCCAGAAAAAGCCCGAACATTGCGCGTCCTGACCAATCACCAGCTCACCATCGGGAGCAAAGCTGCGCAGCCCCGCCCAGGTGTGGCTAGGACGGCGAATGCGAAGTTGGGTGCGTTCTTCAATCCGGTAAATGCCGGTGGCCACATCCAGCTCCTCGGCCACCACATCATGGGCATCCACGTCGTCGGCATTGGCTGGCGAACCCAGCAACATGCCTGCATCGGGCTTGAAGTAGAATTCTTCGCCAATATCAATGACGGCGGGCCATTCACGATGGTCCACACCTTCAGGCGGCGAAAACAGGAATGCAGAACGGCGCTTGGGTTGAATGCCCAACGCCTGCACGCCACAGCGCTCGGCCAAAGTGTCAGCCCAGGCACCCGCCGCATTGACCAGAACGCGAGTGCGCAAGGTCGTGGGTTCGGAGTTGAGTTGCACTTCCCAGCATTCGCCATCCCACTTGGCCGACAGCACTTCCGTGTCCAGACGCAGCTTCACACCCTTGGCTTGTGCGCCTTTCAGAAAACCCTGATGCAAGGCATGGACATCCATGTCCTGCCCCTGGCCGTCATACAAGGCACCGGCCAATTGCGCCGGGTCCAGACATGGCACCATGGCCAAGGCTTCTTCGGCACTCAAGCGGCTGACATCCAAGCCTTGCTCATGCCAATCCTGATACTGGCTGTCCAGCAAACCCTGTTGCTCGGCGGTCCCCACATAGAGCACACCGCGTGGCAGCAAAATCGGCTGATCGCTAAAGCCCGCAGGCGGATGGCTGAAAAAATCGTTGCCTGCCACCGTCAAGGCTCGGATCGTTTCAGTACCGTAAGTTTCAACAAACATCGCGGCCGAGCGTCCCGTGGCGTGATACGCAGCATGGGACTCTCTTTCCAGAACCAGCACTTGGGCACTTTCGGGCAAACGGTAGGCCAAAGACACGCCAGCCATCCCGGCCCCAACGATTACGTAGTCATACACCATAAAATTCTCATATCCGATAATTGAGGGCTAATAGTAGGTCTTTCCAGAAAAAACATCCAAGAGGGTTTTTACTAGGCGGACACTTCTAGCTGCCTTGCAAGCTTTGTATGACGCCAGTTCCGAAGCCAATTCGATTTAAAAACAGACACTTCGGCTTGATACCGGTGTTGTCGCTTCGGAAAAACAGAAGAACCCGGACAGCTGACGATTGATCGCCACAGTGTCCGTTCAAACCCCTCATTCTTTTTTAGTTCTCAGTCTGCTATTCAGCCGCCATATAACTGGCACTTTGAGCTTACAATCGCAACCCCGTTATGAGCTTATATATATAACCGTTGAGTTAGATCAATTTTGATCTGAACAAGGGTTTCTCCCCTTTTTGTCTCTCTATACCATCCGTCCTGAGTGTGACGTGAAGTTATTTGACGCATTGATTTAATAATTATGGGTAATGTCTATGAACGTCTTGTCCAAGACCCTGATGCTTGTACTCGTGGGGCTGGGAGCCGCCTATGGCGGTTCTCAGCTTATTTTGTCGCAACGCAGCATCGTCTCCTCCTCGGCACACACCATCAAGCTGGATGATGACGCCCTGATCAAGCAGGGAGCCTACGTCTCCCGCACTGGCGACTGCGTGGCCTGTCATACCGTTCCTGGTGGTCAAAAGTATGCAGGCGGCCTGGCCATGCAAACGCCGCTAGGAGCGATCTACTCCACCAATATCACGCCTGACAAGGAAACGGGCATAGGCAACTACACCCTGGACGAGTTCAAAACCGCCGTCCAGCACGGGGTACGCAAGGATGGCGCTGCGCTCTACCCCGCCATGCCCTACCCGTCCTACTCGGTCATGAGCGAGGAGGACATGAATGCCTTGTACGCCTACTTCATGAATGGCGTTCCGGCGGTCAAGCAACAAAATGCCGGGCCCACCTTGCCCAAGCTCTTCCAGATGCGCTGGACCATTGCTTTCTGGCAATGGATGTTTGCGCCCACCGATCAGACGTTTGTAGCTGACGAGAGTCTGGATGATCTGAAAAACCGGGGTGCTTATCTGGTACAAGGTCCCGGCCACTGTGGCGCCTGTCACACGCCGCGCGGCTTGGCGTATCAGGAACTGGCGCTGAACCTGAAAGACGGCGACGACTACCTGTCCGGCGCCGTGATTGACGGTTGGCGTGCCAAGAGCCTGCGCGGCGAAGGTCGTGGTCTGGCCAGTTGGTCTGAAGAAGAACTGCTGGATTTTTTTGCTACCGGCCGTACCGATAAAGTGGCTGCTTTTGGTGCCATGACGGATGTGGTCGAACACAGCACCCAGTACATGAGCCCTCAGGACCAAAAGGCCATGGTGCAGTATCTGAAATCCCTGCCGCCCGTCAAAGGCCGCAATCCCGAGATTCCGCATCAAGCTGATACCACCACACAGAAACAGCTGGATGGCCAGTACACTTCGCCCGGAGCCTGGTTGTATGCCGCTCACTGTGTGACCTGTCACCGGGCCGACGGGAAAGGCGTACCTCGCATTTTCCCGGCACTGGCTGGCAACTCGGCTGTTTTTGCCAACAACCCGCAGTCGGTCATTCAAGTAACTTTGGAAGGTGGACGCATGCCTGAAAACAGCGTCGACAAAATGACCTTCACCATGCCTGCCTTCCGCCATTTGGGCGACCAGGACATTGCCGATCTTGTTAACTACATTCGCACCAGCTGGACCAACCAGGCTCCCACCGTGCAGGCGGCCGACGTTGCCCACATCCGCCAGTTTGTAGCCAATAAATCGCCCCATATCCAGCCTCAAGGAGCCAGCCATGACTAAAGCCAAAACCCTGTCCGTTCTGGTTGTGGCCATTGCCGGTGTCGCAGCGGCAAGCTGGTCTGCCTTTGCGGCCAGCCCCGCCCTGACAGGCCCGACTCCCGCCTCTTATCCCATTATTAATGTGGAAAGCAAAGAGGTCGTGGGCCAGTACACCATTCCTTCGGACCTGCTGATCGAGAAAGACCCGGATGCCGAAGCCATTTTGTACGGCAAACGCCTCCTGAACGAAACGCGCCGTCTGCTGCCCAACAATGTGGGCGCCGCCATGAACTGCAATAGCTGTCACATTGATCAGGGCAAGACCCCGCGTGGCGCGCACTACATCAACAGCTTTGTCAGCTACCCCAAAGTCATGCCCCGCTCGGGCAAGATGGTGGACTTGGCAGGCCGCATCAACGGCTGTTTCATGCGTTCCATGAACGGCAAGGCCATCCCGGTGGACTCGCCCGAAATGCAAGGCATGCTGGCTTATATGAAGTGGTTGGCGCAAGGAGTTCAACCCGGTCAAAAAGTCCAGGTGCCTATCGATGGCCCGCTGGATCATGATCTGATCCCCAATCCTGAACGCGGTAAAGCGCTCTATGCGGTTCAATGTGCCAGCTGTCACGGCGAGGAAGGCCAGGGCCTGAAAGACGAACGCGGCAATATCGTGTTCCCGCCATTGTGGGGTGAGGAGTCCTTCAATATTGGTGCAGGCATGGCGCGTACTTTCAAGGCCGCGGTGTTCATCAAGTACAACATGCCCATGAGCGTGGCCTCCCACGGAGGCTGGGGCCAGGGTGGTGTGTTGAACGATCAGGACGCCGTGGACATTGCCGAGTACTTCACACATATGCCACGACCTGACTTTGCCGGCAAAGTGAACGACTGGCCCAATGGTAAAAAACCCAAGGATGCCCGATATTAAAAACCCGCATTTCCTGATTTGCGAAAGGCTTTTCTATAGTGTTTTTTGGGGGGTTAAGCCCCAAGACAGACGATCTTGAAGCAATTAACACTGCCCTCTTGATGAGGGCAGTTTTTTATGGACTCGCCGTACACCGACGCTCAATCGCAGACGGTTTCTACTACTTAGTCAGTACGGCCAAACCTGATAAGCCGCTTTCTCCTTAGCCATTGCCATCTGCTCCGTTCCATCCTGATTCCCTATCGTCAGTCCAGTTAGACATCGTTGCTGCCCCTCTCATTAAGCACAATCGTGTAGCATCTTTACCCTTGAAACCCAGTCACTCATCCGGTGAACACATGATCCATGGAAAAAACCTGGCGGCCTGGCAAGACAGCCACCCTCTCATCCGCGATCTGATCGCCCTGAAAGAAAGCACCTGGTTCAATCCGGCCATCGCCCCCACCGCCCAGGCCTTGGCAGATGTCGGACTGAACGCGCAAGATGTGCAGGCAGCCAGTGCCCGTCTGCAGCGCTTTGCCCCATATCTGAAAGCCGTCTTTCCCGATACAGCAGCCAGCAACGGCATCATCGAGTCCCCTCTCAAACCCTTGGATCAACTACGCCAAACGCTGATTCAAGAAAACGCACTGGAGCATGTGGGTGCCTTGTGGCTGAAGGCGGATAGCGAACTTCCCATTTCCGGTTCCATCAAAGCCCGTGGCGGCATCCATGAAGTCCTGAAACATGCAGAGGATTTGGCACTGGAAGCAGGCCTGATCACGCTGACGGACGACTACAGCCAGCTGGATAGCGAACAGGCCCGTACTTTCTTCAGCCAATACTCCATCGCCGTCGGCTCCACCGGCAATCTGGGACTATCAATCGGCATCATGAGTGCCAAGCTGGGCTTTAAAGTCAGCGTCCATATGTCTGCCGATGCCCGCCAATGGAAAAAAGACAAATTGCGAGCCAACGGCGTAAATGTTGTCGAACATCAATCCGACTACAGCGTGGCGGTTGAGCAAGGCCGCGAACAAGCCTCCCAAGACCCGCGCTGCTACTTTGTGGACGATGAAAACTCCCCGGATCTTTTCCTGGGCTATGCCGTGGCGGCCGAACGATTGGCCACGCAATTTCAGCAAGCGGGCATTGTGGTTAATACAGACCACCCCTTGTTCGTCTATCTGCCCTGCGGCGTAGGCGGTGGTCCTGGTGGTGTGGCCTTTGGCCTGAAACTGATTTTTGGCAATGCCGTGCATTGCCTCTTCGCCGAGCCGACACACTCCCCGTGCATGCTGCTGGGCGTGTATACCGGCTTGCATGATGAGATCAGCGTGCAGGATTTCGGCATTGATAATGTCACTGCCGCCGATGGCCTGGCCGTAGGGCGCCCTTCAGGGTTTGTGGGCAAGGCCATGCAGCGTCTGATCGACGGCTATTACACCGTCACGGACGAAGAACTGTACCGCTTGATGGTCATTGCCCACGAAAAAGACCAGGTCAAACTGGAGCCCTCCGCCCTGGCCGGTGTACCCGGTATGGCAAGGGTATTGAACTCGCCAGAGTATTTGCAGCGCATGGGCTTTACACAGGCTCAGCTGGAGAACGCTACTCATCTGGTCTGGGGAACCGGCGGCAGCATGGTGCCCGAGGTGGAGTTTCAAGCCTATCTGGATAAGGGGCGTAATCTGTAATCTCTGAGTCCGGACATTAGGTAAATCAAATCCAATTGAGAAGCAGTTGGAATACAATCGCGCCATGTCTGTCCAACGGCACTGCTCTCTCGCAAAGAATGGCGTAGCCTGGCAAATTCTTTTTTGCCTGGCGATCCTGTCATTTCTGTGCCGTTCGCTGGTTCCGGCGGGATACATGCCGGATCGCTCGGGCGAACAGGACGGCTTCTTTTCCGTCACACTTTGTGCGCCCGGTGGAACGCCCAGCACGATCTGGATGAGCCTGACGGGACAGGCCGACCCGCCGCAATCCAATGAGCATGCGGATATACAGAAGTGCCCTTACGCACTGGTTCTGTCCCAGGTGGCCTTACCCAGCGCCGATATGGCAAGCCTGGATGCTACGGTAGTTCACCAGCCTTTGCTCTTGGTACACCGTAATCAAAGCTTGCCGCCCCTGCCCGCCTTGGGGCCGCCGCTAGGGTCACGCGCTCCCCCTGCCCACCTTGTTTGATCTCTCGTAACCGACTGCCGTCTGTGCAGTCGCTTTTCAGCGAAGTCATTCAAGGTTTTTTTATGTCCATCTTTTCTGTTTCTGCACAGGCATGCGCCGTGCAGGCCGCCCCTTTTCTGCCCTCTGTTCCATTGGCCCAAGGATCAGCACGCGCACGACTCAACGTCCTGACTCTCGCCTTGCTGTTTTCCAGTTCCTGGGCCAGCCTTGCCCATGCACAGACGCCAACGCTGGCCCCCGTCATCGTCACTCCAGAGCGTGGCAAAAGTTTGACTGTCCCAGACCTGCAAACTGCTCAAAAAAATATTGAACACACCGCGGGCGGCGTCGCTCTGGTGCCCGAGAACGCCTGGCGTGATACCAAAGCCGCCACCGTCAAAGACATGCTGGACTACACACCAGGGGTGTTTGCGCAGCCCAAATGGGGTGATGATGCACGCCTGTCCATACGTGGCTCGGGCCTGTCACGTTATTACCATCTGCGCGGCATCAGCCTCTACCAGGATGGCATTCCACTGAACGACCCGGACGGCAGCAGCAATTTTCATCGTATCGACCCTACGGCCTACCGCTATACCGAGATCTATAAAGGTGCCAATGCCTTGCAATACGGAGCCGCCACATTGGGCGGAGCCATCAACTTCGTCACCCCTACCGGCCATAATGCCGACGCCTTTCAAGGACGTCTGGATGCCGGTAGTTTTGGCTGGCGACGCGTGCAACTGAGCAGCGGCTTTGCGGGCGAAAAACTGGATGGTGTAGTTTCCGGCTCCTGGCAAACCCAGGATGGTTATAGAGAACAAAGTGCTGGCCATTCCTCGCGAGCCAGTGCGAACCTGGGCTGGCGTTTGTCAGACCGGGCAGAAACCCGTTTTTTCGTGAGCGGCTACCAGATTCACCAGGATATTCCCGGCTCCGTCAGCCGCGATCAGGCTCTGAATAATCCACGGCAAGCCGCCAAGGAAAACAAGGAGCAGGACTGGCAGCTCAACCTGGACGGCGGCCGCATTGCCAACCGCACAGTGCTGGTCATGGGCGAGACGCAGTACGAACTAGGTGGCTGGTTTGAACAAAGTTCGTTGCGACACCCTATTTATCAATTCGTTGATAGGGACACGAGCAGCTACGGCGTCTACGGTAGGTTGGTCAACACCAGCCCGCTTGCGGGCAGAGACAATCGCCTCACGCTGGGCCTGACCTGGTCGGCCGGCAAGATTGATGCCCAAAACTCGGTAAACGTGGGAGGTAAACGACTGGAAAAACTATCTGCCAGCAAAGACAGGTCCAACAACCTGAGTGCCTATGCCGAAAACGCCTGGAGTCTAGGCTCGGACTTGTCCCTGATCACCGGCCTGCAATACTTGCATGCTCAACGCAAACGCCAGGACCTGTACAACGGCGGCCTGCCCACCACCCGCTCCGGGGACAAGAGCTACCACTTCTTCAATCCCAAATTAGGGCTGTTGTGGGATGCAGGTCCGCAGTGGCAAATCTACGGCAATATTTCCCGCAGCGCCGAGCCGCCTACGTTTGACGATATGACGTTCTCGACCAGCAATGATCTGGATCGCCTGCAAGCTCAACGCGCCACCACCTTCGAAATTGGCACCCGAGGAGAAAGCGGGGACGTGGCCTGGGATGTCTCGCTGTACCATGCGCGCGTCAAAAATGAGCTGCAATGCATCAGCGCGCCCTGGAACATTTGCGACAAGACCGTCAACGCGGATCGCACCACTCACCAGGGTATAGAACTGGGTGTGCAATGGACAGCCGCCCGTGGCTTGTTGGTGCAAGGTCTGCAAAGTGACAGCCTGGACATCAAAGGCGCCTACACCTACAGCAACTTCAAGTTCGACAACGATCAGGACTGGAACAACAATCAAATGCCCGGTGTGCCCAAGCACTATCTGCGCGCAGAGATTATCTACAAGCACCCTTCAGGCTTTCACATTGGCCCCAATGTGGAATGGGTGCCGCAGGCCTATTACGTAGACAACGCCAACACCACCAAGACCAGTTCCTATGCCTTGCTGGGCTTGCGAGCTGGCTGGGAGCGCGGCCCCTACTCCTTCTATATAGACGGCCGTAACCTGACCGATCGTCGATACATCGCCAGCGCTAGCATTACGGACGACGCCACCGCCTCCTCACCCTTGTTCGAGCCGGGTACAGGGCGATCTGTCTTTGCCGGTGTGCAGATCCAGTATTGATCCCGTTTTTGTTGCATCTTTTCAAGGGGTTTGCCATGCACGTCACATCACAGCTGTTGATCCTTGCATGCCAGATCACGGCTCCCAGGCTGCCAAGCAGTCAGATGAGCACTCTGCTCGGAGCGAAAGCCCCACCCTGTCCTTTATTAGCTTGAGAAACAAGGAGTTTTCATGAAAACAGCTTCACAACATCACCAGACCTTCAAGGTGGCACGCCATGGTCTTTTCTTCGCCGTGGCTTTGCTCATCTTGCTCGCCATGATCACCGGCGTGGCTCGCGCTGCGCCTTCAGAGGCTGATCGCATCTCTCACGCCATGAAGGCAATTTGGGACAGCCCCGAAGCGCCTCTGGTGGTGGAACCTGTCGTGATCGAGGGTGACTACGCCCTGGCCGGTTGGACACAACTGACGCGTGGTGGTCGTGCGTTATTAAAGAGTCGCCATGGGGCATGGAATGTTCATATGTGCGGCGGCGATGGCTTGAACGACGTCGAGACCCTGACCATGGCCGGCATGAGCACTGAAGCGGCAGAACGCCTGGTCAAGAACACCAGCGAGGCTGAAGCCAAACTGCCTGCCGAGGTCACCGCCAAATTCTCCACCTTTGGAGACAATATGGTGGTGGATCACAACCATCACCCGGACTAATCCAGGAAGGAAAACCCGCTGCGCAATGACTGAGTCAACAAGCGATCACCGCGCCGGATCGCCGGATCGCAGCTTGCCCTACTCAGTCTGAGTGTGGTCATGTCCGCATTGACCACACTTCTTGCGCGGAAACGGCGAATAGCTGGTGAACAGGCTCTGGCTACCCATGAACGGCGACAGGCCACACTTTGGGCAAGTAAAAACCGTCATGGCCACCAGGCCCTGACCCAGAATGTAAAAGCCAAACACCAAAAACCCCAATGTCCCCAACACACGGTCGAACACCGGCAGCCCAAAATACAAGGCCACCAGGAGCAAGATATTGAACAGGGTAAACAGCCAGGCTTTTTTGTAGAGCGACATTAATGACCTTTTAAAACCAGCTCCCACAGCCTGGAAGTGATTTATCAATTTAATTCAAGCGTGGACAGTTTACGGGATTCAGTCCGCCTGAGAGAGGACTGAGCGAGCTGGTCACAATTTCACCCCCCGCCGTGACAAGCAGCCCCCTCTCCAGCACAAGCGATGAATGTTTCTGAATGCAATGTTCCGGCAATACCCATCCCTCATGATCTAGGATCTTCCAACAAAATCCCCAACGGACCATGAACCTCGTTTCTTTGCACTCTCTTGTCCCCGCCCGACAACAGCTTCAGCGTGCCCTGGGTATCGCCCTGCTGCCCTTGGCCTTGGCAGCCTGCGACAGCGGCTCCAGCACAGGCGGCAGCCACTCCCCCGAAGCCCCCGTCGTGACGCCACCCGTCACTGAAGAGCCGGAACCTCCTCGCAACACCGCCTATCTGGACAGCAAAGCAGGCGATGTCATCAAAGTCCGCATCGAAGAGCTGCATCCCACCCAGGCTGCCATTGGCTACGATCAGGTTTACTACAAGCTCGGCCGCTGGCAAGGCGATCTGAATCGCCCTACCTGGGCTAACAACCCCAAGCAGCACCTGGACTATTTGAATCGCACCATCGGCAAGAAGTTTGACGACTACTGCGAGGATATGGGCGGTACCGAGCGTGCCCAGAAATTTCTGACCATCGCTGAGGTTCAAGCTGCCCGCCTGGACCAGCCCACCACGTATCTGTGTAAAGACCCGTTAGGCTCGCAAACAGAAAACCTTAAAACCGTGGTCGTAGGCTGGGACGGCAATCTGTACCTGACCGATGGCCACCACACCTTCTCCTCCCTGCGCGAGATCCCTGACGGCGGCCCCAAACTGCCCGTCTGGGTCAAAGTCAGCGCCAACTACAGCGATATCCGCGAAGCATCTGCCTTCTGGGAGCGCATGAGCAAGGAAAAACTGGTCTGGCTGCGTGATGGTGACAACCAGGCTATTACTGTCGAACAACTGCCCACTCGTGTTGGCCTGGCCAGCGAAAAAGAAGCCGGTGGCATGCAGGAAGACCGCTATCGCTCCCTGGTCTACTTCACCCGCGACGTTGCCTATAAAAACGGCAACCTGCCTGAATACGCGGAGTTTCTATGGGGCGACTGGCTGCGCCGCCAAGCTTCAGAGGGCCACTTGACCAAACTGGACGACTACCTGATGGCTCCACCCGCCACACCTACCCAGATTCTGGCTGTCAGCACTTTGAACAAGGCCTTGAAGCCCGGTGGTTCGGACGACAGCTACGCCGCTGCCGTGCGCGATGCAGCCCTGAAAATGACGGCTCTGAAATACACGGATCTGGTCTTTGAAGACCGTGATGCCGCTGCTTTAGGCCGCATCATTCTTGAGGCCGACGCTGCTAGTGACTCCGTCACTAAAACAGCGCGTGACACCTTGGAAGAACTGCCACGCAACGACGTCAAATCTGACGGCAGCCCACGGGGCGCGGGAAAGCTGTGGTTTGCAGTGAACTACCGCAATTGCGGCAAGCCTGCGGCCGGAACTTGCTGGGGGTGGTAATAAAGCTAGTCAGGACCTGATCAAATAAAAAAATCCTGAAATCTCATGCTCCTATCAATCTTGAACATATAAACCGAACGAACAAGCAATGACAACATGAAAAACAAGGAGCCACCTGGCTCCTTGCCTTTAAAAGCAAATCGTCATTGGAGAGATTATGAAGATAAAAATAGCCTTGATCGGAACCACTGCTTTTTGCATGTCATCAACCGCTCATGCTGCTGAGCTACCCCGATACGATCCAAACTCCTACTGTGAAAGCGTCTCCGCCGTTTCAGGAGGTTCGGCAATAATCACAAACGAATGCATCAAAATGGAGCAGACTGCCTACAACCACTTAAAAAGAATGTGGGATTCTGTCCCCAGCAAGACAAGCACTTATTGCGACCGCGTGGCACGCACGACCGGCGGCAGTTATTCCATTTTAGAGAGCTGCATCGCAATGGAAATAAGCGAATCTGGGGCTCCCCAAAAGCTCCAGTTTTAAGGCAGATGACCAATCAAGCTCAAAACTCCCTCATCATTCTTCATGAATGCACCGTCCTGGGTGCTCCCGGAACTCCGTTTCTACCCAGCGATAGTGTCAAGCTAGTTTTTGAAGGTGACACGGTAAGCTGCAAGGTACATCTCCCACAAGTTCCCGGCACATAAAAACAAGCCCGCCATAGTGACCTGCATCCCAAGCTGACGACTAATTATTTTAGTAGTTTGATATGTTCTTCCAGCCGCTGAATCCGAGTTTTGATTTCTGCTTTATCAAAAGCACTTTTGATAGTCTGACTGTTCAACAGCCTCTGTTGCTCATTGGCAGGCAAATCATCCCACAAGCTCAACAGCGATGCCCCCAAAAAACCAAGTATCAACTGATCATCTTCGTCTAGCTGATCCACTGCTCGTGCAACGGCCAAGGCTTTCAATTGAGATCCGCCATCATCATCCCATTGCCCACCTCCTGATGAGACTTCTGTATTCATGGCGCCCTCTCTAATCAGCGGTTAAATGAACGGTCAGTATAGCCCTCTCCAGCTTTTCAAACAGATCTAAAGCAGAGCGTACAGACTGAATTTCCCCTTAAAATACAATGATTTACAAATTATCATAGTGGGTATTTTCAGGATCAGCCTAGTATGAACTTAGACCTTCTCATTGACACCTTGAAGGCGCTACTGGCGCTGTTGCTCAGACTCTCTGAGAAATATCCCGCCAGTCATGGCAGGAGTGCCTATGACACACTATCTTCGGTCCATTGGAAGAAAAGTTAACTTGCTTCGCTTCCCCCTTCTCGCGGCCACCGACCCCGCCGAACCCACTGTCCCGGACCCCCGCGACAAACGCCCCGTCGAAATCGAACGGATCCACGAAGACGATCAGACGCTACCTGCAAACGATGAGCCCATCGGCGACAAGAAACCTCGCCACCCTCCTCCAGCGCAAAACGATCAATCCATTTTTAACTAACTATCCGTGCATCAAGGCGCAAAGCAGTACCCTCAACACGTCTGATTTGCTGCAATGATTCACCTATTGGAGTCTCTCATGACACAAACAACGGGCTCTCCCAACAAACCCCAAGCCCCTCCCCAAAACCCATCACCTTCTCCTGATCGAAAAGCGGCCATGCATCCTGACGACAAGAAAGATGGCAAAGCTCCGCAGGACCAACCGAAAGGCAAATAAGTAGCTTTCGCAGACTCGCCCCAACGAGTCTGCAATACGGGACCGCCAAAGATTACGGCGACAGCCCTCCCCCTGACGACTCCAATAACAATAAAAACTTTTCCCCGCTCTGACCAACGTCTGGAGCACAGCCCTTCAGGAGCGTAAAGGGGCCTATCAACGCCCCGGTAATCTGTGCACCCGGTGTCATTTTTTTAACCTTATCCTCTGCACTCAGCCTCAAGCACGAGTTTATGGCTGTTGTTGGCCCCTGTTCGCAAGCCCCTGGAGAAGCTAAAAAAATCCTCATGCCAACGCTCAAAGTGCAAAACATTGTGATTATATGAGTGTGTCCGTTGGAGCTCTTGCCTGGGCTCCAAGCTATCACCGGCTATGTCGCAGAATCTTCAGCACTAGCACGCAGTGCAAATGCCAATCAAAAAGGCCTGCAATGTTGACATTGCAGGCCTTTTCTTTGACACAGGCTAAAAAGAGTCATTCAAGTCTCGAGGGGTTATCTGCCCCGCACTGCGCCTCTTCCTGTAGGTTTATGATCATGAGCAGCACTGGCTCGCTTGATCCCCTCGTTGGGAGCCTGAGCTGGCCACCCCGTTTGCGGCGGGGCGAGCTCAGACTTGCGTGTACTTGCCTTCTTAGGCGGTTTACCTCTCTTGTCCATTGTGACCTCCATTGGTCAATGGCTACCCCAACAAATGTCAGGGCGGTACTACAGGATAGGCCATAAACCGATAAATAGCTTGTCTATCTACGTCCGGGTCTGGCGATCAATACACAAGGAACGTCAGCAAGCCCCAAGCACGAGCTCCAACCCCCGCCGCAATGAAAAAGGCCTACAGCAAAAATGCTGTAGGCCTTTTTAAATTTGGTCGGAACGGAAGGATTTGAACCTTCGACCCCTTGCACCCCATGCAAGTGCGCTACCAGGCTGCGCTACGCCCCGAAAGAATTAAACTATAACCCCGTTCTTCCTTTCTTGCAAGTGTTTTTTAGATTTTTTCTTTCGATTTGAGATTATTGATAGTTAATCCCGGGACCAATCGAAAACTACACTTGTCTGAACAGGCGGCCTGATTTTCAAAGCTCGTTTTACCGAGCTAATCCGCATCAAAACCGTGAAGGCAGGAGTATACCTACTTGGGAAAAAAATGCAAAGCTATTGTGAACAGGCCCGCCCTTCTGATTGCATGACTCGCCATTGAGACAGGCTGGGGCCACCGGGATACAGCAGGCGTTCTGCCGGTAAACGCTCCCACGGCAAGTCGGTCGTGCGCATGGAAACTCCTCCCGGTGCTGCTCCGACAATGATGCGGTCACTGATGCTGCCAAAGTCCGCTCTGAAGTGCACGGCGCTTTTCAGGACCAGTATCTTCATCTGCTCTGGCTCTATCCCAACAAAACGGAACATGCTTTGATCTGCCATCTGCGACTTGTAGGAGGCCAGAACGATACGCACGCCTTCTATGCGCAAACAGGCACTGGGCCCCAGGTTCATGGCACAGCCTGCGTAGTACGGGCCGGTGGCGCGGAACTGGCCATCGGATACGGACTCGATATAAAAGCGAGCATGCAAGGGCATATCGCCGGGGACACCGGATTTACCGCCCAGGGACAGTTCGATGGTTTTACCGGCACCTGCCTGGTGCACCAGAGCAGCGCTTTCCGGGTCCACGATCAAGCCTAAAGCGGCATCCGATACCTTGGCTTTCAGCAAGGCGCGCAAGAGGCCACAGGTATCGGAGCTGGCGCCGCCACCGGGGTTGTCGTGAGCATCGGCAATGATCACCGGGCCTTTACCAGGGTGACTCAGCGCCCATTGCACGGCTTCGTCCGGTTCATAAAGCTTGCCTTGGAAGCCTTGGGCTTTATCGAGCACCTCGTCCAGAAAGGCTGCCAAACGGCTATCGGCTTCTTCCTGTGTCTGGGCGTAGGCCCACAAGACCGCTCCGCATTCCGGCACGTCCGCGGCAGGAAAGCCCATGGCGAACGACACGCTCCCCTCGCCTTCTATTTCTTCCAGCGATGACAAGTGACGGTACAGGCTGGCCGCCGGTTCCATCTCGGTGCTTTGCCAGATCGCCGGGATCAGGAAAGGCAATCGATGCCAGGCCAATTCAGGGCGACGACCGCTTTGCAGACAACGCATCAGCGCCTGGAAAGTACGCTCGCCCGTTTGCCCCATATCCACATGCGGGTAGGTTTTGTAAGCCACCAGCATATCGGCCTGCGCCAGCATGGTGTCGCTGACATTGGCGTGCAAGTCCAGACTGGCGACCACCGGCACATCCGGTCCCACCATCTCGCGCACCAGAACCAGCAAATGCCCTTCCCCATCATCGCGATGCTCGGCCACCATGGCGCCATGTAAATCCAGATACACCGCATCCACAGGCAGAACTTGCTCCAGGCGGTACAGAATCTCCGCCACGATCGCCTCGTAAGTCATTGCCTCGACGGGCGCGGAGGGACTGGCGGCGGCCCACAGTAGCGGGACGCACTCGACCCCGGCTTGTGCGGCGGCGGCCATAAACCCGGCTGCCGGGATATTGGCCCCACGCAAGGCAGGCTCGATGGCCTCGGCCCGGCACATACCTGGCCAGCCGCCCCCATGCTCAAAGTCCGCCATTGTTGCCATGGCCGGGCCAAAGGTATTGGTCTCGTGCTGAAAACCCGCTACTGCAATACGCATCACTTGTCTCCGATTGCTCTTACGCTTGTCCCGCCAGTTGGATACACAGCTGTTCGTAAATGTCCTTGGCCCCCAGAACATCGTCGATCGCTACCGACTCATCAGCCGTATGTGCCTGTGCTTCCTCGCCTGGCCCCAGACCGATGGTGGGAATGCCACGTCGCCCGGCGGACTCGGAGCCATTGGTGCAAAACCACCAGGTATCCATTTCCACCACACGCCCGGCTTGCTGAACCGCTTGCACCATGGCTTGGGCCAAAGGTGCCGACTCATCCAGCCGCCAGGCGGGCAAGTCCCGCTCCGGGCTGGCCTGCTGACCCGTATAGGTTTGTACCTGACTGTCCACCAGTTCCAGCGAAAAGCCCTCCACACCGGCACCCTGCACGCATTGCTCCATTTGTTTCAACACCGATTCGCTGCTTTCTCCGACCAAAGTGCGGCGATCAAAACGTACCGTAACGGAGGAAGGAATCAGGGAAATGGAAGGATGCGGGTCAGAAGTAATGTCAGTAGGCACCAGCAAGGCTTGGCCCACTTGCGCATCCCTGGGCAAATCCAGCGTTTGCAAAGCAGAAATAGCCTTGGCTGCCGCCTGAATCGGATTCACTCCCAGATGAGGCAAGGCCGCATGGGCTGGACGACCTTGTAAGCGCAACAGAATCTCCTGTCGCCCTTTCTGGCCTACCATGATGCGCAAACGCGAAGGCTCACAAATCACCACAGCAGCCGGCGTGCATTGCTCCAGAGCGTGTGACAAGGCATAGCCTTCAATCACTTCCTCCATCACGCTGGCAGACACGGCAATACGCTGTTTCAAGGCACCACTACGAGCCGCTGCCGCCGCGCCACACAGGGCGGCGGCCAAGCCTGCCTTCATATCACTGGTGCCGCGCCCATACATACGGCCATCCTTGATCTGCGCCCCAAAAGGCTCAACCGTCCAGGTTCCGGCGATAGGCACCACATCCATATGGGCATCAAATAACAGGGCCAGCGGAGCCTGGGCCGGGCCTACAAAGCCCAGCACCGACCCCTTGTCGTCCACGCTGATCTGGTCAAAGCCCAGCTCCCGCATGACTTGCTGCACAAAGTCCGCCATGGCCTGCTCTTGCCCGGACAGGCTGGGGATACGCACAAAGGCTTGCGTCAGGCTGACCACATCCCAGGCCAGGTCCATTTTTGTATGTTCGTTCACGCCCATGGCACCACCGCTCCACGTTGCGAGCTGATCAGGCCATACGCTTCTGGCCGACGATGACGCTCAAAGTTGAAGGTCGTACTCTTGTAGGAATGGCACAGGTCCAGATCGCAGCGGGCAATCGCCAGCTCGTCCCCCTTGGTCGAGCAAGCCGCGACAATCTCCCCAGACGGCGCAATGATGGCACTGCCACCAATCATCTCGATGCCCTCTTCACTCCCCGCCTTGGCCACCCCCACCACCCAGGTGCCGTTCTGATAGGCCCCGGCCTGCATGACCAGATGGTTATGGAACATGGACAGATCGTCGTGCTCCGGCGCGGGCGGATTATGAACCGGCGTGTTGTAGCCCAGCATGACCATTTCCACGCCCTTCAAACCCATGACGCGGTAGGTTTCCGACCAGCGACGGTCATTGCACAAGGCCATGCCCATCACGCCCCCGAAGGCCGACCACACACCGAACTCGTGACCGGGCTCGAAATAGTATTTCTCCAGATGCTGGAAAGCACGCCAGGGCTCGTCCTGGCCGTGACCGGGCAAATGCACCTTGCGGTACTTGCCCACAATCGTGCCGGTTTTATCGACCAGAATGGACACGTTGAAGCGACGCTTTACGCCGTTTTCAATGACCAGCTCGGCATAGCCCAGGTAGAAACCAATCTGCAATTTGGCAGCAGCATCAAACAAGGGCTGGGTGTCCGGCCCTGGCATCTGGGTTTCATAAAAACAATCAAAATCGGAAATATCCTCGCTGAACCAGCGCGGGAAAAACGTGGTCAGTGCCAGCTCGGGAAACACCACCACATCAACATCCATTTTCTTGGCCTGATGCAAATGGGCCAGCAAGCGGTCAACCACCTGTTTTTTAGTTTCGTTGCGTGCGATAGGGCCCAACTGAGCCGCTGCTACATTGACAAACCTGGACATGAGATTTGAACTCCATCAACAATTAAGATCCGCCCTGCCACGTTCCAGCAGCAGGATTTAGCTCTGCACAATCAACACAGCCCCAACAGCCGTGTTGATCAGGCATAAGCACAAAAATTCTGAAAATCCCAATGCACACCGGGTGCGGATTCCACCAGTTCACGGGTGTAAGCCTGGCTAGGCTGGCTAATGACACGCCCTGGGTCTCCGGCCTCCACAATCCGACCCTTTTGCATCACCACGATGCGGTCAGAAATCTGCGCGGCAACACGCAAGTCATGGGTAATGAACAGGATGGCCACGCCGGTTTTGCGCTTGATATCGACCAGCAACTTAAGCACCTGCTCTTGCACCAGCACATCCAGCGCCGACACGGATTCGTCCGCAATCAGCACATCCGGCTCCATCACAATGGCGCGGGCCAGACAAAGCCGTTGCCGCTGACCACCCGAGAACTGATGCGGATAGCGCTCCAGCACATCGGCGTCCAGGCCCACAATGGACAAAACTTCGGTCACGCGCTCAATAGCGACTTTGGGATCGACGCCGATGTTGTGCATGCCTTCTGTCAAAGACTGGCCAATCGTCACACGAGGATTCAGCGAGCGATACGGATCCTGAAACACGATCTGCACTTTGCGCCGCTGCGCCAGGCTGCGGTCCTTGCAGGCGGCGGGCAAGGTTTCACCATTCAGGGTGATCTGCCCCGAGCTGGCCTCAACCAGGCCAATAATGCAGCGGGCCAAAGTGGACTTGCCCGAGCCGGACTCCCCCACGACACCCAGCACTTCATCACGGCGTATATCCAGATTGATGTCGCTAAGCGCGTGCATCTTGCGCCCCTTCGAGAACCAGCAGTCCGAGCCATAGACCTTGCCCAAGCCACGGGCGCTCAGCACAACCTCGTTTTGCACTTCCTCTTTTGCAGGCGGATGCACATTGGGAACGGAAGCAATCAGGGAGCGGGTATAGGCTTCTTTAGGGTTGGACAGAATCTGCTGACACGTGCCCATCTCCACACTATCGCCACGCTTCATCACCAGAATCCGGTCGGCAATATCCGCCACCACTCCAAAGTCGTGCGTCACAAAAATCACCGAGGTGCCGCATTCGCTTTGCAGTTCCTTGATCAGACTCAGAATCTGCTTTTGCGTGGTCACATCCAGTGCCGTGGTGGGTTCATCCGCAATCAACAAACGTGGCTGCAGGATCAAGGCCATGGCAATCATGATGCGCTGGCGCTGACCGCCAGACAGCTCATGCGGATAGGCCATGAAGAGCTTTTCCGGCTCCGGCAAACGCACGCGCTCCAGCATATTGATCACACGTTGGCGACGCTCCTGCCGGGAACTGTTCTTCTCGTGGATACGGATCACTTCATCAATCTGTTCACCCACCCGCTGCACCGGATTCAGGGCTGTCATGGGCTCCTGAAATACCATGGACATGGCCGAAGCGCGCAAGGACAGCAAATGCTCCTTGTTCATGGTCAGCAGATTCTCGCCCATCAGCTCGATACTGCCCTGGCTGACACGCAAGGTATCGGGCGGCAGCAAGCCCATGATGGCAAAGGAACTCAAGGATTTGCCCGAGCCGGACTCACCCACAATGCACAAGGTCTCGCCTGCATACACATCGAAGCTGAGCTTGTTCACCAACTGGCGGGGTTGAGCCGCTTTGGTTTCAATACACAAGTCCTTCACTGACAAAACACATGGGGGCTTGGTCGTAGAGGTATTCATTGTTATGTCTCCTGCCCTCGTCACTTACAGCCGTGTGACCAGCTTGGGATCCAGAGCATCGCGCAAGGCGTCGCCCAGGACGTTGATACTGAGAATGGTGATGGACAGCACAATGCCGGGGTACAGCACGATGCCGGGAATCAACTGAAAGTACAGGCGACCTTCAGCGATGATGTTGCCCCAGGAGGCCATCTCGGGAGGGATGCCCGCCCCCAGGAAACTCAAGATCGCTTCCAGCAGCACTGCCGAGGCAAACACATAAGTGCCCTGCACAATCAAGGGTGCGAAGGTGTTGGGGAACATATGGCGCGACAAGATCACGTAGGCCGAGGTCCCCACCGTCATGGCCGCTTCCACATATGGCTCAGAACGTACGCTAAGAATCACGCCCCGTACCAGCCGCGTCATGCGTGGGATCTCCGGGATGGCAATGGCGATCAGTACCGTGGTCAGGCTGGCACCGGACACCGACACCAGCGCAATGGCCAGCAAGATGCCGGGAATCGCCATCACACCATCCATCACTCGCATGATGACCGCGTCCAGACGGCGGAAATAACCCGCCAGCGAACCCAGAATCACGCCAAAGAACACGCTGATGGCCAGGACACCGAAACCCACCATGAAGGACACTTGCGCCCCGTACACCACACGGGAATACAGGTCCCGGCCCAGCGCATCCGTCCCCAGCCAGAACTGCTCGGAAGGCGGTTGCAGACGCACGCTGGGGTCCAGCTGAGTGGGATCTTGCGTGCCCAGAAAGGGAGCAAAAATCGCCATGGCGGCCATCAGGATCAGGAACAGCAAGGCGGCACGGGCCGAATTGCTGGCGACCACTTTCTTCAATTTGTTGAGCTTTTGCATATTGTTCTACCTGTAAAAAGCGAGGGCTCAATAATCGATACGGGGATCGACCAGCATGTAGGAGATATCAATCAGCAGATTCACCCCTACATACACCAGCGAAAACAGTACGATCAGGCTCTGAATCACCGTAAAGTCGCGGGACAGCACCGCATCCAGCACCAAACGTCCCAGCCCTGGAATGTTGAAGACCGATTCCGTTACCACCACTCCGCCGATCAGCATGGTGATGCTGATGCCGATAATCGTCAGGATGGGAACCGCCGCATTGCCCAGGGCGTGACGTGTCAGGACACGACGCTCGTTCAGACCCTTGGCACGGGCGGTGCGGATGTAATCCTCGTTCAAGGTGTCGATCACACTGGTGCGCACAATGCGGGTAATCAGGGCGATATACACCGTGCCCAGGGACACAGCTGGCAGAATCAAATGCCGCAAGTGCTCCCACAGGCCTTCACTCAAGGGCTTGTAGCCCTGTACCGGCAACCAGCGCAGCTCCAGCGAAAACAGCAGGATCAACAAGTAAGCCACGATGAATACCGGCACGGAAAAGCCCGCCACCGACCCTGCCATCACAAAGCGATCCAGAGACTTGCCCCGATACCAGGCCGAGCACACCCCCAGCGGAATGGAAATAGCCAGGGTGTAGGCCAGAGTCAACAAGGTCAGCGAAACCGTCGGCCCCAAACGATCCAGCACCAGATCCTTGACCGGGCGGCTGGAGATCAGGGACGTGCCAAAGTCCCCTTGCACCATGCTGCCCAGCCACTGCACAAACTGCACCGGCACTGGCTGGTCCAGCCCCATCTGATGACGGATTTCCGCGATCTGTGCATCCGTCGCGTTATCCCCCGCCACCAGCACCGCGGCATCGCCATGTGTCATGCGCAGCACCACAAAGATCACCAGCGCCACAATCAGCAATACCGGGATGGTGGCCAGTACGCGCTTGAAAATAAGCCCAATCATCGCTTCTCCACATTCCAGAAGACCGGAACCGGGGTTTGCAAAAAGCCATTCAGGTTCTTGCGCATGGCGCTAACCATCTTGAACTCGCCAAGGGGGACGATCACACCTTCATCCATGATGTGTTTTTGCAGGTCCGTGGCCAAACGACCCAGCACGGACTCACCGCTGGCGCGGGCAAATTCCATGCGTGTCTTTTCAATGGCAGGAACATCCGGCCAGCCAAACCAGGCCTTGTCGCCGTTGGAGGCCACTGCCATGAAACTCAACGGATTGCTTACGTCCACCAGACCCGAATAGGTGGTGATGATGCTCCAGCCGCCCTCTTGCACGGGACGTTTGGACGTACGGCGAGTCTGCACGGTTTGCCAGTCCATGGCTTCCACGTTGACGGTGAACCCGGCATTGCGCAGTTGCTGGGCAATCACCGGCACCACGGGCGAAGTCAGGAAGTCGGTGGGATGCAGCAAGACCACGGGCTCGCCCTTGTAACCGGCCTGCTCCAGCAGTTTTTTCGCACCGGCGGCATCACCCTTGAAGTAGGCTTCAGAACCGGCTTGTGACGGGAATACACTGTGGCAGCCAAACACCGCCCCACACGTTTCAAAGTATTCCGGGTTGCCGACCTGCGCCTGCATCAAGGGCTTCTGGTTCAGCGCCATCATGGCGGCCTGACGCACTTGCTTGTTATTGAATGGCGGCTGCAGGAAGTTAAAGCGCATCTCGGTCTGCGCGCCCCGAGCCGTGGAAGCATTCAGAACAATATCCGACTCGTTTTGCAGCAAGGGCAAGAGGTCCAGCTGAACCTGGTCGATCACATCAATCTCGCCACTGCGCAGCGCGTTCACCCCGGTCATGGCATCCGGCATGGCGACCCAACGCACACGGTCTACCTTGACCTGCTTGCCACCGGCCAAACCGCTGGCGGGCTCATTGCGGGGCGCGTAGTCCGGGTTTTTCTCGAACACGGCCTGCACACCTGGGCGATATTCCTTCTCCACAAAGCGGAATGGTCCCGAACCCACGGTAGAAGTAATTGCCTGGCTGACCGGCGTGCGTGCCACCTCCTTGGGCATGACGAACAAAGGCAAGGAGCTGGGCTTGCCCATGGCGCGCAAGGCAATATCGGTCGGGAAGGAGAACTGCATCACAAAGGAGCGATCATCCACGACCTCCATCTTGGTCAGAAACTCCGTCATGATCTGGCCCATCTTGTCCAGCTGAATCCAGCGCTTGATGGACTCGACCGCATCTTCAGCCGTGACGGGCGAGCCATCATGCCAGCGCAGGTTTTCACGCAAAGTCATGGTGTAGGTCTGGCCGTCCTCGGACACTTTCCAGCCTTCCAGCATCTGGGGTTTGACCTGACCCTGCGCATCTTCTGCCAGCAAGGTGTCATACACCATATAGCCGTAGTTGCGCACAATGTAGGAGGTGGTAATGACCGGGTCCAGGGAGCGCAACGGCGCTTCCATCACGGCGGTCAGCGTGGTTTGAGCACTGACAGCCACGGGGGCAATAGCGGTGATGGCAAGGGCAGCCCAGACGGCGGCTAACGATTTGGCAGGACGCAAGCGGTCCTTAAGCAGGTTGCTCATGTTTTGTCTCTCCAGGTAGTTAAAAGCGGTCCGCCTTTGCTCTTGTGGCGGCGGTCCCGTCATCAGGGGGTTACTGCTTATTCACGGGCCAGCTCCACCAAGGTCGATAGCAGAATCGAACATCCCGCTATCAGGTCTTTGTCGTGGGTAAACTCTGCCGGGTTGTGGCTCAGACCACGCACACTTGGTACAAAAATCATGCCTGTGGGGCAGGAACGCGCCAGCATCTGCGCATCGTGTCCGGCACCGCTGGGCATGCGCTTGACCGAGCAGCCCAGATCCTTGGCGTGTTGCTCGACCTTGCTGATCAAGCGTTCATCAAACTGCACAGGATCAAAGCGGGCCAGATGGCGATGCTTGATCTGCACACCCTCACGCTCGGCCGCTTGTCGGGCGAAATCCAGCACTTCCTGCTCGGCCTGATCCAGGCTGGCCTTGTCCACATTGCGCAAATCCACGGTAAACACGGCTTTGCTGGGGATCACATTGACCAGATTCGGAAACAGCTCGCAGCGCCCTACCGTGCCCAATTGCGGCGGGCCGTAGCGCTCAGTCAGCTGACGCACAAAGCTGCCAATCTGCTGAGCCACCACACCGGCATCGTGGCGCAGGTGCATGGGAGTGGTGCCTGCGTGGTTGGAGACGCCTTGCACCTCGAACTCCAGCCAGCAAATCCCTTGCACGCCCGTCACTGCACCAATATCAATACTTTCATGCTCCAGAACCGGGCCCTGCTCAATATGCAGTTCCATATAGGCATGCACATCGGGTTGGCCGCAAGGCACGGAACCGGCGTAGCCAATACGCTCCAGGTTCTCGCGCACGGTGCTGCCATCAATACCCACGGTGTCCAGTGCCTCTTGCAAGGACAAGCCACCTTGAAACACCAGGCTGCCCATCATGTCCGGCGCAAAGCGCGCGCCCTCTTCATTGGTAAAGGCCACCACTTGCAAGGGACGATCCAGCTGCACATCGGCATCATTCAAGCTGGCCACCACTTCCAGTCCAGCCAGCACACCCAGATTGCCGTCGTAGCGTCCGCCGGTACGCACGGTATCAATGTGCGAGCCCGTCATGACCGGCGCCACATCCAGACGGCCAGCACGTGTCCCGATAATGTTGCCGATCTGATCGATCTCCACACGCATACCAAGATCACGCATCCAGCTGACCACCTGATCGCGGCCCGCCTTGTCCTCGTCCGTCAGGGCCAGGCGGCACACACCGCCCCCGTCGATCGCACCAATCTGCGCCAACTGCGCAATACGCTGCAGCAGGCGTTGGCCATTAATGGCTAAACAAGTGCTGGCTGCACTGTTCATACCGGCTCCTGAGCCAGCACTTCTTTGGCGCTCATACCGACAATGCGCTGATACAGCTCTGCATCGGTATCGCCTTCGCTGGCAAAAAATAGAATTTGACTGTTTTCATCAATGCCCAAGGCCTGACGCCAGTCCGCTTGCTCGCACGCAGCCATGCAAGCGGCTACACCGGCCACAGCAGACTCACCCGCCACAATCGGCGCATCCCCTTTATCAGCACGGGCCAGACGGCGCATGGTTTGCAAGGCGGCATCGTCTTCCAGCGTCATATAGGCATAGGTGCCAGGATCCAGAATTTCCCAGGCCAGCAAGGAGATTTCGCCGCAAGCCAGACCGGCCATCACCGTATTCAAATCGCCGGTGACCGTAACGGGTTTACCTTGCACAGCACTTTGGAACAGGCAATCAGCCTTGTTGGGCTCGACCACAATCAGACGAGGACGGTGGGCACCCAGGCGCTCCCACATATGAGCGCACACCGCTGCCGCCAAACCACCCACACCACCTTGAATAAAGACGTGAGTGACGGGTTTGCCCGATGCAATCTGATCCAGGGCTTCCTGCACCATGACGGTGTAGCCCTGCATCACATCCTTGGGCACATCCATATAGCCAGGGTAGGACGTATCGGACACCACAAAATAACCATGCTCTTTGGCATCTTCAGCGGCCTGGCGAACCGAGTCATCGTAATTGCCGGGCACGTGTACCACTTTGGCTCCGTAAGAGGCAATGGCCTGCTCACGACCGGTACTAACGTGTTCATGGATATAGATCACGCACTGGCAACCGGCATTCTTCGCCCCCCAGGCTACCGAACGACCATGATTGCCATCGGTCGCGCAGGTCACGGTCAAGCCAGCAATAAAATCCTTGTAGGCAGGGTTTTTCAGATCATCCAGCGTCAAGTTGGGATTGCCGGTATGAGCTTGCAGCTGGCGCAGTAGTAAACGGTTGACCGCATAAGCACCGCCCAAGGCCTTGAAGCTGCCCAAACCAAAACGACCGGCTTCATCCTTGTAATACACCCCGCCCACCTTCATCTGCGCGGCCAGACCGGGTAAATGACGCAAAGGGGTAGGCGCATAACCGGGCCACTGCACAATGCTGGCCTGAGCCTGCTCGAAGGCGGCTACCGACAAAATCGATTGCAAGGAGGCGTCATATTCCTGGCTGTCCTGAACGCAACGAGGGTTCAGATACAGTTGCACCGCGCCTTGCTCCCGAACGGCATGTTTGTTCATGTCTGCTCCACTTTTTATGGGTTTAATTATTGGACTTCAAGTCCTGAAAACTGCGATGGATGGATTCAATCTTCTGCAACTTGCGCGCCACCTGCGTCTCGGCCTGCAGGGCTACCCGGCTGACCAGGTAATTGATCAAGCTGAGCGTGCCGGTATGCGAGTCAAACAAGTACTCCCCGCGTGTCGCCACCGTGAACGCGATGTCTTGCGAACGCAGCAAGGAGCTTTCCAGACCATCGGTCAAAAAAGCCATCTGTACCGACTCGCCCCGCAGATGCTCTACCAAGGAAGGTAAAAGCACCGAGCGACGACGAAAATCCATCACCAATGCCAGATCCCCTGCTTCCACATCAGCCAGTTGCTCGGTCAGATGGGCCACCGTGCCCACCGCCAGATGCACATCCGGGCGCAGTTGCTGCAGTAAAGAGTGGGCGTAGCATGCCAGGATCTGGCCATTGCGGAAACCAAACACCCAGATGCGTCGTGCTTTCAGAGCGGCTTGGGTGAACTTATCCAGATGCTGTTCAGTGATGTTCTGGAAGGTGGTGGAAATGTTCTGTACGTCTGCATTGATAAACGGCGTCATATCGGCCTGAATACCGCTGCTGGACATGGAGTGCAGACGCTTGAAGGGAGCGCCGTCACCCATTTGCTCGCGGGCCGTGACCCGGAATTCGTTAAAACCGTTAAAACCCAAACGTCGGAAAAAGCGCACCGCGGTAGCCGCCGATACACCTGCTTTCTCGGCCAGTTCCTGGGCGGAGTAAGTAGCCAGCTGCCCCATATGAGACAGGACCACATCGGCCAACCGCCGCTCCGCGCTGGGCAGGACATCGAGAATATCCAGGATCGAATCTTTGATGACCATGACACAACCTAAAATTGAAATTTGTTTTTCACATAATACTTAATAAAATTTTAATTTCAATTATGAATGCGATGATTTGGCTCCGTATTTACCCTTGGAGATAGAAAAAAGGGAAAAGCAGGGAAGATTGAAGCCCGCCAAGAACGGCTTTAAATAAGGACTTCAGGTAAAAACAAGGTGTAAACCCTTGCTTGGAAAGTTTCTGCCACCTGAAAGTGAAATCGCAAAGCCCATGATGAAATTCAAATTTCATTATGGGCTTTGGTAAGAGGAATTTCAGTACAAGAGCCGCCAGCAGAAGCCACAAAACGCCTATTCAGTGGACCTATTCTGCTGGCAGTAAAGACAAACAGCGCGTAATCAGAATATCGGCCATGGACAGGTTCTTGGCCACACTTCGGAACCAGAGCGCATAAATCTGGCAAGCCAGCATGGCATCCTCAAGATCAACCGCCAACAACTCACGTCGATATGCGGATGCCTCTTGCAAAGCTTGTCGCATCACGGCAGGTGATGTTGCCGACGGCCACCCCGCCCCCGCAGGCATCCATTGCCATCGGCTCCAACTCATCAACCAATGTTGACCCGCCGGACTGCGTGCCACTCGTCTACCCAACAAGCTGGGCAAGACCAGTTGCCCTGGCAAGGCCTCCAAACGCTCTGAAATCAGAACCTGCTTGTCCCTAAAGCGGTCCAGGCGTTCTCTTGCTGCCTCGTCCTCGGCCATCAGAAGACAGGCTTGCCAATCCAGCTCCTTGAACCAGCGCTCATGCAAAGGAGCATTCGCGCGCTCGTAGCGCGCCTGCAAGTCCTCGGAAATCGAACAGGCCAACAAGCGCGTACGTAATGATGTCCCGCATTTGCGTTTTTCCGACTCACTTAACCATTGCGCCTGCGCTTCCCATGGCCAGATCAAGGCCTGCAGATCCTTGTCCTGATGCACAGCCAGCAAAGGCGGCACAGGCCAATGCGGCAAGGCTTGCTCCAGCAAGGTGCGTTCATGCTCGCCTACCGTTTGCCGACTGGCATCGTAAAGCTTAAGCAGGCTGGTGCTGCTGTGATCCCCTGCTGGTTCCTGAAGTAAGGACACATAAGCGGCATGCCCCTTTTCCACCAGAAAACAGGAGGCCTGCTTGACCTGTCCTTTCAAGCCCAGAAGTGTCGTCAACTCCGTCAAGCCGGTATAGGGCACAGACAGATCCTGGATGTACTTCTGCAAACCCAAGGGCTCTTGAATGGCTTTAGCGCCTTGCACACGATCAGGCAGGAACAGCAGAAACACCTGCTCCTGATTTTTCCAAAGCAGTTGTACACGCAGCAAGGAGGTAAATAGCTGAATCAGCATCTGCCTGCAGGCAATCACGCAGATCACAATCCACACAAGCGCCGGAGCCTGCACATAGGGATAGGTAAAGACAATCCAGGCCAGTACAAAAATGAAACCTAAATGCCAACCGTATTTGGACAGGCCCTCTGCCTGCACCAGCACTCGAAACGCTGGGTAATACCAGGCCAGAACAGCCAATAACGAGCACACCAGCAAATACACAGTCATTCCCAAAGCTAGCGAGGGATACACCCACAAGAGCAAGAACAGCACCGCCAACAGCAAAATACTGGACGACAGCAAGCGGGCCAGAATCATGAAGTACTTGCGTGTCTTGCCTTGGTACCCGATGGGCAAGCCGATCTTGGCATGCGCATCCAGCAGCCTTTGCGCGCCATGCTTTCCAACCTGCCCAATGGCCCATTCACATAAAACGTGCACCACAAAGGCGGCCAGGACGATCAGGCCAATCGCCATCACGGGTTGATCAGCAATCAACCAATGCCAGCGCACCGAACTGCGGCCATCAATGGCGGTCAATAACTGCCAGGGCAAGACCAGGCTGATCAGCAAGGCGGCCAGCGAGCACAGGACTAGAAGCACGATCAGAAGCAGGCTGCCTGCGGTGTAGCGGGCTAAAGAGTAATAAACACTCCAAAAGTGCTTAAGCGCTTGCATACCTTAGTTTCCGGCGCACCTTATGGCCAACTGACTGGAACCACTGCCTAGCAAATTGTGATACGAAGGCGCCTTGCCTTCCATTTCCACTACATCAACACGGTGCCCATAACCGCGCAGCATCCAGGCAAACTGAACCTGCAGATGGAATGGCGTATTGGTATCCCGAGGATCACCAACGATATACAGCTGACGAGTGTCATCAGGCACCACACCCTGAACATGGAAAACAGGGTCATAACGATCAAAAATTCGCTGGCTCGCCGCATTAAAGTCCAGCGAACGATGTCGACTCATGCGCCACAAAATGTTCCTGGCCATATAGTTGTACGTACCTGAACTCATGACAGCGCACTGTATATCGTCTCGTCCCATTGTCAGCAAAGACGCAATCACGGTAGCCCCACCACTATGCCCCAACAGAACCAGCTTTTTAACGCCATAGCGCCTCTTGAGTTCATCCAAGGCCCGGCCTAAAACCACAAACTCTTCTTGATAACGACGCTTTCGATGGTCACCGCTGGAACCGTACGTCCCTGGCCTGGCCATGACCAGCCATGGCCGACCAGCCAATGCCGCTTGCTTTTCGGCATAGGCTTGTTGCGCCAACAAGGTATTGTTTTCAATATCCTCGGGCGCTTGCCGCAAGGACTTATCCCTATCGCCATAAAATTGAACGATAAGCACCTCGGCCTTCTCCAACTGCCCTGCCGCAAAATATCGAATGCACGCAGGCCCCACACCCCCTTCAACCCACAAGTAGCTAGGCGCATTGGGGCACTGCTGGCTATTAGCCTGGGCACTCCACGCCAAAGGCGCCTCGTCCACGGCGACCGTATACGCCCAAGCTGGCTTGACAGAAAGTCCGGCCATCAAAATAGCGAACACGCCCGCCCGGACACGGGCTTGTAAAACGTAGCGCCCTTTCATGCATCCACCAGTTCAAGAGAAAACGCATGCGTCAACAGGGCGTGCACCACATCACGTCCGCCTTGGCTAAAGCAGAAGCGGGCAAACAGAGGGTCAGTCGTCACATCGACGACATGCCATTCTTGTTCATCTGCCGACTTCCGCACCGACTGGGCTCGAATACTGAAACCGAGGTGCACCGGTCCATACATGGCCTGCCTAAGTTGGCTCGCAACCCGAGCCCAGCTGCCATGTACCTGTTCCGTGCAGTCCACGTACGCTTTTGCATCATCCTGTGGTTGCGCAAGAGCCGCCACAATCGAGTTGCCCACCACAAAAAAGTGGAACTCGCTGCCACTTACCTGCGCCTCGCAATACATAGGCCGAAGTTTGCGGCTGAGTTTGTCCCATTCCTGCTCGAAGGCTTTTCCGTCAGACTTGTTAACGGCATAGGAAAGCAGGTTGCCCCTCTTTAGATTAGGCTGAACAAGCATCTCCGTCTTTTTCGAGCATACATATTTCCACGCTTCCGACACCTGCTCAGGCTTGAACAAACGGCCTGCGGGAACCGGCAAAGCGGCACGCTTCAACGCCCTTAAGGTCCAATCACGATCATTGCTGGCACGACGTGCCAACGAACGACTTAAGGAGCACAAGCCCTTCTGAAAACCCAAGCGCTGACTCTCGGACGAAACCACGGTCAGGGTTTCACTAATGGCATCCAGCTTCAAGCCCAAGGCCAAGGCCGAACGACGCAGCAAACTCACTTGATCTCTCTGGCCTGCTAGCTCATTTGCAAGATTCTCGTCAAACAGAGGAGCAGGCTCTATCTGAACCGGACCAGTCTGCCTGTTGGCAGTCATGTATTCCCCACGCTCTATAAACTCCAGCAACTTCAAAGGGATATTGACGGCCTTGCCATAGACATTGAAATAAGGGCTGGTCGTGCCGCAGTTATAGTTAATTTCAAGAATAGCGATATTGCCCGGTTTGCCATCGCCCTTGAAATCCTTGATCAGTACATCAAAGCCCAACAAGGTCGCACCAGGGATGGCCGCCGCAGCCTGCTCAATGCAACGAATAATCCGTTTATCGATCTGCTCAGTCAGATTGACGCTATCGCCCCCCATGCCCAAGTTGGACACTGAGCTTAAACGGACATGCTCTCCTGCCGCTGGGACATCCGACAGCTCTCGCCCTTGCGCAAGAAAATAGTCAAAGTTACGAATGGGATGAATCCCCAAAAGCGGGTTCAGCATCCGGTGCTGATTCTTCGTGTCGATCAGTTCCTGCACGGTGCTGCTGCCATCGCCCACTACAAAAGCAGGTACCCGACACAGAGCCGCCGCATACTGACCACCTACCGTGATTATTCGTACCTCATCGCCCTGTACAAAATCCTCTACCACCACACGCCGCGCACCCCGCTCGGTCGCCAGACTCCAGGCACGATCAAAAGCCTGCCTTCCTTCAATATTGGTGCTGATCCCCTTCCCGCCCGAGCCTTGAACAGGTTTGACAACCTGCGGGATACCCCGCTGCTGCAAATAGTTGAAGGCCTTTTCCTTATCTGTAAACTCCGCGCCTTGAGGGCATGGAAAACCGTAATACTGCAAGAACCGCTTGGTTAAGCTTTTGTCGGCCGTCAACGCAAAAGCGAACATCGAACCCGCCGGATTATTCTGTGAAAAATACTCTGTACGGCCCCCATCAGGCAGCGTCACACTAAAGACCAGTCCCCGTTCCGAACGCACTGTGCAAGCTTTTTTAACTGCGTAATGGCTAACAACCGTCCGCACAATATCGCCCTTCCAGCCCAGAAAAGGAGAGTCCTGGAACAGGTTTTCTCCCTGTGCCACCACCTTCTGAATAATTTGCTGGTTAGCGGGCAGGTCGGACTTTCCCAGGATTTCTCCAATCGTCCCGAAGTCCGAGTCTCGTCGAGACCCCTTCAATAGCACCAAGTCGCCTGTGCGAATTTCCTGATGCAGAAACTCAAGGACTTCAGCTGCATTCTGGCAATGCGGTCCTAATAAGGAAGCAGGCAACTTGTTGCGCAAGGCCAGCATTTCCTCGCCCTGTGTCACAACAAGAGAAAAACCGGTTTGCATGACAGGCTCAGCCAAACCGGCATGCAGTTGCTCAGCCATATCCCCTAAATGAACAATCCGGCCCAGTACGGCTATTTTTCGGCCAGTAACCTCCATGGCGCCCACCACAGAAAACGCATTAATCATCGACAACACCTCTGCGTTATAGCTGTCGTCAATCAAATCAAATGTGCGATCTCCCAGCGAGGCACAGATACGCTGCAAGCGCGCATGCGGCAACTGATAAGCCTCAACCCCCTCTCGACAATCCTCCAGGTGATACCCGGTTGCCAAAGCCGCGGCGATTGCGGCGGCGGCATTGTGCCTGCCCCCCACGCCAGGAACAGGCACTCGGATTACTGCGGTATCCGTCCCATAGGTGAATTTGATGAGCGAGCCCGACTCATCCTCTGACACCAGCTCCAACTGCAGTCCACACGTGCTGGACTCCCCGTACACGATGACCTGGGAGGCAAAGTTACGTGCCTGCTCCAAAATGTATTCAAAATGAGGGAGGTGCTCGCCAATCACAGCGACGCCACTGTCTTGCAAGGAATCAAAGACTCTGGACTTCCAATGGGCAACATCTTTCAGGCTGCGAATATTGGCATTGGTTTGTGATAAACCGACCTCCGTCAAGATCGCCACCGTCGGCTTTAGAAGGCGGGTGACCGGCCCCCGTTTCATCCAGAGTGCACTTTGCGCGACCTCAACAATCGCCGCAGAGTAGTCTTGAGCAAGGCTGGCCAGCAATGCGGGCGCACCAACACGCGAGTTGTAGTTATCAATACTGGCCAGAATCTTCCCGCCATGCCCTTGCAAAATGCCTTTGAGCATATCGGAAGTTGTTGACTTACCAACTGTTCCCGTCACAGCAATCAAAGGGCCGGTATACCGTTGACGGGCCGCCAGACCTAGTTCTATCAAGGACTTGATCGGATCTGCTACATAGAGCACAGGGAAATCTGCCGGTAAGCCCTGCACAGGCTTGCTGACAATAGCACCAACCACTTTGCCGCAAACACGAGCCAGGACGCGGTGCCGGTCAAAATTCCTGGCAGGCATACTGGATTGCTCATGCCGTTGTCGATCAAACGAATCGTGAGCAACAAACAAGCTCGGACCAGGCAACATATCAATATGCTTTTCGCCGGCGACAAGGGACTTTACATACCAGCCCTCTGGAGGCTGAACCAACCAAATGCCCCCTGTAACCTGAGCCAGCTCGTCGGCCGTCCATGTCTTGTCTTGCTCATCCCTGCGAGTGATAGCCGGATAGTCCGTGCGATATGTGTGCAGCCCTTTTTCAGGGCGTAGCTCTTCATCTCTACCTGGAATCGCCAAATGCACCACGCGCGGAAGTTTGACCCGCGCGAAAGCCGCCTCGGCACTCTTTAATCCCACTTCCAATTGAAGGGGGACGTTCTTGAGTTTGGGCAAGTACGGGGGACGCAGACTATAGAAGTCTCGGTATATTTTCCCCGCCTGCCAGCGAGAGGTCGGCATCATCCAATCGCAAGGATCATGATCCATGGCAATCCCCCATGGGCTCATGGAAGTGCGCCGTACGGGAGCTGCTCGAAAGTCCAGGCGAAAATCCGTTCCAACCGCCTCATCAGCAGTCCAGAATGACTCCACCCACAAGCTCGTACGGTGAGTAATCACCGAGGGCGAAACTCGCAGCCCTAGCAAACGCAAAGGGCCAATCTTTACCGGAGGAATAACAGCATCTTCCGGAACCTGCGCTACCGTCCACTCCTTATTTTCGGGTACACGCAAGGATTTTGCTCTGCGAGGCGCCGGAGTGGCTGCCAAATCAACAGTGCGCGGGGCGCCTCTGGCCGTCAGCACCAAGTCCACATAAACAGTGCCATCTTTGGTGCAGTGGACGGCGGTTCCTTGTGACTCACACAATTGGGCATAACGACGGGCGGCAGCGACAGCAGCGTCTCCCTCCAAACATAGGGTTTGTCCAAAGCCGACGCCGACTGGAATAAAGCTCACCCGCTTCACCCCCCTGGCATTGATTTCCAGCTTGAATACCCCGGAATCCACAAAATCCTGCCGGATCGCATCAAATAACAGGTCACCCGCATCGTGGATAATCGGGCGTCCCTGATAGATCTCTATACCTTGCAGTACGTGAGCCGACGACCCAAGAACCGCATCCGCTCCGGCATCAATCACAGCACGCGCCGCCACCACATCTTGCTCTGCCGGTTCGTCCGCCAAGTTCGCTCCATAGTGCACCGCAACCAGCACAACATGGGCTTGCTTGCGAGCCGCTTTCACCAAAGGAGACAAGGTCTTTCTAATCAGGTCTGGATCATCAGGCGCAAGATAGGCCGTCCCAGGCTCCGCCTCCTTCGCAGCGAAACGATGCTGAGTCATATCAATTGCAAATACCGCAACGGTCAGGCGGCCCGCTTTTGCAAAAAAAGGTTTGAAGGCTTGTCTGCGGTTCGCACCACTTCCAGCGTGAGCAATAGCCATGGCATCCAACAGCTCTGCCTGCTGCAGCAAGGCCTGCCCACCATAGTCACCCGCATGGTTATTCGCGGTGACTACCGCGTTCACCCCTGAGCGCAACAAGACTTCCAGCATTTCGGGTCTGGCCCTGAAGTAATACGGCCCCCCTTCCCCTTTGGAAATGCCTTGTGCGCCCTGCGTCGCAATAACGCATTCCAAATTAACGATAGACAAGTCCGCATCCCGCAAAGGAGGAACCTGCAAGACCTTGTCAGCGCCCAATTCTTTAGTTCGGTAATGCTGGCGCCGTCCCAAGTTCACGTCCCCGCCCCATACAATCGACGGGCCTACATCTTCCGGCGTGTCGACAAGAGGTCCTGCTGCCAGCTGTGGGGTCCCTATAGAGAGTCCGATGCCCTGGGATTTCAAATACTTCAAATACGCCACATACCCCGACAAATAGTGCTCAATATCATCAATCCGCACTCGGAAACTATGATGACGGATAAAGAAGCCATTCAGGATACGTGCCGGATTCTTGAAGTACATGGCCAGCTCAGGCCAAAAGAAACCATCCAGCAAGCTGCGGGCGCGTATTTCCAGTGCCTGATAAAAAGTGTCCAGCGGGAAGCCATCAAGCATGGCCTGGATCTGCGGATTGGCGTCAGACTGCATGCGCACAATCATGCGCTGGGCCGCCATCATCAATTCCAGCAAGGTAGGAAATGTGGTGATGCGGTTTTGTACAAAGTCCAGATAACCGTGCACATTGTCCAGGCCAAACTGGTAGTAGCGCGGCTCCGGTTTGTACAAGGTCAATTCGTTGACGCAGTAGCTCAACCAGTGGTCATGCGCGTTCCAGTGCTCGGCTTTGATGAAGAAGTCAAAAGCCTTTTCAACCGTGGACAACCAGCGGGCATCGCGGGTCAAACCATACAGGCGCATCAGGCCAAAGGCGGCCTCACCGTCGTAATAAATAATCCGGTGCTCGTCCTTCAAGGACAGATCAGGATAGTTCAACACATGCACAAAGGACCCGGACTCAGGGTCTTGCATGAAAACAATACCCAGCGCCAATTGTTCCAGCAAAGGCAGGTACCGCTGATCGCCCGTCAGCTCCGTATATTTCACCAGGGCCAGCAAACAAACAGCATTTCCCCCCAGCTTGATCTCATCGCCTGTGTCCACCAGAAAAGCGGCAGTAGAACCATCAGGCAGGCTCATTACCTTGATCAGGCTTTCAGTCAGATACTGCAAGGCGCGTTCAATCGCCTGCTTCTGATTGTCCAATCCCGTGACTTCCCATCCTTCCAGCAAGGCATAGGTGGAGCTGGCATGACGCAAGGCGTTGTAAGTGGGAATTGCACGGTCAAAACATGGAAACCAGCCATAGTGATACTGGCCAGTTTGTTTAACTTGCTCAGCCAGATACTGGGTACTGGCATCAATGGTATGACGCACACGCCCAGGCCCCCAGTCCAGCACCTTGCGGTAGCCACTGTGACGGCCCTGGTGTTCTATCTCATGCACGTCCTGGCCATCGCTGAACACGGCCATCGTCTTGAACCGCCAGACCGTCTCCTCGGGGTTTTGTGGCCAATCCAGCGCCTGACCAAAACGCAGGCGGGAATAATGGGCCAGATTCACCGCATTGGGTGTGGCCTCGCCCAGCTTGCCGTCATATAGAATCGCGTTGGCGGCCAGTTCCTGCTCCAAAAACGCGATTGAAAAATCTGCCTTGAAGGACAGGCCAAAACGAAAGTAATTACGCTTGGACAGACTCATGCGTTCTTGTTGATCGGCCCAGCTATACGCCTCTACCCGATTTACCAAATCCACACGCAACCATAATGCGGGCTTATCCTGCCCGGCCATCCAGGAGTTCAAGGTCTGACTGCCCTGCTCCCATGCCTGCTCAAAACTCTGCCCTTGAGAAATCTGCACATGGGCACGCTCCTGGCCATTGCAAACGCTGAAAAACAATACGCAAGCTGGTACGCCTTCTGGCAAGTCGCTCACCGGCTCGGAAGCCAGTTTCGTCGCTAATAGCGGCTTACATTGATTCAATAAAATAGACAGGCTCATCTCAACGCTCCCGCAAGGCTTCCTGCGCCCGATTAATAGGCTTGATCAGGTACTCAAATACCGTTTTTTCGCCTGTTTTGATGTCTACCGTGGCAATCATCCCCGGCACAATGGGGTAACGAATGCCGCTTTTCTCGTTCACCAAGGCGTCATCAGTGGTACGGATAAAAGCGCGGTAATAAAAAACTTCGGGTTTGATTTCGTCCTGAATCGTGTCGGGTGACACAGTCACCACCTCGCCATTCAAGGCGCCATAAATGGAGTAGTCATAGGCTGTGACTTTGACCTTGGCTTCCAGACCTGGCCGGATAAAGGCAATGTCGCGCGGCGAGATACGTGCTTCCACCAGCAACTGATCTTCCATAGGCACAATCACCATCAAGCGGCCATTGGGTGGAATCACCCCACCTTGCGTGGTCACTTCAATATCTTTCACCACACCGCGCACGGGCGAGCGCAAAGTCAGGCGGGACAGCGAGTCCGAGCGTCCACGAATGACCTCTTCCAAAGAGTCCGCCTCGGCCTTGGCACGCGCCAGCTCTTCGCGCGCTTTCACCATGTATTCGGCCTGGCGCTCGGTAATCTTCAAACGAATTTCCGACACCTGACGTTGCAGCTTGAGTACGTCCACATGGCTGGCAGCCCCGGCTTTGGCAAGCGACTGGGTCAAGCGCAACTCTTCGCTGACAATGCCCAAGGACTGCCTCAGGCCTGATATGGACTCATTCAAGCCAGCCTGACGCGTGTTGTACAAACGCGTTTCGGCCTGAATCAACGAGGGGAACTCGTTCAAGGACTCCGGAAAGCTCAACTTGGTGCCGTTCACTTCGGCTTCCAGTCGTGCCACGCTGGCTACTGCCGCCCTGTGTTTGGCCGCGCTTTCACCGACGTTCGCTTCTGTTTTAGTCAGATCCAGCTGAGCCAGAATTTGCTGCGGCTCCACAATGTCGCCCTCGCGCACATAGAGATGGGAAATAATCCCGCCCTCCAGGGACTGAATAACCTGCTCACGCGAGTTGGGAATGATCTTGCCGGTTCCCGAGGAAACCTCTGTTAACTCCGCAAAGTAGGCCCAGGCAATCAACACCACCAGGAGCAAACCAAAGAACCAGATAATGCGGTTGGAGCGCACAATCTGCGCTTCGCTTACGTCGTCCTGATATTGGTGCTGGTCCCGATTGGGATCAAAAAGCAACACCGCGTCCAGACTTTGATCCGACTTATCCGAGCTCTTGGACTTGTTTGAGTTCTTAGTTGTCATTGGCGGGCTCCTGCTTTTTCTTTGTGCCTTGAGCCAGCTTGTCCAGCACGACTTGTTTCTTGTCATCCATCACGATCTTGCCGTTGCTGACCACCAGAATCCGGTCCACTAGTTCCAGCATGCGCAGCTTGTGCGTAGCCATAACCAGAGTCTTGTCTTGTGCCCAGTGATGAAGATGACGAATGAAGTGCCGTTCGCTGGCATCATCCATGGCCGAAGTAGGCTCGTCCAACAACACCACATCCGGATTGGCCAGAATCAGGCGTGACAAAAGCAAAGCCTGCCGCTGCCCGCCCGACAAACCTTTCCCACCCTCGGTCAACACATGATCCAGACCAGTGGGCAGACGTTGAATGAACTCGATCGCGCCTGTCATGGTCAAGGCTTTCAGAATGTCCTGATCGCTGGCCAGCGGTGCACCCAGGGTAATGTTGTCGCGTATGGTTCCGTAGAATAAAGACGCGCTCTGACTGAGCAGGCCCATATCGCGTCGCAAATCTGCCGTATCAATGTGCGCCAGACTGACACCTTCGATCGTCGCGGTGCCTTCAGACGGAATCAGCAAACCTGACAGCACTTGCAGCAAGGTCGATTTCCCCGCCCCGTTGCGCCCCAAAATACCGATTTTTTCACCGGCATGAATCTGCAGATCTTTAATGGACAAGGCCGGCGTGGGATTGTCGGAGCGGTAGCTGACCTGGCAATCCTTGAACACATAGTTGCCACGAACATTGGCAACATGAATGCGCCCTTCTTCTGCGCTGTCATCATCAGTAGGCAAGGCCATTAATTTGTCGACCGCCCCAATGGCTACTTTGGTCTGCTGCCAGCGCGATAGAACCGCTGTCAACTTGGCCATCGGAGCCAACATACGCGTGCCCAAAATAGAAGCGGCAATGACAGAGCCTGTGCTGAGCTCACCGTCAATGACCTTGAAGGCGCCAAACATCACGATCAAAGCAAACACCGAACCTTGCACAGTACTGGTCCAACTGCTCAGCCAGCTGTTTAACGAACGCAGCTTCAAGGCTACATCCGCGCTGGCAGCGTTGAAGTTATTCCACTGATTCTGAAAGCGCAGCTCCGACTGCGTGGTTTTGATGTCCTCGTAGCCTTGTACCGCTTCCACCAAAATGGCATTGCGTAAGCTGGCCTCGCGAGCGGACTGGCTGGCGTACTGTCGCAAACGTGGCTGGGCCAGCAGGCTGGGAGTAACCATCAAGACCACGGCGATCAAAGGCACCCACACCAGGCTGCCGGCCAGATACCAGAACACGACGCAGAACAACACAAAGAACGGAATATCCACCAAGGAAGTTATCGTGGCAGAAGTCAGCATTTCACGGATGCTGTCCAGCTCTCGAACCTGGGCAATCAGACTCCCCGTGGACTGTGGCCTGTCACTATTGCGAATGCGTAACACCCGGCCATAGACCCGGTCGGATACTCGTAAGTCAGCTCGCTTGCCCAGCATGTTAATAACCTTGCTGCGGGCAATTCTGAAGATGAAAGCGAAGACCAGGGCCACCATCACGCCGCTGAACAGTACATACAAGGTGGGATAGGACTCGGCCGGAATCACCCGGTCATAGACCTGCCGGGTAAATAAAATCCCCGACAAGCCCAACACATTGATCAGAAAAGACGCCACAAACAAATGGGAATACGGGCGCCACTCACTAAAGACAATTTGCTTGAGCCAATGCTTTTCAAAAGGTTTGACGTAATCATCCACGCGGGCATCGGCCACGGCATGAATGGGCCGCATCACAAACGCCGCCCGAACATTGCTCAGCAGATCCGCAACCGCCACTTCGCTAAGCAAACCTTCATCGCCGCTATAACGGATACCCAGCAAACCGCCTTCATTGATCTGTTCAACCACCCCGACCTGGCCATTCTCCAGCTGTACCAGCAAAGGCAGGCGCCAGATATTCAAGTCCCCCTCGCTTAAGGTAACCGGCTTTACGTAGAGGCCGGCTTCTTTTGCCAGACGGCGCAGGACGTAAGCAATGTCTTTTCCTTTCAACCAGTTGGCCGTCAATTCCAGATTCTGGGGCGAGACATCCAGGCGGTAATGTCTGGCAATCGACAAAACAGCTTCAATCCAGGGTTTGTACAAATCCTGGGGCCTGGCCTCGGGGGCTGCGTCAACAGATACGGCTTCCTGCAATGGCATGCATTCATCCTTGTGAAATACAACGATCAAACGTCTTGTCATTGACCTGCCTACAGGGCAGTGACAAGAGGTCTGCAAATAGGCAATCGCTACAAAGACAGCGCAGACAGAAAAGCACTGGGCTTTACAGCCCAGTGCTCCCGGAGATGAATTAGCCTACAAGGCTGTGCTCATCCAGCTCGTCAATGACGGGGTCAACTTCGACTTCCGGTACCAGCACGTCTTCTTCGCTGATGCCTTCAAACGAGGTTGGCTCGCCAGCGGCTTGGCCAGACTGCTCCTGTTCATCCTCCAATGCGCCCAGATCAACGTCCGTTTCCTCGGTACCCTGAAGCTCAATGCTCTCTTCAAGAACCGCAGGCTCTTCTGTTGTCTCTGGCGTATGGTCTTCAACGTTGTCCAAGGACAAGGCGGATTCATCTGCCCCCACCTCGTCAAAGTCAGCGCTGAAGGCGGACGCTTCAGGAACATAAGGACCGTCACCGTGCTCAACGCCCACCGTCAGGGTGGCATCAGCCGTAGTGCCGTTTGGATGCTCCAGACGGTACTCAAAGACATCCTCATTACCAGTCTCTTCCAGACCAGGTTTAGGCTGGTAGGAGTAGCTGCCGTTGGTGTTGATCGTCAGCGTGCCATGCTGACCTTCCACCGTGGTTTCATTGATAACTTCCACAAAGTTGCCGTTGGCATCCTTGATCAGGAACTTGGTGTAGGTCGAGGCCAGATGATCGTCAGCCAGAACATTACCGCTCGCGCCGTGAATGTTCTTGATGACATATTCATCCAGATGCGTGACCGACTGAGTCTCGTAACCCAACTCCAGCTTGCCGCCCGTGCCTGTACCACTACGCTGATACGTTGCCGTAACGGTGTAGTTTCCAGCCTCAAGCCCTTGCAGCATTTCCTGAACACTCAGGTTGCTGAGCAGACCGCCCGACCCGGTGTACGTCTTGGAATATCCACCAGGACCGGTCACCGTCACCGTCAAGCTATCGGTAACGAGAAGCTCGTCGGGTGAAGAGGCCGTGATCTTGACGTTAGCCTTGCTGTTTGGATCAACCGTAAAGCTGACCGATGTGGTCTTGGTAACCGCTCCATCAAAAACTCCGCCAATATTTTGGCTAGGAGCTTTCTGGCTAGGTCCACCTTGGGTCACACGGTAGTCACTGTCGATAACAGCTTCGCCCGTGTTGCTGTTGGCAACCAAGTCAACTTCAGCTGGCTGGGACGGATCTTCGGGCCAGATCAGGCCTTGGCCATCACTGTCGATACGGACGTGGATCTTGGCGGTGCTGATGGAACCATCAGCGGCCTTGATCGTGTACTCGAAGGTTTCCACCTGGCCAATACCGGAGCCATCGGTGTTGTTTGGCGTGTAAGTAAACTCGCCATCTGCACCAATAGTCAGCGTGCCGTATTCACCTTCAAACGTCGTTGTACCGTTGGCACCTACTTGCTCCCCATTGATATGGGTCACTTTGGCGCCTTCGCCAGCAGCGTCGTTATCGAGCACATTGCCGCTTACAGCGGTAACATCAAAACCGCCAATTTCAGTATGGTCAAACAGATCCACATCTGCATTAACGGTCAGAAGCGTACCAATGCCCACTCCACTGGCACCACCCATCACGCGATATTCCCCAGCAGGCAAATCTTCCAGCGTAATACCGGCCTTGCTTCCACCTAGTCCAATCAAATCAATGATGCCATTGTTGCCAATGCTATTGACTGGAACCCAGTTGCCGTGCTCATCCTTGACTTCAATCTTGGCCTGAGCACCGGAGAACAAGCCCACCAAAGAACCGGCACTGACAGTAATGGATGCATTACCGCTGTGATTCTCGTCAATGGTGAAACTTACGCGTGGATACTGATTGAAAATCGCTTGCCCAATGCCACCCAGATCAACCAGGATCAATGCCGTATCTGTCTCATGCAAGGAACCATCAGAAGCAGGCAAGATGCTGACGTTCGCCGTGAAGTAATCGTCTGAGACATCAGCGTCGGCATCGGCGTCAGCGTCTGCGTCTGCGTCTGCGTCTGCGTCAGCATCGGCATCGGCGTCGGCATCAGCATCCGCGTCGGCATCGGCGTCGGCGTCAGCGTCTGCATCCGCGTCTGCGTCGGCATCTGCATCGGCGTCTGCATCAGCGTCTGCATCAGCATCCGCGTCAGCATCGGCATCGGCATCGGCGTCAGCATCAGCATCCGCATCGGCGTCAGCATCCGCGTCAGCATCAGCATCGGCGTCGGCATCCGCGTCGGCATCGGCATCGGCGTCAGCATCAGCGTCAGCGTCGGCATCTGCGTCGGCATCGGCGTCAGCGTCAGCATCCGCATCGGCGTCGGCATCAGCATCAGCATCGGCGTCGGCGTCGGCGTCAGCGTCGGCATCCGCATCAGCGTCGGCATCCGCGTCGGCATCTGCGTCAGCGTCGGCATCGGCGTCAGCGTCGGCGTCAGCATCTGCATCGGCGTCTGCATCCGCATCAGCGTCTGCATCCGCGTCGGCGTCAGCGTCGGCATCTGCATCGGCATCGGCATCAGCATCGGCATCCGCGTCGGCATCCGCATCTGCGTCGGCATCGGCGTCGGCATCCGCATCAGCGTCTGCATCCGCGTCGGCGTCAGCGTCGGCATCTGCATCTGCATCGGCATCAGCATCGGCGTCAGCATCTGCATCTGCATCAGCATCCGCATCTGCGTCTGCATCCGCATCAGCGTCTGCATCCGCGTCGGCGTCAGCGTCAGCGTCGGCATCTGCATCGGCATCGGCATCCGCGTCGGCATCGGCATCCGCGTCGGCATCGGCGTCAGCGTCGGCATCCGCATCTGCGTCGGCGTCAGCGTCTGCATCAGCATCCGCGTCGGCGTCGGCATCGGCGTCGGCATCAGCATCGGCATCCGCGTCAGCATCTGCATCAGCATCTGCATCCGCGTCAGCATCCGCGTCAGCATCTGCATCCGCGTCAGCATCGGCGTCTGCATCGGCGTCTGCATCCGCGTCAGCGTCAGCATCGGCGTCTGCATCGGCGTCTGCATCAGCATCCGCATCGGCGTCGGCATCAGCATCGGCGTCGGCGTCGGCATCCGCGTCGGCGTCAGCGTCTGCATCAGCATCCGCGTCAGCGTCGGCATCCGCATCAGCATCTGCGTCAGCGTCGGCATCCGCGTCAGCATCGGCGTCAGCATCAGCATCGGCGTCGGCATCCGCGTCGGCATCTGCATCCGCGTCAGCGTCGGCATCTGCATCTGCATCGGCATCAGCATCGGCATCCGCGTCGGCATCGGCGTCAGCGTCGGCGTCAGCGTCAGCATCGGCGTCGGCATCCGCGTCGGCGTCAGCGTCTGCATCAGCATCCGCGTCTGCGTCGGCATCGGCGTCGGCGTCGGCATCAGCATCGGCATCAGCGTCAGCATCTGCATCCGCGTCAGCATCTGCATCCGCGTCAGCATCGGCGTCGGCATCCGCGTCGGCATCCGCGTCAGCGTCGGCGTCAGCGTCGGCATCCGCATCAGCATCGGCGTCAGCGTCGGCATCCGCGTCGGCATCAGCATCCGCGTCGGCGTCGGCGTCAGCATCTGCATCAGCATCAGCATCCGCATCAGCGTCGGCATCTGCATCTGCATCGGCATCAGCATCGGCATCCGCGTCAGCATCAGCATCGGCGTCGGCATCAGCATCAGCATCAGCATCGGCGTCGGCATCTGCATCCGCATCGGCGTCGGCATCCGCGTCGGCATCGGCGTCAGCGTCAGCGTCTGCATCCGCATCAGCATCCGCGTCTGCGTCAGCGTCAGCATCCGCGTCTGCGTCGGCGTCGGCGTCGGCATCTGCATCGGCGTCGGCATCAGCATCAGCGTCTGCATCTGCATCAGCGTCTGCATCGGCGTCAGCATCAGCATCCGCATCAGCATCGGCGTCGGCATCGGCGTCAGCGTCGGCGTCAGCGTCGGCATCCGCATCAGCATCCGCGTCTGCATCGGCATCGGCGTCGGCGTCAGCATCCGCATCGGCGTCGGCGTCAGCGTCTGCATCCGCGTCTGCGTCGGCATCTGCATCGGCGTCTGCATCAGCATCCGCGTCAGCATCGGCATCGGCGTCAGCATCCGCATCGGCGTCGGCATCAGCATCGGCGTCGGCATCCGCGTCGGCGTCAGCGTCTGCATCAGCATCCGCGTCGGCGTCGGCATCGGCGTCAGCGTCGGCATCAGCATCTGCGTCAGCGTCGGCATCCGCGTCGGCATCTGCGTCAGCGTCGGCATCGGCGTCAGCGTCGGCGTCAGCATCTGCATCTGCATCTGCATCAGCATCCGCATCTGCGTCAGCATCGGCATCGGCGTCAGCGTCAGCATCGGCGTCAGCATCAGCATCGGCGTCTGCATCAGCATCCGCATCTGCGTCGGCGTCTGCGTCTGCGTCGGCGTCGGCATCTGCATCGGCGTCTGCATCAGCATCCGCGTCTGCGTCGGCGTCGGCATCTGCATCGGCGTCGGCATCAGCATCAGCGTCTGCATCCGCGTCTGCATCAGCATCGGCGTCGGCATCCGCGTCGGCATCGGCGTCAGCATCGGCGTCAGCGTCAGCGTCAGCGTCAGCATCCGCATCGGCGTCGGCGTCGGCGTCGGCATCCGCATCGGCGTCTGCATCGGCGTCGGCATCAGCATCCGCGTCGGCGTCGGCATCGGCGTCAGCATCCGCGTCGGCATCGGCGTCGGCATCTGCATCTGCATCCGCGTCAGCATCAGCATCGGCGTCGGCATCCGCGTCGGCATCGGCATCAGCATCCGCGTCTGCATCGGCATCGGCATCGGCATCGGCGTCAGCGTCTGCGTCTGCGTCCGCATCTGCATCAGCATCGGCGTCTGCATCGGCGTCCGCATCGGCATCAGCGTCCGCATCGGCGTCGGCGTCTGCATCAGCATCAGCATCAGCATCAGCGTCGGCATCCGCGTCAGCATCAGCATCGGCGTCCGCATCGGCATCGGCATCGGCGTCCGCATCGGCATCGGCGTCAGCATCAGCGTCGGCATCAGCGTCTGCGTCCGCATCTGCATCTGCGTCAGCATCAGCGTCCGCGTCGGCATCAGCGTCGGCATCTGCATCAGCGTCAGCATCGGCATCGGCATCGGCGTCAGCATCTGCGTCGGCATCGGCATCAGCGTCTGCGTCTGCGTCTGCGTCGGCATCAGCGTCGGCGTCGGCGTCGGCATCAGCATCAGCATCAGCGTCAGCGTCAGCATCAGCATCAGCATCTGCATCGGCATCAGCGTCGGCATCCGCGTCAGCATCAGCATCGGCGTCCGCATCAGCGTCGGCGTCGGCGTCGGCATCAGCGTCGGCGTCGGCGTCGGCGTCGGCGTCTGCATCGGCGTCTGCATCGGCGTCAGCATCTGCATCGGCGTCCGCATCAGCGTCGGCGTCAGCGTCCGCATCTGCATCAGCGTCAGCGTCCGCATCTGCATCGGCGTCAGCGTCAGCGTCAGCATCGGCGTCCGCATCTGCATCGGCGTCAGCATCAGCGTCCGCATCTGCATCGGCGTCAGCGTCGGCATCTGCATCAGCATCAGCGTCTGCATCGGCGTCAGCATCTGCATCGGCGTCAGCATCTGCATCGGCGTCAGCATCTGCATCGGCGTCAGCATCTGCATCGGCGTCAGCATCTGCGTCGGCATCAGCGTCAGCGTCAGCATCTGCATCTGCGTCGGCATCTGCATCAGCGTCTGCGTCTGCGTCGGCATCTGCATCTGCATCTGCATCAGCGTCAGCATCTGCGTCCGCATCGGCGTCAGCATCAGCATCAGCATCTGCGTCTGCGTCTGCATCAGCGTCAGCGTCGGCGTCGGCGTCAGCGTCGGCATCAGCATCGGCGTCCGCATCGGCATCGGCGTCAGCATCAGCGTCGGCATCAGCATCGGCATCAGCATCGGCATCAGCGTCAGCATCGGCATCGGCGTCCGCATCAGCGTCTGCGTCTGCATCGGCGTCAGCATCTGCATCGGCGTCCGCATCAGCATCAGCATCGGCATCTGCATCGGCGTCGGCGTCAGCGTCCGCATCTGCATCGGCGTCAGCATCAGCGTCAGCGTCTGCATCAGCATCAGCATCAGCATCAGCATCAGCGTCGGCATCCGCGTCAGCATCAGCATCGGCGTCCGCATCGGCATCGGCGTCCGCATCGGCATCGGCGTCCGCATCGGCATCGGCGTCAGCATCAGCGTCGGCATCAGCGTCTGCGTCCGCATCTGCATCTGCGTCAGCATCAGCGTCCGCGTCGGCATCAGCGTCGGCATCTGCATCAGCGTCAGCATCGGCATCGGCATCGGCGTCAGCATCTGCGTCGGCATCGGCATCAGCGTCTGCGTCTGCGTCGGCATCAGCGTCGGCGTCGGCATCAGCATCAGCATCAGCATCAGCGTCAGCATCTGCATCTGCATCGGCATCTGCATCACCGTCGCCATCATCAGGATCTACTGGTCCCTTGCCGCCCGAGCCACCGGAGGAATGGCTGGATGCCATTGCAACGCCTGTCAAGCCAGCCAGCAGCAGGCCAAGGACCCACGGTGGAGGTGTGCTAGTGCCAGCGGCAGCAGCGCACACAGTTTCGGAAACAACAGGAGCCGTATTTGCAAATACGGCATCCTGGGCGGAGATTTCTACCAGCTCTCCGCTGCTATTGAGCCACCACAGTTGGCAGGCTGAATCTTCCAGAACCAGCTCGCTATGTTCGCCGTCTGGGTTTTCGTTAAAAAAACCTTGCAAGGTGACCTGTTGACCATTGGCCATCACCAGGACAAGGTTATTTCCTTGGCGGGTAATACTGACAATATCGCCAGGACTCGCGTTCAATTTGACGAGATGTGGGGTGGCCAGCACTTGATCCGCTAATTGCGTCTCCAGTACTGGCTTTCCCACTCCCGATCGTTCTGCTAGGATCATTTTCATGAATAGCCCAACCTTTTAATAATAAAAATGGCCACAAGGCCCCTCTTCACAACGGTTAATTCAAGGCAGGCACATTGAATCCAGCGCTCAACAATCCCTGGGAGTAAGCGCACTCAATCTGCGAAGCTTTCAAATCCAACTCACTGTTCAACACCTCGACACGGGCCTGGTGGTATTCCTGTTCGGCATTCAATAAATCGACCAGTGAACGCGTACCTAAATCCAAATACTGTTTTCTGTACAAATCTTTCGTGCCACTAATGTTCACGACACGATTGGCCAGCAGCGTCTTGCGACGCTCAAGACCTTGATAACGATTGACCTGGTCGGCCAGGCGCTGCTCCACCTGCAGGCGGACTTGAGATTTTTCAGCGCTGGCAGCGCGCAAGGCGCCCGAGGCTGCGCGTTTACGCGCCGACAGACCGCCCCCTTGATAAAAGGGCATGGAGAAATTCAGGCGTACCCCGGTCTCAACACGGCTGCCATAGAGCGGGGTCGCATTCAGAGCACGGGAGGCATTAGCTTGCAAAGAGAGGGTTGGCCATTCTTCTGAGCTGGCCAGATCGACATCAGCCACCGCTTCTTCGGCCGCCATGTCAACCATCACCACTTCAGGAATGCGCTCCCAATTGATGCGGGAGATCGTGCAGCTTTGATTGAGTTCAGGTGGGAACTGCGCCAAGGACACGGCGCTAACGTCAGGAAGTTGTGCAAGCAATGCAATTTCCTGCAGCCATTTGCGATATTCCGCTTCGACGTTCAATACCAGCGCCTGAACGGAATCCAGGCGGGAACGCGCTTGCAAGACGTCCGACAAGTTGCTGGCGCCTTTTTCGTGGCGCTGCTCGACCAGACGGGTTAGCTGTTCCACTTCCTGGACATGTGCTTGGGCCAAATCCAGAAAGCCCTGATAACGAACCGCTTCCAGAACCGAGTTAGACGCTTCGCGAACCAGTTGCTCCACGACCAGGTCAGTTCTGGCCTGGGCTTTGAGTTCTCCAAACTCGGCCTTTTTAACGGAATTGGCGGTTTTGCCGAAGTCGTACAGCAACTGCTGTACATTCACATCCAGGCTTTGCAAGGCCTTCTCGTCATAGCGACCGGAACGGTACTTTTCATAGCTACTAGAAACACCTCCGCTGACTTGCGGGTAGTAATGCGCTTTGGCGACATCAATCATCTCGCGTGCGCTTGCTTCGTAACCCATGGCACTTTCCCGCCCAGGGTGACGCGCAAGGACGCGATCAACCACGTACTCAATACTTAAGGGTGCGTCACGATCGGCTTGCTCCTGAACGGCTTTCTCCTGAAGACGCTCAAGCATCGTTTGGGCCTTGCTCGATGTAGCAAGAACGGCCAGAGCCAACACGATCCCCACTGTTTTTGTTCTAGTCATAAAGCACCCGGGCAAGTGACTTTCTATATCCACAACAGCTGGAACAAAAAGCCGCACATTCAACACAAACGCACTCTCAAGAGGTAGAATCACCGGACGCAGGGCGCAAAAAAGCCACCTGCTCATCCAAAAAGCAAGCAATGCAAAACTGTCATTTACCTGGATTGCGCGCTACCTCCGACACGCCTCACACAAAGAAGCAGACGCAGCACAACACATTCTTATCGAGAGAATCGATTTTGTGAAAAAAGAATAACCTGTCGCCTGAAATTGGCGTTTTTGTGTAAAAAAGCGTATTTCCGGTTAGTTTTCTGTTCAGGAAGAATATTACGACAAGATCTTGTCGCTATCAAGCGATTACTTGTCGACATTGAAAAGAATTGACAAGAACATGAAGAAAAAGACGCAGGATCATAAACTAGAACTGTTGGGGCCCCTTACCACCACAACCTTTGGGCAGACCAAACTACACACATATGGAAAATGAATTTAAAGACTTCTCGGACCGGATAAATCTAGCGATCGCTCGTGCAGGCGGAGCCAAGAACTTGGCGGACAAAATGGGAATGTCCACTTCTGTACTGCGAAGCTGGCGCTCTGGAAACTCCGACCCATCCCGATCCAGCCTGGTCAAAATGGCTCAGGCCAGCAACTTGTCTGTCAGCTGGCTGGCCTCGGGAGAAGGCAACCCATCCCCCTCGGAACCCTCTTCAACCTTGGTTGATCTGGACATCCTGGAAGAGATCATCGCCAAGACCCAACAACTATTCCAAGGTCAAAACGTGAACTTGAAGCCAGAAGCCGAGGCACGCATCATCCGCTTGGTCTATGAGTTCTACTTGCGCCAGGGGCAACAAATGGATGAAGCCAGTTTGAATAATCTGATTGAATTGGCTTCATTTCGATAAAAACACACCAGAATACTCAGGCTGGGACCGGGAGCCGCCTGCGAAGTGACTTCGCTTGAATATGAAAGTCATAAGCAACTTCATGCCTGGCGATAACCCAGCCTGTTATTCACTCCCCTTCTTTAAAACGATCAGGGTTTGCTCACGACTCAAAAAACAAATTCTGGCTAACGAGCAGAAAACACATAACCTACGCCCCATACAGAACGAATGGGCAAACGCTCGCCGTGCTGTGCCACCTTACGTTTCAAGCGGCTAATGACGACATCAATGTAGCGACTAGGTGTTTGATCCCCTTCCTTTTCGCTCAACAGTTTTTCCCGTGCAACAGGCTCAGGGCTTTCCGCCAGCAGTATTCGCAGTACGCGTCGCTCCGCCCCTGTCAAGGTAATGGCATGTCGTTGTGGTGTCATCAAGCGCCACCCGTCCTCCAGCAAGTCCCAGCCGAACACAGGCTCCTGACCGATTCCGTTCGACCGGCTTTCTGAAAGCGCGATCGACAGGGACTTGTCGTTTACATCCGAATACTTGGCTCTCAGAGCCAGCTCCCGCCTGCGCAAGGCCTGGATACTGGCCAGCACTTCCATACTGTGAGTTCGTTCATCAAAACAGATATCTGCGCCAGCCAATAGCAAGAGGCTGCTATGTTCAGGAGTCAGCGTTCCCTCAAAGCGCAAGACCACCAAACCCATTGCGGGAGACTGAGCCCGCAAGCGCCCCACATCCCTGAGCAGATCCTCATTCGAAGAGTGCAACATGATCAGCTCACCTGCATCGGTCTGTTCATCGTGAGTGAATGACACCGCACTTTGTGCTGTAAGCACTTGCACTGGTATGCCCCACAAGGCCAAATCATCGATCAGCTTTTGTATCAAATCGCCGTTATCGAATAACAGCACGATTCTCTCTGTTTTCAACAGTACCAAGCCTCCCTCTCCCCAAAACCGTGGCTATCATTGCCCTGTAGGCCTGCACGCGTTCATGCGGCTTTGCCCGGCGCTCACCAACGTCTTTTTTTGTGTTTCTTACTCACCCAAGACCTGGCGCGCCTACAGCCGATCTGTTAGCAAGGCCACTCTGTCTTTCTGCTCCTGGCCCTCAAGGGCCCGATGCGCATCCCTTCCGTGACGCGCCCCACTCAGCATAAGCACAAAATCTTGCCTAAACAGTCAAGTTCTTAAAACAAAAGTAAGAAAACCACATCATTTACATTTTTTATGCAAATTCTTGTGTAGTTAACTTGGTTTTCTGTTCAAATTGAATAATAAGGCAAGTATATATCACCATCAAGCACTATCTTGGCCAAATAACCAATAACGACAAGAACATGCAATCTCTGGAGGTGGCAATGTATTTCAAACACTCAGTAAAGCGATTAAGCCAGGCCGGTCAAAATAGCGTAGAGGAAAGCTCCCCCAACTTCCCGGAACGAATCAAACTAGCGATTGAGCAGGCAGGAGGAGCACAGAAGCTGGCAGAAAAAGTTGGTGTGTCTCAGCTGATACTACAAGGCTGGCAATCAGGGAGAACAGAGCCATCTCGACTGGCTTTGATTAAGTTGGCAAACGCTTCCAAGCTGCCCATTCAGTGGCTGGCTTGCGGCGATGACAGGCTTGGTAAGCACGCTTATCCCCAAACAAATCCCAGCGTGGTGGACATGGACTCCCTGGAAGAGATCATTCTAAAAATACGGCGGCTGTTTGTGCAGCAAAAGCTCAGCCTGCGTTCTCGAGCTGAGGCCCAAGCGATTCGTCTCGTGTACGAGTTCTATCTGCTTCAAGGACGCCAAATGGATGATGCCAGCCTGAACAGTTTGATTGATCGCCTGACGCCTCAGTAAAGGTCTGCTCACGAAATAAAGCACCTATGTACAAGCCAATAAGCGGGTGCCCATTCGTCTTCTATTGATTCAACCCCAAGTCTTCCTGTATTGGCGGGCGTTTAACCTGCCCGCCCTGCAAGATCCTGCTTTAAAAAAGCATCGTTATGTTCTATCTGTATCAAATTCTATTCTCCGTTCGCCACATGAGTTCTTATTTATATAAGCCTGAAGGTTTCAGGTTTGAATGAAAGAAACTTAAGCTTAATAAGCGAAATTCATACAAATCTCTCCAGTGGGAGATAAGCATAAACCCTAGGAAAAGTTATAGGCTTCAGTTTTATCCGAGCAGAAAATTAAAGTATCAGGCATCTGATGAGATGCAGAAAAGGAAAGATGAGACTTAATGAAAACCTGCCTTTAAACGCCTTAGCCATTATTTTTATGTATAGATAACAGGCGGAAATCGAGTCATTTTTTTTGAGCAGTTTAGTGTAGTCAGAGAGCGGACCCAGACCGGGCGCCCAACGACACATAAGGGATTGAGCTAAAGCTTACTGTCCAGTGTTAAACGACATTGCAAACAGGCCCCAGCCCCCTTAGACACACGTTTCCAGATACTTCGCATCTGCAGATACAAAAAAGCCTGCAGAATATGCAGGCTTTTTCTATTACAGCATCCCTAGTTGCAAGCGGGCTGATTCGCTCATGCGCTCCCGGCTCCATGGCGGGTCCCAAACCAGGTCCACCACCGCCTTTTCCACGCCCTGGATGGTCTCCAGCTTGTAGCGGGCCTCGTCGGCAATCATCGTACCCATACCGCAACCCGGAGCCGTCAGCGTCATTTCCATGGTGATGGAAAAGGTTTCAGGCCCGGTCTGGTTCACGTGACAGGCATACACCAGCCCCAGGTTCACGATGTCCACCGGAATTTCCGGATCGTAAACGCTGGAGAGCACAATCCAGGCAGCATCTTCAATGGTTTTTTCGCTCAGGGGCAGCTCGGGCACAAACACTTCGGGCTTGTCCTGGGACTCAAAACCCAGCGCATCGGCATCGACACCTTCAATCCGGTACAGGTTGCCCTCTACCATCACGGTATAGCTGCCACCCAGCTTCTGGGTAATCGTTGCTGTACAACCCGCCTCGATCGTAACGGGAGCACCGTAAGGGATACTGACAGCCGGACAATCCCGGCTGACCAGCACATCATGTCGTTCAAAATAGCTCATGGCTTGCTTGCGCCTTTATTCGGTTTGCGCGGTTTCTTTGGCCTGATTGATGGCGTTGTGCAGGGTATGCCAGGCCAGAGTGGCACATTTAACCCGTGCGGGAAATTCACGCACACCAGATAACACTTCCAGCTTGCCCAGATCTCGATCGGGATGGGCCTCTGTCAGCATGGCGTGCATATCTTGAAAGAGAGACTCAAACTCGGCCAGACTCAGGCCCTTCACGGCTTCGGTCATCAAGGATGCCGAGGCTTTGGAAATAGCGCAACCATGCCCCACAAAGCTGACTTTCTGCACAATGCCGTCTTCAACCACGGCGTACACAGCCAGTTGATCCCCGCACAGAGGATTGTGGCCATTGGCAAAATGGCTGGCGTTTTCTATTACTTCAAAGTTACGCGGGCTACGGTTATGGTCAAAAATGACCTCTTGGTAGAGCTCGCGCAGCCCGTTGAAATCCTGGCTCATTTAGCCAACTCCAAATAGTTTTTGAGCTTTGCGCAGGCTGCCCAGCAAAGCGTCAATATCAGCGTAATCGTTGTACAAGGCAAAAGAGGCACGAGCCGTACCAGGAATGCCAAAGCGCGTCATCAAGGGCATGGCACAGTGGTGGCCGGCACGCACGGCAACGCCGTCCATATCCAGGATGGTGCCCAGATCGTGTGGATGAATGCCGTCGACCAGGAAAGACACGATGCCTGCCTTGTGTGCGGCCGTACCGATAATACGAATGCCAGGCATGGCCAGCAAGGCCTCGGTGGCGTAATCCAGCAGCAGCGCTTCGTGATCAGCAATACGCTGCATGCCTATGCCCATCACATAATCGATGGCGGCAGCCATGGTAATGGCACCCGCGATATTGGGTGTACCTGCCTCAAAACGCTGTGGCACGGGCGCGTAGTTGCTTTGCTCGAAACTGACTGTGGTGATCATGTCACCGCCGCCCATCCAGGGCGACATGCTGTCCAGAATCTCATACCGCACGTACAGAGCACCCATACCGGTGGGACCGTACAGCTTGTGCGCCGAGAACGTGTAGAAGTCAGCATCCAGAGCCTGCACGTCCACCACACAGTGGGGAACGGATTGGGCCCCGTCTACCAGCACCTTGGCGCCGACGGCATGCGCCTGACGGATCATTTCAGCAACGGGGTTGATCGTGCCCAGGGCATTGGATACATGGACCAAGCCCAGCAAACGGGTTTTCTCGTTAAGCAGCTGCTTGAACGCTTCCTGATCCAGCTCGCCGTTGTCCAGCACAGGCACCACGCGGATGACTGCGCCCGTGCGTTGAGCCACAAGCTGCCAAGGCACGATATTGGAGTGATGCTCCAGGCCTGTCAGCAGGATTTCATCACCCGCCTTCAGGTTGTCCATGCCCCAGCTATAGGCCACCAGGTTGATGGATTCTGTGGTGCCACGCGTAAATACAATTTCTTCATCGCGCGCAGCATTCAGAAATGCCCGCACTGTACTTCTGGCCTGATCGTACAGCTCAGTAGCATGCTGAGACAGCCAATGCACACCACGATGGATATTCGCATTGGACTGCTCATAGAATCGCGCCTCGGCTTCAATAACCGAGCGCGGCTTTTGCGTCGTCGCCCCGTTGTCCAGATAGGACAGGCGTTGGCCCCGAATGGGACGAGCCAGGATAGGAAAATCCTCGCGGTGATTCAGCAAACCAGCAGCAGTTACGGGCATAGGCGCATTCATGCAAGATCTCCAAGGGCAAGACCGCCAGGCAACAAAGCGTTGATACCGACCGTGGCACGGCTACGCAGGCTCTCGGAAGCAATGCGTTCCAGGGACTGGGCCGCAAATGCGTAGATCAGCATATTGCGTGCATCTTCCATGGTCATGCCGCGCGAACGCAGATAGAACAGACTGTCTGCATCCAGCTGACCCACCGTAGCACCGTGTGCACACTTGACGTCATCAGCGTAGATTTCCAGCTCGGGGCGGGAGTCCGCACGGGCCATCTTGGACAAGAGCAGGCTGTCCGAGCGCTGTACCGAATCCGTACCATCCGCGCCCTTGCCGACCAATACACGACCGCTGAATACACCACGGGCGGTGTCGGCCAGAATACCGCGGTAAAACTCACGGCTTTGGCAGTTGGGCTGAGCGTGATCAATGATGGTGTTGTGGTCGACGTGACGGCGGCCGTCTACAAAGTACAAACCATTGAACAAGGTTTCGCAGCGCTCGCCATTGAAGACGGTAGCAATGTCGTTACGGGCAATACGGGCACCGAAGGACAGGGAGTGCGAATTGAATACCGAACCACGACCTTGCTGCACATCAATTGCAGCCAGGTGGAAGTCTTGCAGCGCTTCCTGCTGCAACTTCATATGCGTCAGGTTGGCATCAGGCGCCACGTTCAGGCGAGTCACGACGCTGCTCAAGGAAGCATCCGTTCCTTCCTGACCTACATAGTGTTCAACCACCGTTGCGCTGGCACCGGACTCCAAAGAAATCAGGTTACGCGTGAAGCTGGCGCTGCCACCTTGGGTGCGCACAAAAACCAGATGAACAGGCTGCTCCAGGTGCTTGCCCGCAGCGATGTGCAGGGCCGCGCCATCCTGGGCCAAAGCCAGGTTCAAGGCGGCGGTCGAGGCGCCCAGGGACTCGTCACCATAAGCCTGCTGCAACCAGTCTGCATCCTGTTCCAGACAGGTGCTAAGCGAAGACAAACGCACGCCCGCTGGCAACTCATTCAGGTGCGACAAAGCCGCATCGTAGTGACCATCTACGAAAACCAGGAAATACCCGTCTTCTTGCTGGCGCACCGACGCCACCAGTTCTGCAGCCGAAGCCGACTTCTGAGGCGCAAAGCTTTGTTGTTCCAACAAGGCCAAGGAGGTGTGATGCCAGGCTTCAATACGCGTAGTTGGCCAGCCTTCTTGTGCGAAACGATCCAGCGCGCGCTGACGCACAGCGCTTAGCCATGGCAGGCCGGCTCCAGGTGCTTGTGCAGCCTGAGCGGCAAAGCTGTTGACCCAATCCGGCAGACTCATACCGCAGCTCCCTTGGCTTTCTGTTCGGCGGCTGCTTGTTCCAGCACCCAGCCGTAGCCACGCTCTTCCAGTTCCAGAGCCAATTCACGGCCACCGGAACGAATGATCTTGCCGCCGGCCAAAACGTGCACAAAGTCAGGCACGATGTAGTCCAGCAGACGTTGGTAGTGAGTGATCACCAGCAAGGAACGCTCGGGGGAACGCAGACGGTTCACGCCGTCGGCAACCACGCGCAAAGCGTCAATATCCAGACCGGAGTCGGTTTCGTCCAGAATGGCCAGCTTGGGCTCCAGCAGGCTCATTTGCAGAACTTCGTTGCGTTTCTTTTCGCCGCCGGAAAAGCCTTCGTTCACGGAGCGGTACAGAAACTCTTCACGCATGCCAACCGTCTTCATTTCCTCTTTGACGCGCTTGAGGAAGTCCATGGCGTCCAGCTCGGGCAAGCCCTGATGACGACGCACGGCGTTCACGGAAGCACGCAGGAAGTAGGCGTTGGACACACCGGGAATTTCGATGGGGTACTGGAATGCCAGGAACAGACCGGAACGGGCGCGGTCTTCAATCTTCATTTCCAGCAGGTCCTGCCCCAGCCAATCAACCGAACCACCTTCCACGGTGTAGTCTTCACGACCAGCCAGAACCTGGGACAAGGTGCTCTTGCCCGAGCCGTTCGGGCCCATGATGGCGTGGACTTCACCGGGTTTGATTTCCAGGTTCAGGCCTTTAAGGATAGGTTTATCTTCAACCGAAGCGCGCAAATCTTTAATCGTCAGCATTTCATTATTCTCCTTAACCTACACTGCCTTCCAAGCTGACGCCGAGCAAATTCTGTGCTTCGACCGCAAACTCCATGGGCAATTCTTTAATCACTTCTTTACAAAAGCCGTTCACGATCATGGAGACGGCATCCTCGGCAGTCAGGCCGCGCTGCATGGCGTAAAAGAGCTGGTCCTCGCCAATGCGCGAAGCAGTTGCTTCATGTTCCACACTGGCGCTGGGGTTCTGCACTTCCATCGTGGGGAAGGTGTGTGCAGCGCAGCGCTTGCCAATCAGCAGCGAATCACACTGGGTGTAATTGCGGGCGTTTTCTGCCTTGGGGGTAATACGAACCAGGCCGCGATAGGTGTTAATACCTTGGCCAGCCGAAATCCCCTTGGAGATAATCGTGCTGCGGGTATTGCGACCCATATGAATCATTTTGGTGCCGGTATCGGCTTGCTGGCGGTGGTTGCTCAGGGCAACCGAGTAGAACTCGCCTTGGGAGTCGTCGCCGCGCAGCACCACACTGGGGTATTTCCAGGTAATGGCCGAGCCGGTTTCAACCTGCGTCCAGGAGATGTGCGAACGTGCGCCACGGCATTCGCCGCGCTTGGTGACGAAGTTGTAAATACCGCCTACGCCGTCCTTGTCGCCGGGGTACCAGTTTTGTACGGTGGAGTACTTGATTTTGGCGTCGTCCAACGCGACCAGTTCCACGACCGCTGCGTGCAATTGGTTTTCATCGCGCATCGGCGCCGTACAGCCTTCCAGGTAGCTGACCGAAGCGCCCTCTTCCGCAATGATCAAGGTGCGCTCGAACTGGCCGGTGTCACGGGCATTGATACGGAAATAAGTGGACAGCTCCATCGGGCAGCGTACGCCTTTGGGGATGAACACAAAGGAGCCATCGGAGAACACGGCCGAGTTCAATGCAGCGTAGAAGTTGTCGCTAGGCGGAACCACCGTACCCAGGTACTTTTTGACCAGTTCCGGGTATTCACGCACTGCTTCGGAAAAGGAACAGAAGATCACGCCCACTTCTTCCAGCTCTTTGCGGAAGGTGGTGGCAACCGAGACCGAGTCAAACACGGCGTCAACGGCCACACCGGCCAGACGAGCGCGTTCGTGCAAGGGCACACCCAGTTTTTCATAGGTGCGCAGCAATTCGGGATCCACCTCGTCCAAGCTCTTGGGGCCGTCGGCCTTGCTCTTGGGCGCGGAGTAGTAGCTGATGTCCTGGAAGTCGATAGGTGGATATTCCACAATCGACCACTTGGGATATTTCATGGTCAGCCACTGGCGGTAAGCAGCCAGGCGCCATTCCAGCATGAACTCCGGTTCGCGTTTTTTCGCGGACAGGAAACGGATGACGTCTTCGTTCAAACCTTTCGGTATGGTTTCAGACTCGATGTCGGTGACAAAGCCTGCCTCGTAATCACGATCGAGGAAGGTGTCCAGATGTTCGTTGACGGTACTCATTCGGTTAACTCCACGTTGGAGGTGTTCGCCTTGTTTCTGTTTTTCAATTCGGGACCCGGCTTGTGTGTCAGGGGAAATTCGTTAACGGGCACGCGTATCATGTCTGCAACACTGACCTCTTCGAGGGTGCGCCGGACAATATCGTTGATACGCTGCCAATTACTGCGTATATGGCAATCTGACTCCACGGAACAGGCTCCAGGAGTAGCTACACATTCAGTCAAGCCAAAGGGTTGATCTTCCAGTGCATCAATAATCTGCGCTACACTAATCTGTTTGGCGGGGCGGCCCAACACATACCCTCCGCGTGCGCCTCGGCTGCTGATTACCAGCTCGTGCTGGCCCAGCAGTTTAAGCACCTTGCTGACAGTTGGTTGGCCCAAACCCAGGATGGCGGCCAAGTCAGACGCACTGAACACACGGTCTGGATCGCCAGCCATGTGTGTCAGCACCAAAGTGCCGTAATCAATGATTTTACTGATTCGCAGCATTCCTTCTCTCTGAACAGGTCGTAGAGCCATATAGTACTGCTTTGGTACTATATGGTCAAATTATCCCTCCAGACTTTGCTGGATATTCCACATACGGGCATAGGCGCCATCCAGGGCTAAAAGCTCGCTGTGTGTGCCCTGCTCCACGATCTGTCCGCGCTCCAGAACCAGAATCAAATCCGCGTCCGTAATCGTGGAAAGACGGTGAGCAATGATCAAGGTGGTGCGGTCACGGGCAATCTCGTTCAACTCCGCCTGAATTGCCCGTTCCGTGCGCGTATCCAGCGCACTGGTGGCTTCATCCAGAATCAGCACCGGCGGGTTCTTCAGCAAGGTACGGGCAATGGCCACACGCTGCTTTTCGCCCCCGGACAATTTCAAGCCACGTTCTCCCACAACGGTTTCGTAACCATCAGGCAGGCTTTCAATGAAGTCATGAATACTGGCGGCACGAGCCGCAGCCACGATTTGCTCTTTGCTGGCCTCAGGACGGCCATAGGCAATATTGTGCAAAATCGTATCGTTGAACAGGACGGTGTCCTGGGGAACGATACCGATATGACGGCGCAAGCTCTCCTGCGTCCATTCGCGCAGCTCACGGTCATTGAACAGGATGCGGCCTTCCGTCACATCGTAGAAACGGAACAAAAGGCGCGACAAGGTGGACTTACCCGCGCCCGACGAGCCCACAACCGCTACAGTCTTGCCTGCGGGAATCTCGAAACTCAGGTTCTGGATGACCTTGCGGCGGCTGTCGTAGGCAAAGCTGACGTTCTCGAAACGAACACCCGCCTGTTCACAGGACAAGACCTGGGCATTCGGCGCATCCTTCACCTCTTGCTTGCGACGCAGCAAGGAGAACAGGCGCTCCATATCGGCCAGGGAGTTCTTGATCTCGCGGTACACAAAGCCCAAAAAGTTCAAAGGCGCATAAAGCTGGGTCAGGAAGGCAGACACCAGCACAACGTCCCCCACGGTCATGGTCCCGGCCAGCACACCTTGCGCCGACATGAACAGCAAGGCCGTCACCCCGACACTGATAATCGAAGCCTGACCAATATTGAGCAGATTCAAGGAGACCTGATTACGCACGGCAGCCTGAACCCATTGGCCCATATTCTGGTCATAGCGATTGATCTCGTAGTCCTCGTTACCGAAGTATTTGACTGTCTCGTAGTTGAGCAAGGCATCAATCGCGCGGGAATTGGCGCGGCTGTCCAAGTCATTCATGGCTCGTCGATAACGCATGCGCCGCTCGGTCACTAGCAAGGTGAACACAATATAGGCAGCAATCGTCCCCAAGGTGACCGCCGCAAAGGCCCAGTCGTAACGCCAGAGCAAGATGCCACAGACCAGTGCGATTTCCAGCAAGGTAGGCAGGATATTAAAGACCAGGAAATTCAGCAGAAAGCTGACACCTTTGGTGCCCCGTTCAATATCCCGGCTCAAACCACCTGTCTGACGTTCGGTATGAAAGCGCAAGGACAGATCCAGCAAGTGCCGAAAGACGTGGTTCGCAATCAGGCGCACCGAGCCTTGCGTGACTCGGGCAAACAAGGCATCCCGTATTTCCCCAAAAGCGCTGGAGGCCAGACGTACGGCGCCATAGCCCAACAAGGCCGCCACCGGCAGCATCAGCGCGGTAGCGGGCAGGCTCAGCGCATCGATTACCTGCTTCAGATAGATCGGCATCATCACCGTGGCAACTTTCGCCAGCAGCAAACAGGACAAGGCCAAGACCACGCGAGTCTTGAATCGCCAAACGTAAGGAAATAAGGATTTCAGGGTGCTCAGACCACCGGAGACACCATCAAGCACTTCAGGACGAGGAGGCACACGCAATAGGTCCGTGCCCAACAGCACAAAGCCGAAGAACCGCGGACAGCTTAAAAATAAGTTGCAGCACAACGCTGAAATCAAGGCAGGACAAGCGCAAACGCTTTCCACTGGCAGGCAGGCCCCTGCTATGTCCTTGATGCGAATACAGAAATGAGGCTCTTTGCCTAAGTAAAGATCAACAACACTCAGGCAGCACATAACTAATAAGTATAGCCTTTTGCACTGCTCATCCCCGCCAAGACCCTGCCGTCGGCGTGCTTGTTTGGCTGATTATTGGCCTGCAAACCACAGTCGTGAAAGCAATGGCCCCACCACCAAGCATTCCGTGCTGAAAATCAGGAAATTCACGTCTAGCCACTGCAAAGAAAATGCTGGCAATCCAGCACTTTGTTACCTTCAAGCCTTCAGCGAAAGGCATACAATACCTGCTTGTCTGAAACAGGCGCGGACAGAATGAAAACAGCGCCTGATACCGGACATCTGGCTCATGAATCCCTTTACCGTGCAAAATCCATCCATGCCGTCTTCTTCTTTTTCGTATTCTTCTTCCCTGGATCAGTTAGCCGCACAAGACAGCCAGGCGCTGGATGTGCTGTACGACCAGGAAGCACCCTTGATGCTGGCGTTGGGCCAGGCCGTATTGGGCCGCCGCATCGATGCCGAAGAGGTTCTGCGCGATAGCTTTGTCTTGCTGTGGAAGAATGCCGCCGGCTATGACCCCGAATTGGGCGAGGGGCGCGCCTGGATTTACAGCATTCTGCGCTTCAGGCTGCTGGCTCGTCTGCGCCAACGCACGCAAAGCGGCGACAACAATTACGCCCTTCCCGCCATCCAACCGCAAGCCGGTCAGCGTTTCATCCCTGCCATGGGCAAGCTGGATGGCACCAGTCAACGCGCCATGATCCATGCTTATCTGCATGGCAATAGCTACGAGCAGCTAGGCCCTCAACTGAACCGCTCCCCCGCCCAATTGCGTGCGGTGGTTCAGCATGGCTTGCAGCAGCTCACCCCCCTGATCAATGAAGGCAATGCCAACGATCCGCGTCATGCGGTGATGATTGGCGAATACACCTTGGGCCTGCTCAGTCAGCACGAACTGGCTCAAGCCCATACTCTGATGCAGCAGAACGATCAGGCTGCGCGTCTGGCTCTGGCTTGGGAACAAGCCTGGCTGGAACTGGTGGATTGCCTGACCCCGACATTGCCTGCGCCCACTAGCCTGGCTCACATTCACCATACCTTGGGCTTGCCTCCTCCTGCCTCACGTCGTCAGGCTGGGAGCACAAGCAGTCCGGCTGCTGAAGCTCCCAAATCGGAAAGCACCGGCAACGCCAGTACAAGCGCTCCAGCTATCAAAGCAGTGCGCCAGGAACCCAGTATCAAGATCAGTACTTCGGCAGACCAGGGCACTAAAGCGGAAGCTGCCACTCGCACTGAGCCTCGCTGGTCCGCCAACAGCTCGAACGACAAGACTGACGATCACACACCGCCCTTCCCCACCTTGCTGCGTGCAGACTCCGACCCAGCGACCAAAACAGCGACTGTCACAGCCGAAGCAGTGCCGACAGCACCAACCAAGGTCGCAGACAAGAAAAAGCCCGCCAAAAGCGAGCCTGAGTCAGTCACAGTAGAGAAGAAACGCAAACCCGAACCGGTTGAAGGCGAAGGCAAGTCCCGTGGCTTTGCCATGCCCATGCCTGTTTTGTGGGGCGGCTTGGCTGCGGTCGTGATTCTGGGCCTGGTGATTGCCTTGCTCATGAACATGAATTCAGAGCCACCCATCAACGTCATAGAAATGAAGCCACGTCAGGCGGCCATCCTGCAGGCCCCTGGCCAATCCTCTACTCCGGCCTGGATTGCGACGGTGGACCCACAAGGCAATGTCCTGCTGGTGCCCAAGGTCAGCACTGAAGTCAAAGCAACTCAGTCGGTACAGCTATGGACACACACCCCACGCGGCACACAAATTCGTTCATTGGGTTTGATTGATCCCAATCGCCCCATCACCGTTCCTGCAGCCTTGATAGGCACCGTGGAAGATGAGCAGATTTTTGAAATGACACTGGAAACGGAAGGTGGCTCCAATAGCGGTGCACCGGAAGGCCCCGTTCTGTATATTGGCCGCATCGTCAGTTTCGGGCAGCTGGATAACCTGCCCAAGCCCAATACCGAAGTTAACTCGTCGGCAACCCGCTCTTGAAAGCGGCATCCAGCCGTTCCAGCTCGTCGATTTCCTCGACAGTGAAGCCCGCCTCCAGGCGGGCTTCGCGATTAAAGGGGCCGCGCAAACGCGGTGCACGATAGCGCTGCGCCAACTCGCCATAGGTGTCAAAATCAGGCAGACCTTGCTCCTGACACACTTTGCGATACCAGTAATTCCCCAAGGCCACGTGCCCGACTTCATCGCGCAAGATGATGGCAATAATCGCAGCGGCTTTTTCATCACCGGCGTCCAGCAGCTTCCGGTGCACCAGGGGGCAAGCATCCAGGCCTCGCGCTTCCAGAGTACGGGGCACCAAAGCCATACGCGCCAGCAGATCAAAGCGCGTTCGCTCTGCCATCTCCCACAAGCCATCATGGACAGGCAAGTCCCCATAGCGGACACCCAGCGTTTGAAGATGGTTGCCAAGCAGTTCAAAATGCAACGCCTCCTCCACCGCCACCTGCAACCAACCTGCATAGAATGCGTCGGGTAACCCGGGATAACGCCACAGCACATCCAAAGCCAGATTGATGGCATTGAATTCAATATGCGCCAAGGAATGCAATAAGGCTGCTCGCCCCTGGATAGTCCGCACCGAACGTTTAGGCACCTGCTGAGGGCTCACAAAACGCAAACCCTTGGGCCGTCCAGGCACGCCTGGCGGCTCCTCCAAATGTTCATCCGCCCCTACGGGCAAGCCATGTGCAATCGCTCGTACCGCTGCCAGCTTGGCAGCCGGTTCTTGCACTAACAAGGCCTTTAAAGCCTGACGACGCAAGTTCACTGCTTATCCCTTCCATGAAAAAAGGCCGGCCCCAAGGCCGACCTTCATTCCTGCTGAACAATCCCGGTTTACTGGGCCGAGCCCGGATCCGTCATCGCCAAGGCTTGATCCAGCATCGCCTGGATCTGGCCCAGATTGGTGCGCAAGGCCTGCATCTCCTGACCGGTCAGTCGCACAGCGGCTTCCTGATCAAAAGGCATATCCGGACCATCGCCCAGACGATTGCGCGCACCACTGATCGTAAAGCCTTCGTCGTACAGCAAGCCGCGAATCCGGCGTATCAGCAGCACCTCATGGTGCTGGTAATAACGTCGGTTACCGCGTCGCTTGACGGGCTTTAACTGCGTAAACTCCTGCTCCCAATAACGCAGGACGTGGGGCTTGACCAAGCAAAGCTCACTGACTTCACCGATTGTGAAATAACGCTTGGCAGGGATAGGTGGCAAGGTCGCCGTCTTTTCGTTTGTGCTCATGGCCACTGATGCTCATCGACAATAGGAGTGATTTTACACGTTCAGTCAGGCAAAACTGTACGCAAACGTACCAAGGCTCAGTCCTGGTCATCCTCAGGCGCCACCGGCGCCCCTTCGACTACACTTTTGAGCTTCTGACTGGCATGGAAAGTCACCACTCGGCGGGCCGAGATAGGGATCACTTCGCCAGTCTTGGGGTTACGGCCAGGACGCGGGGGTTTGTCCCGTACCTGGAAATTACCGAAACCGGACAGCTTGACCTCTACGCCATCGGCCAAAGAATCGCGGATCTCGGCAAAGAAGGTATCCACAATATCTTTGGCTTCACGTTTATTCAAGCCAACACGCTCAAACAAGAGTTCGGCCAAATCCGCCTTGGTCAAAGTACGCTCTACGTTCATTGTGTCTCCTTATGCCCTTGCCCGTGCGCCATGCGCGGATACCAGTGCCGCCAACAATACCTCCAGGCATTGCTCCACGCGTTCATCATCCAGCGTGCTCGCGCTGTCTTGCAGCCAGAAACGAATCGCCAGACTCTTTTCCGATGCATCGTTCTTGTCGCGCCAGACGTCAAACAACTGAATGTCCTTGACGATGGCTGCTTGTGCTGCCGTGCTGCGCACCTGGTTCAATGTATCCAGCACAGCTTGATAGGATACGTCCTTATCCAGCCAAACTGCCAGATCTCGTTGCACCACAGGCTGCTTGGATACTTCCTGAGCATGCACTACGTCGTCGTGAGAGATGGCATCTACATCCACCTCAAAGACCACGGGTGCCTGATTCAGGCCAAATTCGCTCAACCACTGAGGATGGATTTCACCAATCCAACCTATGGTTTTACCATCCAGCTTCACACTGGCGCTACGGCCTGGATGCAAGGCGGGGTGAGCCTCAGGCTCGAAACGAACTTGAGCAGCACGTTGGCCCAACAAGGTTTCCAGATCGCGCTTGACATCAAAAAAGTCAACCAGACGATCAGGCTGACCCCACTGCTCAGTCACAACAGGCCCCCAGGCAGCGGCCGCAATGCGGTTGGGCTGATGAATACCCGCCACAGTCAAAGGACCGTTTTCTTGGGAAGCATCGCGCATGAAGACACGGCCGAACTCGAACACACGCACGCGCGACTGACGACGGTTGGCGTTGCGTTCAATATTGGCCAGCAGACCCGGAATCAGGCTGCTACGCATCACCGCCAACTGGCTGGCAATGGGGTTCAGCAAACGGATAGGATCAGCCTGCCCATTAATGTCTTTTTCCCAGGACTCCTGCACAAAGGAAAAGTTGATCACTTCCTGATAGTCCTGGGCAGCCAGCACAGCGCGCAAGGCGTGCGGACCACGCAAGGACTCGACCGGCACACGCATTTGCGCGGCGGCGACCGGAGGCAGGTCAGGAATATTTTCAAAACCGTAAATACGGGCCACTTCCTCGATCAGGTCTTCTTCAATCGTCAAATCGAAACGGAAGCTGGGAGGGTTGACCGTAAAGACACCGTCAGCCACCGAGAAGTCCAGGCCCAGCAAGGTGAAGATGCTTTCAACCTGCTTTTGATCCAGAGGAATACCCAGAACACGGCGGCAGCGATCCAGGCGCATGGCCACTGGCTTGCGCTCGGGCAAGGCCACAACCTGATCATCCATAGGACCGGCCTGGCCACCGCAGATTTCCAAAATCAGCGCTGTGGTGCGTTCCAGATGCTGGGTTATGGAGTCGAAGTCCACGCCACGCTCGAAGCGGTGGCTGGCATCGGAAGAGAACTTGTAGCGACGGGCACGGCCCATGATGGCTTCTGGCCACCAGAAAGCCCCTTCCAGATACACATCCGTCGTGTCCAGCGTGACGGCACTTTGTTCGCCGCCCATGATACCGGCCATGCTTTGCGGTACATCGTTAACCGCGATCACGCCAACATCAGTATCCAGCTCGACGTTCAAACCGCTCAGCAGCTCCAGTTGTTCGCCTTTACGTGCCCAACGCACTTCCAGACCAGACTGTACGTGCTGCAAATCGAACACGTGCGTAGGACGGCCCAGTTCCAGCATGACGTAATTGGAGATGTCCACCAAAGCAGAGATCGAACGCTGGCCGCTGCGCTCCAGACGGGTTTTCATCCAGTCCGGGGTTTTCGCACGCGCATTGACGCCGCGAATCACACGTCCGGCAAAGCGGCCGCACAGATCAGCGTCTTTCACGGTCACGGAAACGCGATCTTCAATCGTGACAGGAACAGGTGTGAAGTCTGGCAGTGTCAGTGGCTCGCCCGTCAGAGCGGCCACTTCACGCGCCACGCCCAGCACGGACAGGCAGTCCGCACGGTTAGGCGTCAATTTCAATTCAATAATCTGGTCGTCCAGATCCAGCAGTTCACGCAGGCTTTGACCCACTGGCGCGTCTGCATCCAGTACCAGCAAACCATCGTGATCTTGCGACAGACCCAGTTCGCGACCCGAGCACAACATGCCGGCGGACTCCACGCCACGCATTTTGACCGGGCCAATTTTCATGCCACCGGGCAGTTCTGCACCAACACGGGCGACCGGGATCTTAATGCCTTGAGCCGCATTGGGCGCACCGCACACAATCTGCAGCAGCTTGCCCGAGCCGTCATCGACCTGGCATACGCGCAGGCGGTCAGCGTCGGGATGAGGGGCAATCTCGGCAATAAAGCCAACGACAACATTCTCGAACGCTGGCGCGGCGGCTTGAATTTCTTCAACCTCCAGGCCAGCCATCGTCAGTTGATGACCCAGTTCTTCAGTTCCCAGTTTGGGATTCACAAAGCGGCGCAGCCACGATTCGGAAAATAACATGATGCAAAGATGGAGACGTAAAACGGCGTATACCGGAACCGACCGGGCCTAAGAGGCCCAGCGGCGCGAAGTAGGAATCAACGATTGAACTGCTTCAGAAAGCGCAGATCGCCTTCAAAGAACTGGCGCAAATCGTTAACACCATAGCGCAACATAGTCAGGCGCTCCAGTCCGGAACCGAAGGCGAAACCGATGTAACGCTCTGGGTCCAAACCGAAATTGCGCACCACTTGCGGGTGAACCTGCCCGGAACCGGAGATCTCCAGCCAACGGCCCTTGTTGGGACCGGAGGAGAACATCATGTCAATCTCGGCGGATGGTTCGGTAAAGGGGAAGAAAGAAGGTCGAAAGCGTACGACCAGATCGTCGCTTTCAAAGAAGGCACGCAGAAAGTTCGTGTAAACGCCTTTCAGGTCAGCAAAGGAAATATCCTCGGCAATCCACAGCCCTTCCACCTGGTGGAACATGGGCGAGTGGGTGGCATCACTATCGACACGATAGGTACGGCCGGGGGCAATAACCTTGATAGGTGCCTGATTCATGCGGGCGTAACGCACCTGCATGGGGCTGGTGTGCGTGCGCAGCAAATAGGGCAAACCTTGCTCGTCGTTCATATCGATATAGAACGTGTCTTGCATCGAACGAGCGGGGTGATTCTCCGGATTATTCAGAGCGGTAAAATTTGTCCAGTCATTTTCGATTTCGGGGCCGTCAGCCACATCGAAACCGATAGAGCGGAAAATGGCTTCGACACGCTGCCAGGTCTGGATCACCGGGTGAATACCACCGGTGCCACGACCACGGCCGGGCAAAGTCACATCAATCTGTTCTTGAGCCAGTCGCTGGTTCAATTGTTCTGCCGCCAGGGCAGCACGACGATCGTTCAGCAGATCTTCAATTTCGCGCTTGAGCACATTGATGCTGGCACCTGCTGCTTTTTTCTGCTCCGGCTCCATCTGGGCAAGGCCTTTCATCAAGGCAGTGATGGCACCTTGTTTACCCAAAAATCGAGCTTTAGCGTTTTCCAGCGAGGCGGCGTCCTGAGACTGCTCAAATAAGGCCCGAGCCTGGGCAATCAGATCGTCGTGAGAGGAAGTCATGGCGTGTTACTTTCCAAAAACAAACGGAGCCTCAAAGGCCCCGTTTGTGAACTATACAGTCAGATACCGCTTAAGCAGCCAGAGCGTTCTTAGCCTGTGCAACAACAGCAGCAAAACCTGCCTTGTCTTTAACAGCCAAGTCAGCCAGAACCTTACGGTCCAAAGCGATGGAGGCTTTGTTCAGGCCGGCGATAAACTGGCTGTAGCTCATGTCCAGTTCGCGGCAAGCTGCGTTGATACGGGTAATCCACAGCGAGCGGAATACGCGTTTCTTGTTACGGCGGTCACGGTAGGCGTACTGACCTGCCTTCATGACAGCCTGTTTGGCTATACGGAATACATTACCGCGACGGCCGCGAAAACCTTTGGCCTGGGCAATTACTTTCTTATGGCGTGCGCGTGCGTTAACACCGCGTTTTACTCGTGACATGTTCGATTCTCCCTAATCAAGCGAAAGGCATCATTGCTTTTACGGAAGCGACGTCGGCTTTATGAACCTCGACGGCACCGCGCAACTGACGTTTGTTCTTGGTCGTCTTCTTGGTCAGAATGTGACGCTTGAACGCTTGGCCCCGCTTGATGGAACCGCTACCACGAACCACAAAGCGCTTGGAGGCGCTTTTTTTGGTTTTCATTTTAGGCATGAAATTACTCGACTAATTTGTGTCTGCGGGTGGTCGCCTAGGAAGCTGGCTGACACTTGTATGACCCAAAACAGGCACTTATTTTTTTCTTTGCCCGCCGCCAGAACAGATCCAAACAGGGGAAAAGCTCTTGATTATAGGGTGATTCTTGAAGGATTGTCCAGATATCAAAGGGATTTTTTGCAGTTGAACCGTTGTTGGCAGGCCATCAAGGAAAACAAGAAACGGTGCCCTCGGCCGGATGCGCGTCAGCGTCATGGCGCCTGTCGGCCCTTAGCTTGTCCGATCCTGCCACACCTGGCGACGTCCGCCTTCCTGTTGGCTCGGATTCACGGCAACTCAGGCCTGAACTGCAATGCTTCGGCAATATGCGGTCTGGCAATCTGATCTACTCCGGCCAGATCCGCAATTGTCCGCGCCACCCGCAAGACTCTACCCTGCACGCGCTCAGACCAATGCCAGCGTTTGCGTGCACTGGCCAGCAGTTGCAAGGCCTCCGCAGACAAACGCCCATACTCCTTCAAACTCGCTACCGATAGACGAGCGTTACGTACCGTCTGGCGTGCCAACTGCCTCTCGATCGCCTCCTGTACCCGCAGCCTGACCTGACTGGATGCCTGAGCGGCCTGATCACGCTCCGGATCGGACTCGCTTAAGGTCACCAAAAGATCAATTCTGTCCAGCATCGGCCCCGATAGGCGCTGCCGATACAGCTCTCGTTGAGCAGGAGAACATCGACACGCCCGATGGCGACTTGCCGCCCAGCCACAGGGACATGGATTCATGGCAGCCACAAATTGAAATTGTGCCGGGAAGACTGCTTGCTTCTGCGCACGAGAAATATGTACGCAGCCCTGCTCCAGAGGCTCTCGCAAGGCCTCCAGAGAGCGCCGGCTGAACTCGGGCAGCTCATCCAGAAACAGCACTCCATGATGCGCCAGCGAAACCTCCCCTGGCCTTGGGCGGCTTCCCCCGCCAATCAAGGCAGGAGTCGACACGCTATGATGCGGGGCGCGAAAAGGCGGTCGCCTGCTGAAAAAGTCCTGCTCTTGCACAAAGGAATACAAGGCGGCCACTTCCAGCTGAGCGTACCGATCCAGATCAGGCAATAAACCCGGCAGGCGTTGAGCGAGCATGGTTTTACCCACACCCGGCGAGCCATTCAACAAAAGGCTATGTCCACCAGCCGCAGCTACTTCCAAGGCACGACACGCCAAAGCTTGTCCCTGCACGTCCGACAAACAAAGCTGTTGAACATCATTCGGCTCTGCCCAAGGCTTGGCCAGCGCAGGTTCCAGTTCCTTGTCCCCTCGCAGATACCCCGCTGCCTCAGCCAGACTGGCAACCCCGCAGACCTGCAGATCAGGAACATGGGCGGCAACTTCAGCACTCTGCGCGGGCAAAAGCAAACAAAGTTCCGGATGCCGACGCGCCATACCCAAGGCGATCGTCAAGGCGCTTTGAACCGGAACCACGGCTCCGGTCAAAGACAGCTCTCCGGCCATGACGTAACGCTCCAGGCCTGTAATAGCCTGCTCACGCTGCTTGTCGTCTGGACGGCTAAGTTGGCCGCTGGCCAGCAAAATTGCCAAAGCCACGGGCAAATCAAAGCGCCCCGAATCCTTGGGCAAATCAGCAGGCGCCAGATTGATGGTCAGTCGGGCTGCAGGAAAGTCAAAACCACTGGCTTGCAAGGCGGCGCGTATGCGCTCCCGGCTTTCGCGAATACCGGCATCGGGCAAACCAACAATATGGAAGGCGGGTAATCCTGGAGCGACATGCGCCTCGACACGCACGTCTATAAAATCCAGGCCCGACAAAGCGCAGCTATTTAAAACGGCCAAGGACATATGCCCTTCTCCCTTTCCAAGGCAAACGTTCAGTCTGCCTGTCAGGAAAAAGAAGCTCCAGATATCTGCCTTAAAACATCACTGGGTACTTGTACGACACACAGGTCTTACTGAACCTGCACGCCCATGGAGCTGACCAGCTGGACGGCCTGCTCTACGGACAAACATGCGCCTTGGAAAGAGTTATTCAAGTCGTACAAGGTGATGCTGCCCAGTTCCACACTGCGAAGGTCTGCTCCCTTGAAGTTCACCCCTCTCAGGCTGGCGCCCCTCAAGCTGCCGCCTTCAAATACGGCATCCTGAAAATTGCAGCCGCCCAGATCGGCATCGGAGAAATCCAGTTGCACCAGATTTTGTTTACGGAAGTTAATCGCACGCAAGGTGGCACCGACCAGCTTGCATTCACGCAGACTCAAATCCAGACCACGGGTTTCGTTGAAGATGGCCCCGCTTAGTTTGGAGTCCTCGATGTGCATGGAAGCAATCTGGGCACGCACCCACTTGCTCAAGTGCAGATCACACACCCGAAAGCGCGCCGAACTTAAATCAGCCAGGCTGAAATCCACTTGTCCCAGCTTGCAGCGTTGCCAGACTGTGTCTTGCAGATGCGCCCGTGCAAAGCGGGTATTCAAAAAGCTGCAGCCCGAAAACTGCACACCGTCCAGTTCCAGACCCGACAGATCCTCATCATCAAAGGTGCAGTTCTCGAAATTCAAAGACTCATGCGAGGCGGCCAAAAGATCGACCAACTCATCTCTTGTGACCTGGACATTACTGGCGAGCATCTTGCTGCTTTCCCCTCAAAAAAAACAGAGCCAGCATTATCGAGCTGGCTCCTTCATGATCTGATTCAGACGACCCGACTCCGATCAGAGCAACGCTTAACGGCCATTTGGCAGAACCAATCGAGACAAGCACCAGGCAATGATCAAGCCCAAAACAGCAAAACCAACTGTCGCGATCCAGGCCCACTGCCATCCGCCCAAAACATGCACAACCGATGCCACAACAGGCGGCCCTACAAACTGCCCCAATGAAGAACATTGCTGCACCCAGCCCACCGAGGTTGAGGTGGTCTCTGGCGAGGGGGCTGCCGTGACTGCCAGGAAGAACAAGGTAGCGGGAATTAAGCCACCCACAATCGAAAACAGCAGGATGGCGACAAACTGAACCACCAAACTTTGTGTCAGCCCGAACGCAACGATAGCACACGCGATCATACCCAAATAGCCTGCTTGCAGCAGCCTATGGGGCGGAATACCCGCATGCAGACAACGCCCTGCGCCCAGATTTCCCACGACATTCCCGGCCGCAATCAGGGCCGTCAGCAAACCGGCGGTGCCGACTGCTATCTCTGCCTGGTTATAAATAGTGGGCATAAAACCGACGACCGCCGCCCACTGTGCGGCATACACACCGAAGGCCAAGGCCAGCAACCAAACCCGGCCGGAACTTAAAGTGGTGCGCAGCAGACTGGACCAGCGATGAGCGGAGGCATGCTGTGCTGCACTTCTGGTTTGAGTCTGAGAGTCTGGCGGCACCAGCAGAAAGGTCAGGACCATGAAAATGACCGTCAATATGCCCAGAACCACCCACAAGGTACGCCAGGAACCAACTGCCAACCAGGCAGCGCCAGCCCACAGCATCAAGACTGCCCCGGCAGGCATGTAACAGCCCCACAAGCCCATGACTCGGCTCAACCGCGCCGCATCAGTAATACGCTTGATCAAGGCCGGAATGGGCAGCACCACCATCAGAAAGCCACAGCCTTCTATCATGCGGCCCAGTAAAACCAGAGAACTGTGCTCAAACACGGAGCCAATCAGCGAGGCTAGGCTCAATATACCCAGCCCGATCAAGATACAGCGGCGCAGGCCGATTTTCTCGGAAATCAGGCCTATGCATAAGCCCAGCAACATGCCAGCCATCTGTACGCTGGCCAGCAGGAACCCGGATTGCACCAGGTCCATGCCTAATTCCCGCTGCATAAAAGGCAAAGCCGGGGGTACCTTCCACACATGCAGTGCGGCGCACACCCCAGTCAAGACAAGAAAAACAGCAATGAAAAAGGGGCTGGCCGATTGTGTGCCCCCAGGCCTGGCGACCGTATTCAAATGAAGTGATCAGCCTTGGCTGCCCTCTTGAGCAGAAGTATCGCCATCTTGAGGAACAGGAGTTTGACGCCCTTCCAGGGCTTGCAAACGTGTTTCCAGAGCCGCCACACGAGCCAGTGCGCGTTCCAGCATCAGCTTGTAGGTATCAAACTCTTCACGGGTGACCAGGTCCATACGGTTGAAGGCCTGGCCCATAAAGGCTTTTACATTGCGCTCAATATCGGCAGCCGGACTTTTGGCGATCAGCTCCGAGACGTTTTTTTGCAAATCTTCCAGCCACTCGCTACGATTAATCATGGTCCTCTCCTGAAAATATTGACACTACCAGCAGTATAGAAAAAGCGGGTGCCAAAGGCACCCGCTTTTTGCATCTGGCCAGACAATCAGCCGAATTATTCAAACCTCAAGGTTTGGATTGCTCAGAAGGAACCGAAGATGGCGAGGAATCTACACCATTACCCAGCTTGTCCTGGATGGCTTTGTCCGCTTTGGCTGCACCATCTTTAATGGCATCACCAGTACGGCTGGCCGCATTGGCCACAGCGTCCTTGGCTTCACCTGCTTTTTCAGAGACTTTGTCGCCGGCAGCCTTGGCATCTTCCTTCAAGGAATTGGTATTTTCCTTGGCGTTTTCTTTCTGTTCCTCTGCTTCTTTTTTGACGTCGTCAGCAACTTTAGCGGCGTCCTGCTTCAGTTCTTCCGTTTTTTGCTCCAGGGACTTGTCAGCCTCAGGTGCGGGTGGAGTGGCAGGTGCTGTCGATTGTGGAGCAGCGACAGGAGCAGGTGGCGCGCTCGTAGCGGCTTTATCGTCCTCTTTGGAACACGCAGCCAAAAGAGTCATCGAAGCAGCAGCGGCCATGACAGCAAAATGAGCACGAGTCAGTTTCATAAGATTTCCTTCCTACTATTCCAAGGTCGCTAGATAGAATGGGCCGATGCCTGGTGCGACTTCCGGCTCGGCCTTGGGTCTGTTACAACTCCCCTAAAAGCCATTCTATCGGTGCTGGGCACGCAGACCAATCTATTAGTGTAAATCCTGATTTCAATTATTCTGACGATATAGCTCAAGCTTCATGACAAACCCTTTAACAACAAGCACCTAGCGGGAAGCCCGGTTCAGGTGCGTTGTTACAAATGGAATCCCTCATAGGTTTACAGCCGGGGTTTGTTACAAATTTGCCAAATTAAATTGACTATTTTCAACCACTTAGGCAGCTAATGTGGCCAGATCGATGCGCTCGGCCCGGTTCAAGGCACTGGCAACCTTTACGCGCAAGGCATTGGAATGCGATAGACGCACTTCCTTTTTCACATCCAACAATTGCTGCGGATGCATGGAGAATTCTTTCAGGCCCAGCCCCAGCAACATGCGAGTGACCGAGGCATCCCCTGCCATTTCCCCACAGATCGCCACGGGTTTGCCGGCCCGGTCTGCCGCGTTGATTGTGTGTGCAATCAAACGCAGGACCGCCGGGTGCATGGGGTCGTACAGGCTGGCAACCTCGGCATCACCCCGATCTACCGCCAGGACGTACTGGATCAAATCATTGGTGCCGATGGACAGAAAATCCAGTTCCTGCACAAAGGGCTCGATGGCTATGGCGATAGCGGGCACTTCCACCATCGCACCCAATAAATAATTGCGCGCAAACGGTGTACCCGATTTTTCCAGCTCCCGGGCTGCCGACTCAATAGCCTGACGACTGGCATGGACCTCGTTCATGGAAGAGATCATGGGAATCAAAATACGGATTTGCCCATGCTGACTGGCGCGCAACAAGGCACGCAGCTGTGTGGCAAACATTTCAGGCTTGTCCAGACAGTAGCGAATTGCGCGTAAGCCCAGCGCCGGATTGGTAGCGACCGTTGCGTCGCCATCCAGTGTTTTGTCAGCGCCAATATCCAGTGTACGGATAGTGACGACCTTGCCTTTCATGGCCTTCACCACACGGGAATACGCTTCGTACTGTTCCTGCTCGGAAGGCAGATCCGTGCGCCCCATGAAGAGAAATTCGCTGCGAAACAGGCCAATACCGTCGGCGCCCGCCTTCAAGGCCAGCTCAGCTTCTTCAGGAAGCTCGATATTGGCTTCCAGGCGAACGTTAATGCCATCCAGTGTCACTGCAGGCGCATCCAGCAAGGCTTCCAGCTCGGCTCGCTCACGACGATAGGCTTCCTGACGCTCCCGGTATTCAGCCAGAACCAGCTCGGACGGATTAACAATAACCGCACCTGAAAAGCCATCCACGATCAGAAAATCGCCATCGCGAATCAGACTGCGGAAGCTACCCAAACCCACTACGGCTGGAACACTCAAGCTGCGAGCCACAATGGCCGTGTGCGAAGTGGGCCCGCCCAAATCTGTCAAAAAACCGGCGAAATGACCACCGCGCAAGCGCAGCATATCTGCTGGGGAGATATCACGTGCCACCACGATCAGCGGCTCTTCCTGGGCTGCTGAAAAACCGGGAAGCAATGCTGGCTTACCGGCCAGAACACGCAATACGCGCTCGATGACCTGGCGCACATCAGCGCCACGCTCGCGCAGGTATTCGTCTTCCATTTGGGAGAACTGCTCGACCAGCATCTGACCTTGCGAGGTCAGAGCCCACTCCGCGTTGTAGTGACGCTCGGCAATGATGGCACAGGTTTGCTGCGTCAGCATGGGATCATCCAGCAGCAGGCTGTGCACCGTCAAAATAGGTGCCAGCTCGCGTGGCGCATCCACAGGCAACTGATCAACCATGGCTCGAAGTTCGTCGCGAGTGCTAGCCATGGCACTTAACAAGCGCTGGCTTTCAGAATCGACGTCTTCGGCGGCAATCCGGTAATGAGGAACTTCCAGTGCTGCTGCGCTCATCACCACGGCTTTGGCGATGGCATACCCCTTACCGACTGCTTGGCCTTGAGCGGTGAACATCGCGGGCAAATCAGAGGCCGGGGTTCGAGCTGCAGCACTATTCATGACCAGATTTCTTCCTTATTCGTTTTCACCAAACTTGGCGTCAAACAACGCCTGAATGTCATTAAGGGCCTGATCGGCATCATCGCCCTGGGCGTCCACAACCACGGTGACCCCCATTCCGGCGGCCAGCATCATGACACCCATAATACTTTTTGCATTCACGCGCTGAGAGCCACGCGCGATAAAAATCTCACTGCTATAACGGCCGGCCAACTGTGTAAGCTTGGCTGCTGCCCGTGCATGAAGACCTAATTTATTACTGATCGTGATGGATACGCTAGGCATAAGGGCAACTGGAAAAATGAAAGTGAAAATTCAAATTAGCAATGGCAGTCGGCGTGGACAATGCCACGCAACGCGCCTGCCATGACATCCTGAGCGAACTGCTCAGGATTGTCACGTCGCTCGGTCAAGGCTTTCAACACCATGCACATATTGGTGCCGGTCAATAAATAAGCGCCCTGCCCTTGATCTTGCAAAGCTTGCTGGACTCGACGGGCCACGTTAAAGGGCGTGGCACCGTAAAGATCACACAGTATCAGTGTGGCGGGCGAGTCCGGCGCTTGCGTTTGCAGTTGCCCCAGCAAGCGGTCCACCGCCGTATCCGTGCATTCGTCGGCCTGAATGTCAAAGACAAACAGATCAGGCTTTTCGCCCAGGACGTGCTCGGCACAGCTGGCAAACGCACTGGCCAGAGGCTCGTGCATGATCAAGGCAAGGCGTATCACGCGCGTCCCGTCGCTTGTTCGACGGCCTCGGCAAAACGCTGTGCAACGTCAAAACCTGTCTGCTCAGTAATTTCAACGAAACAAGTTGGGCTGGTCACATTGATTTCGGTAACGTAGTCACCAATCACATCCAGACCAATCAGCAGCAAGCCACGTGCGGCCAGCACAGGGCCCAGGGTACGGGCAATATGCCAATCGTGTTCGGACAAGGGTTGGGCAACCCCGCGACCACCGGCTGCCAGATTGCCGCGAGTCTCGCCCGCCAAGGGAATACGAGCCAAAGCATAAGGCACAGGTTCGCCGTCAATAATCAGGATGCGCTTGTCACCCTTGACGATTTCAGGGATGTAGCGCTGCGCCATAATGGTTTGCGTCCCATTGGCCGTCAACGTTTCCAGGATCGCGCCCAGATTGGGCTCGGGATCTTGCAGACGGAAAATACCCATGCCACCCATGCCGTCCAGCGGCTTGACGATCACATCCTTGTGTTCCTGGTGAAAGGCACGCAAGCGGGCCATGTCACGGGTAACCAAGGTGGGAGGGGTAAATTCCGGAAATTCGGTAATAGCGAGTTTTTCAGGGTGATTGCGAATGGCCGCACCCGAATTGAATACCTTGGCCCCCTGCTCCTGCGCAAAGCTGAGCAAGTGTGTGGAATAGGAATATTCCATATCAAAGGGCGGGTCCTTGCGCATGATGACTGCGTCAAAGACATTCAATTCCTGCTCGGTAGCAGCTTCGGGATAAGTCCACCACGACGGCGCACGCAAATCAGCATCAGCGGCAATGCTGACAGCCTGACTGCGCGTACGAACCCGGCTTTGGGAAATGTACAAATCAGACTGCAAGGTCACGCTGACGCGATGACCACGCGCCAGGAATGCACGCATCATGGCAACGGAGGAATCCTTGTAAGCCGACAGGCTGGGCAAGGGATCAATGATGAATAAAACGTGCATATCACACCTAGAGAAAAACGCCTTTGCAGACGGGCTGCAAAGGCGATTGTGCCCGACTCGCTACTTGGGAGCGAATCGGGCGACGCATAATGCTCCTGGGCGGACCCAGGCAGTATCGTGCAAGAGTATCAGGACGCTTTCTTGCGAGGCGCCAAGACCATGACCATTTGACGGCCTTCCAGCTTGGGCATGGCTTCAACCTGACAGATTTCGCTGACTTCGTCGCGAATCCGTTCCAGCACACGCATCCCCAATTCCTGGTGAGCCATTTCACGACCACGGAAACGCAAAGTCACTTTGACCTTGTCGCCATCATCGATGAAACGCTTCACATTACGCAGCTTGACCTGGTAGTCGCCTTCATCCGTACCGGGACGGAATTTGACTTCCTTGATCTGAATGATTTTCTGCTTGGCCTTGGCTTCTTGTTGGCGCTTCTGTTCCTGATAGCGGAATTTGCCGTAATCCATCAAACGGCACACCGGTGGCACAGCCGCAGGGGCGATTTCCACCAGGTCCACATCATGCTGTTCTGCCATAGCCAAGGCGTCAGGCACCTTGACGATACCTAGCTGCTCACCCTCGACTCCAATGAGTCGCACCTCTGGAATACGAATTTCACCATTGATGCGATGTTTTTTCTCGGTTGCGATGTCGAAAACTCCTAAAAATGTCGATAAAAACGATAGCGTTCCTGTTTTACTGACGGCTATCGATCTCTTGCTTCAATCGTGCTGAAAAATCGGCTACTGGCATGACGCCCAAGTCCACGCCACCACGCGCACGTACGGCAACTGCGCCGTTTTCACGCTCTTTCTCGCCCACGACCAGAATATAGGGCACTTTTTGCATACTGTGCTCACGGATTTTACGAGTGATTTTTTCACCACGCAAATCAGAGGAGGCACGGAATCCCATTTTCTTCAGGTTTTGCGCCACGGATTGGGCATAATCCGCTGAACTTTCGGAAATGCAGCATACCACCACGTGCTCCGGCGCCAACCAGGCAGGCAAGGCGCCGGCGTGGTTTTCAATCAGCATGCCGATAAAGCGCTCGAAGGAGCCCAAAATAGCACGGTGCAACATCACGGGCACGCGACGTTGATCCTGAGCATCCACATACTCGGCACCCAAACGGGCCGGCATGGAGAAGTCCACCTGGATGGTGCCGCACTGCCAATGACGACCAATGGCATCTTTCAGTGTGTATTCAATCTTCGGGCCATAGAAAGCGCCCTCGCCTTCCGAGATCTCGAACTCGCAGCCGGTACGGCGCAAGCTTTCGATCAGGGCTTGTTCAGCCTTGTCCCAGACAGCATCGTCACCGATACGCTTTTCTGGGCGAGTAGCCACTTTGTACAGAATTTCGGTAAAGCCGAAGTCCGCATACACGGCTTGCAACTGAGCCGTAAAGGCAGCGCATTCGTCTTGCAGTTGATCTTCGGTACAGAAAATGTGACCGTCGTCTTGCGTAAAGCCGCGCACACGCATCATGCCGTGCAAGGCACCCGAAGGTTCGTTGCGATGGCACTGACCGAACTCGCCGTAACGAATAGGCAGTTCACGGTAGGAATGCAGGCCGGAGTTGAAGATTTGCACGTGGCCGGGGCAGTTCATGGGCTTCAAGCCATAAACACGGTTCTCCGACTCGGTCGTGAACATGTTTTCAGCGTAGTTGTCCCAGTGGCCGGTTTTCTTCCACAGCGACAAATCCAGAATTTGTGGCGCTTTCACTTCCTGGTAGCCATTGTCCTGATAGACACGGCGAATGTATTGCTCGACCTGTTGCCAGATCACCCAACCTTTGGGGTGCCAGAAAATCAGGCCGGGAGCCTCTTCCTGGAAGTGGAACAGATCCAGCTCACGGCCCAGCTTGCGGTGGTCGCGGCGCTCGGCCTCTTCCAGCATGGTCAGGTACGCTTGCTGATCTTCCTTGGTCGCCCAGGCAGTGCCGTAAATGCGTTGCAGCATTTCATTGTTGCTGTCGCCACGCCAGTAAGCGCCGGCCACTTTCATCAGCTTGAACACTTTCAACTTGCCGGTGGATGGCACGTGAGGACCACGGCACAAATCGATGAAGTCCCCTTCACGGTACAGGCTGATTGGCTCGTTGGAAGGAATGGAGGCAATGATCTCTGCCTTGTAGTCCTCGCCAATGCTCTTGAAGAACTCGACCGCATCGTCGCGCAGCCACTCTTCACGAGTCACCACTTCGTCTTTCTTGGCCAGTTCTGCCATTTTCTTTTCAATGGCTTCCAGATCCTCGGGCGTAAAGGCGCGCTTGTAGGAAAAGTCGTAGTAAAAGCCGTTGTCGATGACCGGGCCAATGGTGACCTGGGCATCCGGGAACAGACTCTTGACCGCGTAAGCCAGCAAGTGGGCAGTAGAGTGACGGATCAAATCCAGACCGTCCGCGTCTTTGGCGGTGATGATGGCCAAATTGCTGTCCTGGTCGATCACATACGAGGTATCCACCAGACGCGACTCGGTACCGGGCGTGCCGACACGGCCTGCCAGGGCGGCGCGGCCCAGGCCTGTGCCAATCGAGTTCGCCACTTCGCTGACGGAAACCGGGCCCTGAAACTCTCGCTGGGAGCCATCGGGCAGTGTGATTCGGACCATAACACTTCCTGAAATAAAAAACGCGGCCTTGAAAAAGCCGCGCTTTTGAATTGAACGTTCTTGGAAAGCAAACGAAACGCTACGCGGCCACGGCTAGATTTGCCGACGGGTAGTTCGCGTTGAGTTCATAAGATTCTGCTTCCCAAATAACACATTTGATTGGATAAGTTTATCACCTTCGCCCGCTATCGCGGCGCTGTATCGCCACAAAAACCACATTTGGCAAAGAATTCAGTCCATCCGGGGATACCAGCTACGATAAAAGGCCCATTCTTCGGACTCCGAGCCATCTTTCATCAAACAGGTTCCATAGGCGCCACGTCCACTTTCATGAACAATGGTTTGCCCACCCATGCGCTGACAAAAAGTGGAGGCCAGATTGGCTTGCCCCGCGGGTTTGGTGGCCGTTTGGGTAGAGCTGGCGCATGCCGTCAACATCAAAGAGCCTGCGCAGGCAGAAACTAAGCGGAAAAACATGATTTCCTTCTCCTTGACCTGAAGTTTGCTGATGCCCGGCGAATCGTTCGAGATGAAGACTGCCCAGGCCGCGTCTGCTGTTAGCACAAGGTAGAAAAAACCATCAAGCGCTGGTCGCGAAACAGATCGTGGAAATAGCTTACTACACTTGTCTGATATGAGAAGTGAGCGAAGGCAAGCGTGCAGCAAAAGCAACACGTCAGGTAAAAGATGGCGCTGAAATCAAGCGTAAATATAGGTGCTTTATTGCAAAGCACTACAAGGCCGGGCGTAGATCAAGAGCGATGCAGCCAGAAAGACAACAAAATAAAACCCAAAATACCGCAGCCAGCCAGCATTAATACCATAGGTACATAATCAATCAGATTCGAGGCATTAATCATGGCGTACATCCCAAAGTCCCAACTCAACAAGCTTGAGACTATGGTAACGGGCCACCTTCAGAACATGAAGTCAACGATTGTCAAGATCCGACACAGAGGCGACACAAAGACTAGGATTGGGCTACATGAGCTTACCTTTACGGCAGAAATCTTTGCAAAAGCTCATAACACGCAATAAAAGACCAGGAAAAGGCGTTTTGTGCCGGAACCCTTATCCATTGAACATCGTAAAAATGGCGTAAACCACGGGGACAGCCAGGGGAGTAATCATTAATAAAGCCGTATCGCGCTTCCACGTCCTGGGACGGGTATAACAGAGTGTGACACCCAGCAGAACCGTCACCAACAGATACAAGCCCACAATAATGATAGTGGCTGCCATATCCTCTCCCCCTTGCGATTTGTTTTGCTGCGCTTTTTGTATTTACAACGTCAGGACTTCCGCCGCATCTTGCCCGAACATGGGCGGAAAAGTATTGGCCGCCCACTGCCCTAATCGTGCCGCCGCGGCCTGGCTGGCCAGCTTCAAGGCGTCTGACGGCTCCAGGCCCCGTTTCCAGGCTAGGGCAAAGCTGGACAGAAACGCATCCCCTGCCCCCACCGTTGAGCACACCGCCACCTTGCACGCTGGTTCCGCATACTGCTGCCCATTGAAAGCCAACACCGCCCCCTGCACACCCAGGGTGATCAACAAGGCTTGTTGGGGGTGATGTTGCAGACGCGCAGCCAGCTCGCACGCTTCCTGAATCGACAATTCCAGCTGAATATCGGCATCCTGAACACCTGCCAACATCTGGGCCTCTACCGCATTCAAGCCCAGCACATCGGCTTGTGCGTAAACCTGCTTGAATCCCTCACCTTGATGCTGCAAACACGCCACACTGGGATTTACCACCAGGCAGGCCGAGGTATCACTTCTTTCCGCCAAGGCTTGCGCCAAACTTTCCATAGGCTGCAAGGCCAAGGGGGCCACATAAATCAGGTCTGCTTGCAGGTCTTGAGCCTGAACACGCAGGCAGGCATTTGCACCGCGCCGGGCCAGTACCGAGGCACTTCCGGATGGCTCTACCAGAACGATGGCTTTCCCTGTGGGTTGATCGGGGCAAGTCTGCACACTGCTGACATCAATACCCAGTTGCTCGATATGCGCGCGCAAACGATCACCCAGGCCATCCTGACCCAGCGCCCCCAGAAGTCGTACCGATTCACCTTGCTCCATAAAACTGGCTGTGGCATTGAGTGCACCACCACCAGGGTACAAATCAATCGAGCCCACTTCCTGCTTGTCGCCACGCGCCAGCTCGGCTGGCATGCCTGAGACCACAATATCAACGGTAATACTGCCTATCGCTACAAGCTGCACCCTGAACCTCGGCCAAGAAAAAAGAGAGCGTGAATCTGCTTGCAGCAGTATACCCACGGGCTGGAGCACGTAGTCTATGGTGGAAAATCAGGACTGGGTGAGCCGCGTAAAACCGAGCAAAAGTGCAGGCCTGTTCAAGCCGTTTGTGGATGCAACAGACATCACAAAAATCTGGCTCAAGATAAAAAGACATGCTAAATTACTGTTTATCCATACAGCAAAAAGAAGCATCATGTCCTATAACATCACTTTGCACGACGCTCCTTCCGATATCACCGAACGCGGCCGCCGCGAGGCTGAGGAGCGTTTTCGCCGCAGCTTAGAAAAAGTCATGCAAGGCCCGGAGGCCGTGGTCCAGGCCTATCGAGCGTGGCAACTGGCTGAAGAAACAGCAGAGACAGAATTGTCCGGGGAGGACATTGCCCTGGCCAAGAAATGGATTGCCGCCGCCACGCGCGCCATGAGCGATGGCTTTCGTGATCTGGGCGAGTCCGAAGCCTACTTTGAAGTCCGTATCGAACGCTAATATAAAAGCCAGCGAATAGCTGGCTTTTATTATCTGGCATCAGGACTTTGCCGAAGGGTGGTCGCGGCGCATCAGTTCCCACTCTTCAATCACCGTGCCATCCGGCAAAGTGCACATGCCCACCTGCCCTGTCGGTGTATTTACAATGTCCAAACGCCCGCCCTTCTCCACGCAATAAGCCGAAGCCGGATTGGCAATACCCACGGGTGGTTGTGTCGAGGGCTGATTGGCACAAGCAGACAAGACGCCGACCAATCCCAGGATTCCCCATTTCTTCATCGTGTTCTCCGGATAAGTTCTGTACTGCAGTGTACTGTGTGCGGACTAGTTTTCGGGCCGATCTTTTGATGCTGTCAAAGGATTGGAAATATTTTCCCAATGCTGGCAATGAACCGAACGGTGTTCGCCGTGCGGAATGAGCTTGCAATCCATGCCGACCTTGGCTTTGCCATCTACAAAGGGAAAGGCGAAATCATAACGGGCCGGAATCCAGATTTTCAGTGACTGGTCGTGAAAGCCCATCTTCCCCTTGGCGACGAAACGGGCCAGACCTTCTTCAAAATAATCAGGGCCATTGTCGTAAATGAAGGGGCGCAGAACGGCTTTGCCCTTTTCATTCACGTACACCCAGCCTTGTTCATCCTGTATCAGGCTTTGCCCTTGAGCGACGGGGACAAATACAGGCAGTAGCGCCAACATCAAAGCAGACAGGGTTGAAACAATCCGACGCCCGGATCCCAGTCCAGCAGCTTGCAACCCTGCAATTGCCGTTGCTGTTGCTGTTGCTGTTGCTGTTGCTGTTGCTGTCGCCGCACCAGTATCCATGTACGAACCCATGTCATTGCTCATATCGCGTGCAGTTTCCACCTTAGCCACCACACTAATACGATTACTGGCACCAAGCCCAGTCCCAGTCCCAGTCTTACAGCTTGCGCGCTTCAAACGAAATAATTCCGTCAGTGTCCTGCGGTGTCTTGCCGTACTGATACCCGCCGGAGATAACAATCTCGCCAAAACCCACTTGCTCCAGCGCCATGCGCAGTTCCTGAACACCCCACCAGCGCAGCGAGAACTGTTCCAGCTGGGTTTCCAGCAAGACACCATGCTCCCACAACTCGTAGCGATGCATTTCACGGCTTACCTGAGCGCAATAGTCCTTGTCCAAGGCGGTGGCATTGAGAGTAATAAGTCCATGCGGAGCGGCCGACCAGGTCCGCATGCCTGGATGCACACTCAAAATCGCCGCCACCGGGTCCAGATCCAGCAACAGCCGTCCACCTGGCTTCAGGCTGGCATGAAAACGGCTTAGCGCGGCCATGCCTTGCTCAAACGAATCCAGCAACTGGAAAGAGCCGGCTGGTACCACAATCGCCTCCAAGGGGCGGTCTGCTGTGAAATCCGTAAAACCGGCCAGTTGAAGCTGCGTCGTCAAAGAGCGCAGTTCCAATTCACGGTGGCAATAATCCAGCATTTCCTGCGACAGATCGAAGCCGCTGATATCCAGCCCCGCCTGCAGCAAGGGAATCAGAATGCGCCCTGTACCTACTGCAGGCTCGAGAATCGGCCCCCTTGTGCCGTGCAAGCGCTCCAGGTAGTACTCCACATCTCCAAAAGATCGTCCTACTGGCTTGTCCAGGTGATATACCAAGGAAGCCAGCTTGCCGTAGCGATTGTTCATCATTGTTCTACATCCTGCTATTTGTCTTGCTCAACAGCCTGAACACGCATTTCGGCGCCTTCCACCGCCAAGACCACAACCGCAGCGCCCTGCTCCAGATTTTGGGTCGCCGTGGCACTGTAATAACTATCGTTAAGCCGAATACGTCCACGGCCATTCACAAAGCTTTCGCTGACCTGCGCACGTGCACCCACATAGGCGCTCAAGCCGGTATTCAGAATGTCGGGCTGATTGGCCCGGCTGCGCCGTTGCCAACGCACACCGACAACCACCCACCCCAACATGGCAACAGCCAGAATCAGCCACTGAAGCCAGTTGGGCGCGTCAGGCCAGGCGGCAGCAAACAAGCCCACCGTCAGGGCTCCCAGGCCCAGCCACAGCAGATAAACGCCGGAGATGACAACCTCGGCAGCGATCAGCACAAGGCCAGACACCAGCCAATACCAGAAGGAATCAAAAATGAATGACAAGATCAGCACCTCCAGCTGTCCGCTTAGCCTTGTCCCAGCTTGCTGCCGGTGGTCTTGAGCAGCTCGGTCACACCCGCCACGGCACCGGTAATGCCGCTGGCTTCCAAAGGCATCAGCACCAGCTTGCTGTTAGGACCCGTGCCCACATCTCGCAAGGCTTCCACGTACTTCAAACCCACAAAGTACTGCAGGGCCTGCACGTCACCGCTCTTGATGGCTTCGGACACTTCGCGGGTTGCACGGGCTTCAGCCTCGGCTTCACGCTCACGCGCTTCAGCACGCAAGATGGCAGATTGTTTTTCACCCTCGGCACGCAATACGGCCGCCTGCTTCTCCCCTTCGGCTTGCAGCACCTCGGCTTCTTTCTGGCCGCTGGCCTTGGTCACGGCAGCACGACGATGGCGCTCTGCCGTCATTTGCAGGTTCATGGCTTCCTGCAATTCGGGAGCCATATTCAAATCACGGATCTCCACCCGGGTAACTTTCACCCCCCAAGGCGTAGTGGCCGCATCCACCGCGGCCAGCAGGCGATCGTTAATGAGCTCGCGGTTCGACAGCATGTGGTCCAGTTCCATCGAACCCAGAACCGAGCGCAGGTTGGTGGTGGTCAGGTTCACAATGGCCATTTCCAGGTGATCAATTTCGTAAGCCGCCTGGGCAGCATTGTCGATGCGATAAAACACCACACCGTCCGCGGTCACGGCCACGTTGTCGCGGGAAATCACATTTTGCGAGGGCACATCCAGCACGGATTCCATCATTTTGAGCTTGCGGCCCACGCGGTCCATAAAAGGCACCAGCAAGGACAAGCCCGGCGTCAGGGTACGGGTGTAGCGACCAAAACGCTCGACCGTCCATTGCTGGCCCTGAGGCACGACTTTGACCCCAGCCATCACCACGACCACAGCCAAAAACGCCAACATCACCACAAAAGTAAAGGAGCCACTCATGTCGATACCCTCTCCAAGAACACAACTGAAAAAGCGATTTTAGCCCAGGCTTAATGACAGATCCGCTAAAGAGGATGTTTGACCGCCCTATAGCCTATAGCTGAGCGATCAGACTTGGAAAGCAGTGAACCGTGGGTTCGTCAAAATCAAATGCAAAGGGCTCAACAGCAGACAGGCCTTATGACTTCAAGGGCAGATCAGCAGTAGAAAATGACCGGCGGATTCAATTCAGAATGTCGTACAGACGGAAAATCCACAGCCCTTTATAAACTATCGTCAACACCACCAACGCCGCCTGATAAGACTTGCTGGGCACCACCATGGCAATCAAGCCCATGACAATGAACACGGCCTGCTGCACGGGGTACTCCAAACCCAGACTCAAGAAATAATCTTTCCCTTTAATGGCGGTGTCGATTACATCCATGAGCTGAATCAACACAAAAAAGCCGTAAAGCGAACGCCGCCGGGTCTGGAAATAATCTTCCAACCCCCGGTATTCCTCCATATTGGATGGAAACAGCAAGGACGCCATGATGGCAAAAACACAGGTATACAAAATCAGGAAAAAATACAGCTGAAAGGACCAGACCTGCACTTTCACCAGACTGAACTCGTACCACCAAAAATGAATAATCGTCAGGAATAGATACAACACCCATCCCAGATGAATGGGATAGATACGCTTGGCTTTGGGGTGCTGGATGAATTCAGAGACGCCTACGATCAGCCTGGAAATACTGATCCCCAGCACCATGCCGATGATGATGCGTACGTGGACAAAATGCTCTGAATGGATCAACTCTGGCGGCACGGGACGTCCTTGCAAAATGGCTAATCCTGGCACACCTTAGCAGAGTCACAGCAGGGCTCCAAGCGCGTACTTTCCCCTTCAAAGCCCTGACTTGATTGCTAACGTTTATTGGCCACTCAGCAAAAATCTGAACACCATATTGATGAATGGCCCTTCAAACCTTAGTAACGAGGCGGTGGCGCGTATTGGCCATTTCCCTTATCCGCAGGAAAAGGATTGGGCGACTGTACGGCAGGTTGAGCCGGAGTCACCGGGCGTACTTCGTAAAGTACCGTACCGATCACACCGATATTGCGGGTATCGCCAGCCAAGCTGTTCGCGGCATACGCTCTGTCCTTGCTTGAGAAACGGAAGGCGGCCACTTCATTCGCGCTCTTGCGAAAGCCTTCGATACGCAAGACAGCGCCAGCCTGCAAGAGATAGCCGTTATGGCTACGACTACCTGCTTTGCCCGACAAGACATCCAGACCATCTACCGTGGTGATGATTTCATAAGGCGTGGAACTGCGATTGGTGTAGACCAGCACGTAACGTTCACCTGATTTGCCGGCCAATTGATAGTTCCGCAGCCCAATGCTGCTGAAAATAGTCAAAGGTGTGTCGCGTCCATCATGGACAGACAGCTCCACTTTGCCTTGATCCAGCAAGATGCTGCGCTGGGCATCCAGATTTTGGCCCAAAGCCTGGCGAATGCTGCGCTCATCGGAATAGGCTAATTGCAGCTCATCGCGCTGCGGTTCGATGCGCTGAGCCTGGACAGAGTAGGCTCGTGATTCACGTCCTTCTCCCCACTGCGTTCCCAAGGTCGAGGCTGTTTGCGGCGCTGCAGCCGATACTGCCTCACGCTGTACCGACTGCTGAGGCAAACTGCTACAGGCAGACAGCAAGAACGCTGCGGCCAGTATGCTCCAGCGTCCACAGTGCCGTGCAGATAAGAATGATTGAGACAGACTCATGCGCTTCCCCTTTTATCAGTACAAGTGCCATGAAGAGCCCCTGTTGAACGCGAGTATTCCTGATCTCCGCGCATTTGTGACGTCATTAAATTTCTAAATTGAAATCGCCTGTATCAAGGAAAAATAGTAAGGAGACAAACCAGGCTGGCCAAACAGGCCTACTATGAAACCCATCCCTTCAAACGAGCCACAAACATGGATATTCAGAACCTACCCTTTTGCACCGTCAACTGGTCCGACATCACTCCCACTGAACACAAAGGCGAAACAGGCATGGCCCTGTGGCGCACACAGCAATTTGGCCCTATCCGAGTACGCATGGTGGAATACAGCCCCGGCTATCTGGCCGATCACTGGTGTGTAAAGGGCCATATGTTGCTGTGCCTGGAAGGCAAGCTGGATACCGAGCTGGAAGACGGACGCCGCTTCACCCTGGAGCCGGGACAGTCCTACCATGTGGCCGACAATGCCGAGCCACATCGTTCCTCCACCCAGACGGGGGCCAAACTCTACATCGTGGATTAAAGCCTGTTACGTAAAAACGCCCTTTAGGCAGTCGGGACTGGCTGCCTGAGGGGCGAAAAATGCAGCGCACCTTCCGACGTCTATTCTTGCCGTCGATACTTTCCAGCAGTCGCATGACTGCCTCCTCTGCCTCCAGCAGGCTATTTCAGTCTAACGAAATAATCCTTATTCGATTTCTACATCGACTTTTCAGAAAAGCATAAATACACTACCAAAACGTTTTGGTTAGTTTTAAAATCACAACCAAATCGTTTTACTCATAACGCAACAAAAACCAAAGGACTGCGGTAGGCTCTTGAAAGCCTGACCACGCAGCACAGGAGACACTGATGAAAGACACCCCCACTGCGCAAGTGGATGAGCTGTATTCCCCTCAGCGCATGATCGCCTTCGGGCTGCAACACGTACTGGTCATGGCCGCCTCCCCCATCGCGGCTGTGTTCTTGATGAGCAAGGCCCTGGGTTTTGATGCAGCCCTGACCACTCAACTACTCAGCGCCACCTTTCTGGTCTGTGGCATAGGCACCTTGATCCAATCTTTCGGCCCGGCCGGCATAGGCGCCAAACTGCCTTTTGTGATGCTGCCCGGTGGTGCACCCATCATCCTGTTCATTCTGATCGCGCAACAAACCGATCTGCCCACGGCCTCCGGGGCGGTGATTCTATCCGCCCTGCTGTACTTTCTGATCGTCCCTATCTTCAAACGCTTTTTGCGTTACTTCCCATCGCTGGTGATCGGCATCATGCTCTTGCTGGTTGCCATCAATCTGGCGCAAATCTCCGGTAAGCTGATTGCCGGCACACCGGGCTCGGCCAATTTCGGCAATACCGACAATTTGTTGCTGGCCCTGATCACCATTGTGTCTACCGTGCTGTTTGCCCGGCTGCTCAAGGGCATGTGCCGCCAGCTGGCTATCTTGCTGGGCTTGATTGTGGGTGCCTTGTCCGCTGCCTTGATGGGCGACATCAGCTTGAGCGGCGTGGGCAGCGGCCCACTGCTGGCCCTGCCGTCCCCCTTCCCCTTTGGCCCGCCCAACTTTGATTTGATTGCCGCTTTGCCGCTGCTGCTGTTCACCTTGATTTCCATGGTTGAAGCCACTGGCCAGACCATTGCCTTGAATGAAGTCCTAGGCAAAGAAGACGAGGCCGAGCAACAGGCACAAGTCCCCAATACGATCCGAGGCGACGGGCTGGCTTCTTTGCTGAGCGGGATTTTCGGAACCTCGCTGATCATTACCAGTGGCGAGAACATCGGCATCATCCGCGCCACCCAAGTGCGTTCCCGCTATGTCACCGCCGTCGGTGGACTGTTCCTGATTCTGTTCGGCGTGTTCTCGCCACTGTCTGCCCTGATCAGCGTCATCCCTGCCTCTGTCATTGGAGCAACCGGCCTGGTGGTCTTTGCCATCGTGGGCACCATGGGCATAGACATGTTGCGCAAGGTAGACCTGCGTGGCCACTCCGCCATGTATGTCGTTGCCACGGCCCTGGCAGTCGGCTTGCTGCCCATCGTCGTTCCCGGTATCTACGACCAACTTCCCTCCCAACTGCGTTTGCTCTTGTCCAACGGCGTTGCCATGGGTGCGCTGACGGCGGCTGTCCTGAACTATCTGTTCATTCACGTCGGCCAGCGCTCCCCCAAAACCGCCCCCCTTCAACATTCTTGATGAGCTGTGCCATGAATCACGCTTCTTTATTCCAATCCCACGACCTGGCTCAGGCCCGCATTCTGGAACCTGAACACCTTTTGCTGCCGCAAGGACCTGTCAGCGGACACGCTGTACTGATTGAAGAAGGTCGCTTCAGCGATATTGGCACGGTAGAGGAAATGGCTGCCCGTCACCCTGGACTGCCACGCCTGGGCTTGCCCGGCCATTTGCTGATGCCTGGTTTTGTGGATGCACACCATCACGTCACCCAGTCTTATGGGAAATCGCTGGTGTATGGCGAGCCCTCGGAGATTTTCCGCCGGGTCTGGGTGCCTCTGGAAAGCACCTTGAATGCCCGCCATCTGTATGCCTCCAGCAAGCTGTCGGCACTGGAAGCCTTGCGAGGCGGATTCACCACGGTTTGCGACGCGGGCACCCGATCGTCCGAGGATCTGGATGCCATTGTGCAAGCCACCACAGACGTAGGCATACGCTGCGTTCTGGGCCTGATCTGCAATGACAAGCACAGCGCGGTACTATTGGACGCCGAGCCTATTGTGGCTCGCGCCCAGGCCCACCTCCAGCAATGGGAGCACCATGCTTTGATCAGCCCCTCACTGGCTATCTCTATCCCCGAAGCCGCCAGTGATGCAATGTTGCATCGTATCTATTCCATGAGCGAAGAAGCAGGCCGAGTGTTCCAAACCCACGCCAACGAGCATCTGGTTGCGGTGGAGCGTTCCCTGAATGCCCATGGTCGCCGCCCAATCGAGCATCTGGCCCATATTGGTGCCCTGGGTTCGGCCTCCTTGCTGGCCCATGCCACTTTGGTTACCCCCAGCGAAATCCGTCTGCTGGCCGATTTGAATGCCGCCGTTTCCTACAACCCGGTTGCCAGCGCCTGGAAAGGCAATGCGGTCGCTCCGGCAGAAGCCATGCGTGTTCAAGGCATACGTCTGGGCATGGGGACGGACGGCACTCGCAGCGATGCCTTTCGCATGATGGATTATGGCGAGGCCGCACAACGCTTTGCCTTCGGCATGATGGTGGGCGACTCCTCTTGCGGCGCGGGTTGGACCTGGCTGGACATGGCGACCCGAGGCGGTGCCGAGGTCGTTGGGCTGGGTGCCCAAACCGGACAGATTCGGGTGGGTGCTCAAGCCGACTTCCTGGTCGTTGACCTGCAAGTGCCCGAGATGACGCCTTCCTGGGATCTGCCTTGGGAGCTGGTCCGGATTGCCGCCCGCGATCAGATCCGGGCTGTAGTGGTCCAAGGCAAGCTGCGTCTTTGGGAAGGCCAGCCTGTGGATTGGGATCCCCTGCCCTTACTGGACGAAGTGCGTGAACTGGCTCGTCATGCCGTCGCGCAATCGGACATCCGCAAGCTGCATGCCCCGTCTACCGAGCACCTGGCTCGTCACGCAGAGAAAGAAAAGGCCTTGGCATGACCGCTGGTTTGCTGATTGCTTTTGCCGCCGTGCTGGCGGGCGCCTTCATTCAGGGTGCCAGCGGTATGGGTTTTGCCCTGATCGTGGTTCCAGTACTGGCTTTGGTTCATCCCGAGGCCATACCGGGGGCATTGTTGTTCCTGATGCTGCCGCTGAATGCCTATGTTGCCTGGCGTGAACGCGAGGGGATTGATCGCACCGGTGCGGGCTGGATCACCGTCGGACGTTTTGCGGGGACTTTTGCCGGTTTGGGGATTTTGCTGGTGCTGTCGACCTACTGGTTAAACCAGTTCGTGGGCATCAGCACCTTGCTGGCTGTGCTGGCGTCGGTGCTGGCCCCCAGCTTCACGCCCGGCAAAAAGGCGTTTATCGCCACAGGTCTGGTGACCGGCATCACTGAAACCGCAACCGGTATTGGCGGCCCACCTTTGGCTCTGGTCTACCAGCACGCCCCCGTGGCTACCCTGCGCTCGACAGTCGCCTTGTGCTTTCTGGTGGGAGAAATAATCTCGCTGGTCGTGCTGGGCATCTCCGGTGCACTGCAGTGGTCCCACCTGAGCTATGCCGTCTTGTGTCTGCCCGCATTGGTGCTGGGTATGGGCCTGAGCAGCCTGGTTCATCACAGGCTGGATCAACGCCGTCTGCGTATTGCGGTTCTGGTGTTTGCGACCGTCTCCGGTCTTGCCGTCATGCTGACTTAATCATCCAGCTGTGTAGAGGCACGGGCCCGAAGCTCCGGCTTTGGGCCCAAAGCCGACTGGCGGCTTTTATCGCCCGACAAATGTTCGAACAGCAGCTCGACGGCCAGGGTTGCCACTTGTTCCAGATGCAAATCCACCGCGGTCAGAGCCGGTTCTGCGGTACGAGCACGCAGGCCATCGTAACGGGTCGCAATCATCACATCTTGCGGGACACGCAAACCGGCTTGCTGAACGGCGGCCAAAGCGCCCACCGCAAAGGCATCCACGGGCACACATAGAGCATCAGTATCGGGGTACTGCGCCAAAAGCCGGGAGCAGGCATCAAACCCACCCGCTTCACCCAAGCTTTCCTCTACCTGCATATAGCGCACGGGCATGGCGTGAGCCGCCGCGAAGTTCTCGTAGGCTTTCTTGTGACTAGCGTAGGAGTCACGCGCGGCACTGCTTTGCACCAGAGCAATACGTCGCCGTCCTTGCTCCCACAAATGATTTAAAAGCAGATGCGCAGTTGCGGTGGACTGCAGATCAATAAAGGGAATGCTGTCTGCAACGCCCCCCTGACGGCCAATCGACACCAAGGCTACGCCCCGTTCCTGCAACAAGCGCACATTGGGATCATCCGTCATGGGTTCCAGCAAAATCGCCCCATCAATATCCAAGCCTTCCAGAAAGGCCTGGGCACTTTCCAATGGAGGTACGAACACCAGAGCCAGGCCGCGCCTCATGGCCGCTTCCGCCGCAATACCCGCCACTTCCATCATGAAGCCTAAACGCGACACACCACCCGACACGGCAAAAGGCATGGACGATACCAGTGCGATGCTATTGGCCGCACCGGAGCGCAAACGCTGTGCTCGTACATTGGGCCGGTAGCCCATATCAGCCGCGATCTGCTTGACCTTGGCACGCGTTAGCGGGTCCACCACACCTCTGTCATTCAAGGCGTGTGAAACCGTAGTCAAAGACACCCCTGCCGCTTTGGCGACATCGCGGATGGTGATACGACGAGAGGGGGGAGCAGAGGAACGTGGCAAGGCTGGATCAGTCAGAAAAGGGAAAGAGAGGAAAATAGCATAGCCCTGGTCACTTGTTTAAGTGAAACAAAACTGTGAATCAGCCAAGATCAGTCAAATTTAAAAGCAAAGAGTCTTGGCTAGTGTGCTTGGCCAAGATCAGTCAGGGGCCATATTACAAGTTAATACCCGCCCAAAGGGGCACTAACATTTTGACTTCCCCTCTAGCAGGCAATTGGTTTTACGCTGCTCTCGCAGTTGGGCTTGCATCAATCTGCGGTTTTCTTCTTGCTGTTCCCGCATCTGGCGCAGAGTCTGTACACGCAAACCGTAATCCGCGTCCTGCGCATAACCATCCCCCAAAGGCCGTTTGGCCATTTGATAGCCGAAAACCGGAATCGGGGGTAGATGTACCCGATTGGTATACGAGACCCGGTATCCGCTAAGCCACTGCGCATAACAAGGGTCTGTGTAAAGAATGCCCAGGTGTTTATCGACATCCCGAAGCTTATAGTGAATGGTCAGTGGTGTCTCGCCATAGACACTGCCATTGCAAACGACAGTAGCTCCTTCGGGGTCGCTATGATAAGTAACGGCAATACTGGAGCAGGCGCCAAGAAACAGGAAAAAACACAAAACCAGCAAGACCTTGATGCAAGTCATTCTTTTTCCGCTCCGTATTTTTCCACGCCACCCAATGCATTAAAAAAAAACAAAACTTAATTTAAAGTAGCCGTATGAAATTTTCCAGTCTTGCACGCTTCAGAAATTGAATATTATCAATAAATTCCCAGCGTATTCTCAGGGCACATGATATAAAAACCAGTTCAACCAGGCGCCCATGAAAAAGCCGCCCATAGGGCGGCCAGGCTGGTTAATGGTCTCCGTCTTTCTTGGAAATTTTATATTGAATCGTGTTTGCTCGGAAAATCACTGGGCCAGTTCATGGGTGTGTCATTCATATCCAAACCTCCTGCTATTTATTTAATCAAGAAAGCCTAGAACGAGTTTTTATCCTAGCAAAAAAAATACAAACTTCAAGCATTAAATAGCCTATTCAGTGTTAACCCTGCACAAATAGAAACATCAAAAAGACAGAGACTCTACCTCAACCCTATGGGGTTTATTCAGTTCGGCAGATTGAACATGAAAGCATCATTAAAAACAGCGGGCTCAGACTGGCCGAATACATGGCAAGCATAAAAAAGCTCTCACAAGGAGAGCTTTTTGCTGTGTGGCCTGAACTGCCAGATCAGGCATCCAATCAGGAACGGCGCGCCATGGCCAGAATCACGCCAAAACCTATCATCATGCTGCCACTAATGCGGTTCACCCAGCGCAGACCATGCGCATTTTGCATCACGCCGGACAGCCTGGTCCCCACATAGGCATACGCCGCAATCGCGAGCACTTCCAGCAGCAGGAAAATCACACCCTGTGTCATGAAGCTGGCCCAATAGTTATTCATATCCACAAATTGCGGGAAGAAAGCGGTGAAAATCAGAATGGCCTTAGGATTACCAATCGCCACGAAGAACTCCTGACGCACCAGGCCCCAGATATCTTTTTTGCTCACCTCAGTCTGCTCTGCTGACGTTTTACCACTGGCACGCAGCACCTTGAGGCCCAGCCAGATCAGATACGCCGCCCCCGCGAGCTTGACCACGGTAAAGGCCGTTTCCGAGACCATCAACAAGGTTCCCATTCCCAAGGCCGCCACCACAATCATGATGGCAAAAGCGACCAGACGCCCCATGGCCGCCACCAGGGCAGTCGACACGCCTTGCTTGGCCCCTACCGTCATGGACAGCAGGTTGTTGGGGCCGAAGGCCATATTCAGAGCAAAACAGGCGGGTAAAAATAACAAAAGACTGCTGGCGGTCATGATTTTGACTAGCTCCATAGACAATGCCAGCCATTCAATTTGAAAGGCTGGCATGCGTCGATTGAAAACGGTGTAGATGAACCTTGCTTCTGGCAGCCCCACAATCAGGAAGCTGCCGGAAGGCACAAGTATAACGATCTGTAGCCTGTTGGCACGACTCAAGCCCGTTGTGAACTTGGTATGACCATTTCTCCACCTGTCCTGGTATTTTCAACCCACCACAGCATTGAAAGCCACTTTAGGTGATGAACGCGAGGATGCCAGAAACACCAGAAACGCGAGCATGGCGATAAGTCCCGGCACGGCAAAGGCCATGAAATTCATCTGCAAGGGCAACTTGGCCGCCATCAGGGTACCGCCCAGGAAAGGCCCGGCAATGGCACCGATTCGCCCCACGCCTGACGCCCAGCCCAAGCTCGAGGAACGCATGGACAAGGAATAAAACTGCGCCGTATTGGCGTACAGCAGGATCTGCGTGCCAATGGTGGTGGCACCGGCAATCACGATCAACACGTACAACACCAGAGTCGGGCTCTTGAAACCCAGCAAGGTAATGGACACCGCCGACACCAGAAAGAACCAGGCAACCACTTTAGGCAAGCTGAAACGATCCCCCAGCCAACCACCCAGAATCGCACCAAACATGCCGCCCAGGTTCAAGGCCACCAGGAAGGACAGGCTGGAACCCAGGCTATAGCCCGCATTGGCCATCAGTTTAGGCAACCAGGAACCCAGGGCATAGACCATCAAGAGGCAGCAGAAAAATGCCACCCAGATCATCAAGGTGCCCAGCAAGCGTCCTTCCTTGACCAGATCCAGCATGGGCACGCCTGCCTTTTTCTGCTCATGCAAGGTCAAGACGGTATCTTGGGACACGCCCAATTCAGGAGCCAAGGTCTGCACAATGCGGCGTGCTTTTTCCTCTTGCCCCTGACGCATCAGAAACGCCAGCGACTCGGGCAGTTTCCAGACAATAAAAGGCAGCAACAACAGCGGAATGGCCGCGCAGAAAAACATGGACTGCCAGCCAAAGCGCGGCAGCATGTAGATGCCAATCGCTGCCGACAACAAGCCACCCAATGAATAGCCGCTGAACATGATGGCGACCAAGGTGCTGCGCGAACGCTTGGGCGAATACTCATTCATCAAGGCCACGGCGTTGGGCATCAAGCCGCCACAGCCCAATCCGGCCAGAAAGCGATAGACACCAAACTCGGTCGGTGAGCTCGCAAAGCCATTCAAGAACGTGGCCAGACTGAACAAGGCAAAACAGATCGTCACGCCCTTTTTTCGGCCAATCTTGTCTGCCAGCGGCCCAAATACAAACGCGCCAAACATCATGCCGAACAAGGCGTAACTACCCAAGGCCCCGGCTTGCACCGGCGTCAAATTCCACTCGTCCATCAGCACCGGCAAAACCACACCGTAAATAAACAAGTCATAGCCATCGAATACCAGCAACAAGGCACACAGGCTCATCACCATCCAGTGAAAGCGCCCGAAGCGCGCCTGCTCAATCACTTCATTAACGTCTAGTGTTTTCATGATTTGTCTGCCCCAAATGGAGTTTTTTTGTCTTGATGCCCTTCGCTCTACCAGCCGTGCGCATCGATTGATCAGCCCTGGTCGCCGCCTCCTACTGGCAAGACAGTGCCGGTGATATACGAAGCCTCGTCGGAGGCCAAAAACAAAATGCTGGCGGCCTGTTCATCCAGACTGCCGTAACGCTTCATCAAACTGCTGGCCACGGTCTGATCCACAATCTGCTGATACCAGATCGCTTCCTGGGGATCTTCCTGGTTCTGGGTATTGCGAGGAATGCGCCGTGGCGGTGCCTCGGTCCCGCCGGGTGAAACAGCATTGACCCGAATGCCGCGCTGGGCATTCTCGAAAGCCAAAGAGGCGGTCAAGGCATTGACGCCGCCTTTGGCCGCGGCATAAGGCACACGATTGATGCTGCGAGTGGCAATCGAGGACACATTCACAATGGCCCCACTGCCCTGCGCCTGCATGCTGGGCAACACGGCATGACAGGACCACAGGGTTGGAAACAGGGAGCGGCGTATCTCGGCCTCGATCTGCGTCGGCGTGTAGTGCTCGTAAGGACGCGTCCAGATCGTGCCCCCGACGTTATTGATCAAAATATCAATACGCCCCCACTTATCCAGCGCCGCCTGGGCTGCAGCCTGAGCGCCTTCAACGGTTTCCAGATCTACTTCCAGTGTCAGGACCGTATCACTGGCCAGTTCCCGCACCAGTTCAGAGCGGTCTACCGCCAACACCCAGGCCCCTTCAGCCTGCAAGCGCTCGGTAACACGACGGCCAATGCCTTGGGCCGCGCCCGTCACAATGGCCACTTTTTGATGAAAACGCACAGGCGCAGTCATGATCTTTCCTTGTAGGAGTCATCCAGCACAAGACGCCCCGCAAAGGGGCGTTGCTTGAATGCATTTACTGGCTGGTGATGAATTTTTCGTAGTAGAAATTCGCGGGAGCATGGGCTTGCGCATCAATGAACTGGCTGACGGCATCCACCATGGGTGGCGGCCCGCACAGGTACACATCCACCTGCCCGTCATGCCAATGCGCCGGATCCAAGTGCTGGGTCACGTAGCCTTTGCGTTCGTGGCGGGATTCCGGATCGACCACGCAGGTGGTGTAGCTGAATCCGGGCAAACGCTGGGTAAAGGACTCCAGCTCTGCCAGCATCACCAGATCCTGATCACGGGTGACGCCATAGACCAGATGCACAGGCTGCGTACAGCCTTGCTTGACCAGCACTTCCAGCATGGACAAGAACGGCGCCAGACCCGTGCCACCGGCCAGGAACAGCAAGGGGCGCGTTACCTGACGCAGATAAAAACTACCCAAAGGCCCGGTCATTTCTACCTGCTGGCCTAGCGGCTGCGCCGCCAGCCAGGAACTCATCAGGCCTCCCGGCACTTGCTTGATCAGGAAACTCAAACGCGGCTCGCCCGGCGCAGAGCTGAAGGAATAGGAGCGATGCGCCTGCCCGCCAGGCACCGTGATATTCACGTACTGCCCAGGCAGGAAAGGCAAGGCTTCATCGGCCGCATCAATCTTCAACTCGTAAGCCGCATCCTCATACTGACGGCATTCCGATACCTGTCCCTGCCACTTGGCCACGGCGGTTTTGCACACACCCGATGAAATCGGCACAGCAATCACGCAGTCCGACTTGGGGATCATCTGGCAGGTCAGAACCAAACCCTTGTCCGCTTCCTCTTGCGTCAGGGCATCCTCGATATAGTCATCGCCCTGCTCATACTGACCACTTTCGGCCTGACATTTACAAGTGCCGCACACCCCGTCCGAGCAATCCATAGGCAGATTGATCTGATGGCGATACGCGGCATCCAGCACTTTTTCGTGTTTCCCACAGTCCACGAAACGGGTGACGCCGTCCTCAAAATTCAGCGCAATACGATAGCTGTTCACGACTAACCCCCAGCTTTAAATGTGATACACATCAATCACTTGACGGATGTAGTCGTTCTTGAGCACTACCTTCTTTTGCTCGATCAACCAGCCCTTATCCTGAGACGACAAAGTCAGATAAATGGTGCCGAAGAACTGATCCGTCACCCGGTAGCGATGGTTCATCGTCAGAAAGTTGTAGCGGACATCCACCTGCCCATCGCGCTCGGCCAGAATCTCGATATTGCTGAGCATATGAGCGGTACGCGGCTCGGGCGTGGAGGCACCGGAGCGCTCGGTCTTGATGCGGAACACCCGATCTTCCAAACCATTGCGGTTGGGATAAAAGATCAAGGAGATCTCGCTGTGCGGATCTTCGGTCAGCTGATCATCATCGTCCCAGCAAGGCATCCAGTATTGGGCGTTGGGGCTGTAGCACTCCAGCCATTCATCCCACTGACGGTCATCCAGCAAACGGGCTTCCCGATACAGGAAAGCGCAAATAGAGTGATAGGTTGCGTTCATGGCTTAGGCCTCCCCGCTTTCTGCTTTCAGTGCCTGGCTCATGGTCTTGGCCCAGTACTCGTGCTGGCAGACAAACAAGCCTTCATCTTCACTACGCCCACCACTGATCAAGGGCTTCATGCCCATGGCGGTCGCGTTCTCGTCCGGGCCTTGGACCCACAGGGGGGCGCCTCGGCTCAAGTCATTCCAGGGGGCGGCAATACCGGCATAGCCTTCCTGACAAGCACGGAACTCTTCCAGATCGTCTGCCGTTCCCATGCCAGACACGTTGAAAAAGTCTTCGTATTGACGAATGCGGATGGCACGCTGCTCGGCGCTCTCACCCTTGGGGCCAAAGCAGTAAATCGTGACTTCCGTCTTGTCCACGCTGATAGGACGCGTTACCCGAATCTGGGTAGAGAACTGGTCCATCAAATACACGTTCGGGTACAGGCACAGATTGCGGGTCTGATTCACGATGAACTCGGCACGGTCCTCGCCCAGACGCTGCTTCAGCTCCTCGCGATGCTCGTAGACCGGCCGCACGGTTGGATTCATGGTCTTGGTCCAGAGCAAGATATGGCCATAATCAAAGCCATACACACCGCCCAGGCTTTTGCTCCAGCCGTTCGCATCCACCGCTTGCGTGCCGCCCTCTTTGCGACGACCCATCGTGGCGGAATAGTTCCAGTGCACGCTGCTGACGTGGTAGCCGTCGGCCCCGTTTTCCATCTGCAGCTTCCAGTTGCCGTCGTAGATATAGGAAGAATTGCCGCGCAGCACTTCCAGGCCTTCAGGGGCTTGGTCCACGATCTGGTCGATGATGACCTAGGTTTCACCCAGATATTCATCCAGAGACACCACATCCGGATTCAGACTGCCAAACAGAAAGCCGCGATAGTTCTCAAAGCGCGCGACACGCTTCAAGTCGTGCGAGCCTTCGGTATTGAACTGCTCGGGGTATTGGGTGTTTTTCTCGTCCTTGACCTTGAGCAGCTTGCCGGCGTTATTGAAGGTCCAGCCATGAAAAGGACAGGTAAAACTGCCTTTATTGCCATGCTTGCGGCGGCACAGCATGGCGCCCCGGTGGGCACAGGCATTGATAAAGGCATTCAAGCCGCCGTCTTTGCCGCGTGTCAGAAACACGGGCTGGCGGCCAATATAGGTAGTGAAGTAATCATTCACATTGGGCAACTGGCTTTCATGCGCCAAGTAGACCCAATTGCCTTCAAAAATATGCTTCATCTCCAGCTCGAACAGATCCGGATTCGTGAAGATGTCACGACGGCAGCGATACACGCCTGTTTCTTGGTTTTCTTCCAGGGCAGTATCAAGCAAGTGCCTGATATCGTTGGTTTTATCCATAAGGACTGACATGATGTGGCCTTTATGAGAGTTGCAGCCGTCCCTGCCCATGTCCATGAAGACATAGCAAGTACGCGTAATAGAAAAGAAAAATCGCTCCTGATTGATACCGGACTGGCTCGTGGCAGCGTGTTGCTGGCTTGGCATTGAGCCTGATTCAAGCCCGACAGGGACAGCATCGGGCTGATCTTGCCCAGCCCGTTTTATCTAACATCCTGGGGCTGTTCTGCATGGCTTTCATTACAGTCTTTGAATGGACAAGCTTCCAATACCATATCGGTCCCGCTCCATAGCAAAATGCTATAGCTTGTTTTTTTATTAATAAAATCAGTTACTTAAATCATTATAAAAACAAAACCTATCGTTAACCCTAGAGCTTGTCGGGTATATGCTTGAACCTTGGATGGTCGAGATAGGTGATATATTGATCCGGATTTTCTGGACCTGGACCACGGGCAAAGCATATGGACTTGAAACAAATCCGCTACTTTGTTGCGGTCGCCAAAGAGCGTAATTTCACTCGCGCGGCCGAGCAGTTGCACATTGCCCAACCTGCACTCAGCAGACAGATCCAGTTGCTGGAACAAGAGCTCAATGTCCTCTTGCTGTCACGCGAAAGCCGCCCTCTGCAACTGACCGAGGCGGGCCGCATTTTTTACGAGCAATCCCTGCAATTGCTCAATCGTGTGGAGGTCATGAAAGCGGCGACCACCGAAGTCGGTCTGCACCAGCGCCCGCAGTTGTCGATTGGCTTTGTGGCCTCCACCTTGTACGGTGGCCTGCCCATCCTGATCCAAAAGTTCCGCCACGCCTACCCGGATATCCGCTTTCACTTTCTGGAGCTGACCTCCAGCCAGCAAATTGCCGCCTTGCGCGCCGGACGCATTGATATTGCTTTTGGGCGTGTGCGCATTCATGACAGCGCGGTCTGCCGCACTGTCTTGCGTGAAGAACGCCTGGTTCTGGCGATCCCGCCCAAGATTGATCTGGCCAAGGACCGGGGGCCGGTGTCCTTGCAGGTCATCGCTGATCACGCCTTTATTGTGTATCCCAAGTCCCCGCGCCCCAGCTTTGCCGATCATGTGCTGAATATTCTGCACGACAACGCCATCTTCCCCACCGAAGTGCACGAGGTACTGGAACTGCAAACGGCCATGGGACTAGTCGCAGGCGGCGTGGGTTTATGCCTGATCCCTTCAGCCGCACAGATACGCAGTGATCTGGTCTACCGGCTGATTGACGATGAGAAAGTGACTTCGCCCATTATTTTCAGCCACAGGAAAAACGACAACTCCTGGTACATCGCTCAGATGCATGCCTTTATTGAGGAAATGTATGCGGAGAAACCGCCCTGGCTGATTCCGGGACACAGTGCCTTGAGTAACGGGCCGCCACCCTGTTGATGGCTGCAAGCCTATGAGCAACTGGCCTGCTCTGGCTTGCAGCGAAACCTTCTGCCTCACCTGCTTGCGCTGATACGGTCAGACGGCAAAGCTGCCACCGACTAGTACAAAAAGGCCCTGCAAAGCGTCGTTAACGCTTTTTGCAAGGCCAGAAAGCTGCGGCGTTCACGACCACCAGCCGCAGACCTTTTCACTAGAAAAAGTCTGGTCGGCAGTCAGTTAAAACCGCTTAGATACGCTTGAACAGCGCCGAACGTACCTTGCCGGTTGCGCCATCCGCGGCTGTCAGGAATTGTTCCATGTGAATGTCACGCTCGAAGAGGCGGCTTTGCATCAGCGTGGAAATCGCCGCTTCGATCATGGGAGGCGGGCCACACAAGTAGGCCTTGTTACCCGAGCAACGCTGCTCAAAGAACTGCCCCACGGCTTCATGCACAAAGCCCACAAAGCCTTCCCAGGCATCATCCGGCAAAGGCGCATTCAAGGCCGGAATGTAGTGGAAATTGTCGTGCTTTTCGGCCAGTTGATAGAAATGATCCGCGTGATACAGCTCGGCTTTATTGCGCGCCCCCTGGAACAGATAAATAGGACGGGTATCGCCCTCTTCCAGCAAATCCATAATCATGGATTCGGGGCTGGACAGGCCCGAGCCACCGGCGATGAAAATCGCACCTTGCGGGTCGGACTTGCGCACAAAGAATTGGCCGTAAGGGCCGGACACATCCAGAGACTGCCCCACTTGCAGTTCATCATGAAGCCAGGTGGTGCCGGCGCCCCCTTCTACCTTACGTACATGCAAATCAATAATGCCGCTCATGGAGGGCGGATTCGCAATGGAGAAAGCACGGGTGCTGTCAATGGACGGCACATGCAAGTTGATGTATTGCCCGGCCTGGAACGCCATCGGGCGATCCAGTTCCAGACGAATGTGCTTGATCGTGGGCGACAAGTCTTCAATCAGGACGACCTTGCCCTGATAGTCCTCCACTGGCAGGCCCTGGAAATCCGGGTCCACGTCCACGTCGGCCTCGATGACCATATCGGATTCGGGCAGACAGCAGCAAGCCAGCAGCTTGCCTTCGTCCCGCTCCGAATCCATCAAGGCAAAGCTGGACGCATCGCCTGCGTCTGCATAGCCTTCCAGCACCTGCACCTTGCAGGTGCCACACGTGCCATGTCCACAGGCAAAAGGCAACCAAACCCCTTGTCGCAACGCAGCGTCCAACAAGGTTTGTCCATCTTCCACCTCTACCACATCACCTGTGGGTTCTACGGTTACCTGATACGTCATTGCTGCCTCCGCCTCTTATACGCCCGTACCCTTGTAGCCATTCAGGCCCGGGGTCTTGAAACGCAACAAGGATTTGTGATCGAAGCCCTTGGCACCCAAGGTGTCGTCCGGGTTCAACTCAACGGCCTCGCCATTCAGATTCCATTGCACCTTGCTCCATTCGATCTGCTCAAAGTCAGGGTGCTGGGCAAAGCCGGCAGGCAACAGTTGCTGGATCATCTGGGACACGGTCATCTCGGGCTGAACCAGAAAGGCCTTGGCCGAGCAGAACAAGAGGTGCTCGTCCCAGCCTATATACAGCAACATGCTGTCGCCATAGTGCGACTGCTGGTCGCGCGCATAGCCTTGGTAGTCCGGGGTAATTGCAGTAACTGCCATATTGATCTCCAATTTTTATAGGTAGTGGCAGTGCCCACCGAGGCACTGCCCTTTTTCTCGTGTGACTAGGCCGTCACTCCTTTCCATTCGTTCCAGCGTGCCTCGTCCACCGAACCCTTGAAGTCCATATTGTCGACACCCACGTTCAGTTGGTAATAGTCGCTCAGGATCTTCTCCAGTTCGGGGCCACCGCAGCCGCCTTGCAGGATCTGGTTCACCGGCAGCCAGGCCTGGATGTACTTTTCAGGCTCGTGCTCGAAAATGTCGCGGCAGCCATCCGAGCAAGTGTGGTAGCGCTCACCCTTGTACTGGCTTTGGCGGTAGGTAATTTCGTCGGGCTTTTCCATGTCGGTAAAGGTCATGGGCACCTGACATACCTGGCACAGCTGGGGCAGACCGCTGGAATAGAAACGCTTGCCTTCGGCTTCCATCTTCTTGGCCATTTCCCAGCGTGGGCGGTAGTACTTGTCGAAGGTGTCGGGGTACTTGGCGCTGAGCCAATCCAGTTCCTCGTCGCTGGGGATCCAGGTGTGGAAACCGGCAGCGTGGCCGAAGTTGTAGAAAATCCACCAGGCCTGGTGCGAGATGTGCTCTTTCTCTTTCTCGATCACTTCGCTGTACTTGGGCATGCGAATGCCGTAGCGGGCCAGATCCTTGAACAGAGCGCCACCGGCCTGCTCAAAATAGACCTCCCAGGCCTCTTTCCAGGACATGACCTTGTTGGGCAGCATGTAGTCCATCATCATGCCGACCACGGACAGCAGACGGGTACCACGCCAGAACCATTTGTCGATCCACTGCTGAACGATAGGCACGTTGTCTTCGTGCTGCTCCAGCAGGAACTTGATCACTTCCAGGCCCAGCGTCATGTGGCGTGCTTCATCAGACTGCGAGCTGAAACCGAAAGTCACCGTGGCCATATCGCCGTTGTAAGCCGCGCCCGACATGAAGGGCACGAACAGCAGGTTGGTTAGCACGTACTCGAAGGAGAAGCTGATCGCCAGCAGGAATTCGAAGGGGCCAGCAGCGCGGGCATCTTCAAAGAAGGACTTGGGCACGGACAGGTACCAGACACGGTCGTGCATATGGCTCCAGTCCTGGAAGCCATTGAAAAACTTGTTGTAGTGGCTCATGGCGTGAACCTGCGTCTGGACGTGACGCAGCTCGTCAATCGACTGCATCTGGCACGCAATACGTGCACCGATGCCGCTGAATTGACGTCCCACATGGGAGTAGCCCTGGTAAGCCTGGTATTCCAGCGGGGTCACCGCGGTCAGGAACACCTTGATCGCGTTCAGGTAACGCGGATCGGAAATATTCATCTGGCCATTGTTTTGCGCGAAGGCATCAAAAATGGCGTACAGCTTCTTTTCTTTTTCGGCCTGGTACTTCCAGTACGCGTCCATTGTCAGACGGAACGGGTCTTCCCATTTGGACCAATCAGTAATCTTGATGCCCTCGAACTCCTCGTAGGGGAAGGCATCCTTGCGATCCTGGTAGCTGAATTCCCAGTCCAGATCACGAGTCAGATAGCGATATTTGTCTTTGATATTTAGTTTTTTCGTGGCCATATTGCCCCCTTTTCTGATTTAGCTGTTCCAGTGCAAAAACAAGCGGTCTTCATCTTCATCCACGTTGCCACCCAAGGTGATCAGATTCAGATGCAGTTCCTGCATGTCCCACTGCTGCCCATACTTTTCTTCCACGGTCTCGCGCTTGACGGTCAGCTGGCCCACGCACTCAATGCGAATCATGGCTGGCTGATAAATCACCGTGGCGTCCGGATTGTCTTCTTCGATGGCCTCGACGATGTAGCGCGACATGTCGTTGTCTTGCAGACCGATATAAACCTTGGATGTCATCAGGCTTCTCCACCCAGGCTCAGGCCTGCTTTCGTGACGCGTTTGGCAATGGTTTCCTGCGCTTGTGTCCAGACTTGATCAGCCTGGTCGGCAAAGGCAGCCTGGATATAGGGCATGAAGGCGGCTTGCACTTGCGGCAACCACTGATTCAGCCAGTTTTGCAGTTGCTGCTTGTTTTCCTCGCTTTCAGCAGCCGCAATCTTGAAGACGCTATCGCTCCAGTTGGACAGGTCCTTATGACACTCCAGCATGAACTCCAGCAGCATATCCAGATCGCGGCCGCCTTCCTTGGCTAGATCCGCCACCAGACCCTGATACACCACTTGATGCACCACGGTGTTGATCAGCAAGGACTGCACCAGCAGCAGTTCAAACCAGTCTTTTTGAACCAGCGTTTTTTCGCACAAGGCGCGCAGACCTTGCCAGGCCGCATCCTGCATCCAGGCCTCTTTGGCCTGGCTCAGGGAGTCGGCACTATTGCCATCAATCAGCAAGCCAATACGGGAGACGTATTGCGCCATACCCAGCGAGTCCATCCCGGCATAGAGACAGGCTTGGGTAATGGTGGTGCCATAACCGTAGGCCGAGCCGGACATGAAATTCAGGTTGGCGGTTTGCTCGATGTGACGCAAAGGCAGCAGCAGGCGGGTGACCTTGGCTTTGACACCCTCGCTCAGGTACTGGGCCAGCTCGCGCTTTTCAAAAAAGCCGTAATTGGTTTCAGCCGATTCCTGCATGCGGGCACGGTTTTGCACGTAAGCGCCGTAGTAGAACTGGCGGGGGTCACGAAACACATACCAGTCCTTCATCTGAATAGCAGTGTGTGTGGGGTCGTTCAGGGTCTTGTCCGGCATCCACAGGGGCCGGTAATGGAAGTTGGCGGTGGCCTGGGCGTCGTATGTTGCTTCCTGGTAGCGGGTAGCCGGCTTTTCACCAAAGCGGCGGGCCACGTTGGCGAAGGTTTGCCGCACGGGCTGCAAACTGGCCGTTTTAATTTCTAATGTCATCCTCTTGTTCTCCTGAATAAAACCTACTGGGCTTCAGCCTGGCGGCTGTTACCGACCAAAGTGTCATAACCAAAACGCCATTTTTCTTCGTTCTCGTCATTGACCCGCATTTGCTCTTCGCTCATGGGCTGGACATTGTTCTGCAGGCAAAACTGCTCAAATGCCGCCGGTGGCATGACCAGTTCCACAAACAGGTCCGCCTGGCCAATCGCAAAATCAAATTCCACAAAGCGCGCATTGGCGGGACTGCGTACGCGTACGTACTTCGTCAAAGTGGGCAAGCTCGTGTCTGCCATCTGTTCTCCTCCTGATCAAGCTGTTGCATGAGTGTCCACAGCCTGTTCATAGCAAACCGCGTGCCAACTTTAAATTTGAAGGATTTAACCCTTTAGGATTAAAGAGATAGGAGTAGTCAGGGCCAGACGCCATGCGCTGTTGGCTGGCGGCCTGAAAAGAAAATTGATCATTTGATCAAATGCTTAGCGCCGTTTTCATCAAATGCTGAGTTAGGGTAAAGCCCTAGAAAAATCCGTTTTATCCGTCCTCTGGACACTATTATGTTTTCCTTGAGTCACTAGAAAGACAGGCGGCATACTGGTTTTAGAACACTCAAAACCACAATAAGAAATCACAGGATGGAGACAGCCATGGGGGCTACTGAACTCACACTGCCATTAAGTCAGGACCTGATCGACGCCATTCGCTTTGATGCGCGGGAAGGAAAAATCTGGTTTGGCGAGCAGCGCATGCTCTTGCTGCATGCCAGCGGTTTTGGCCAGCTACGCAAGGAGCTGATTGCCTCTTTGGGCAGCGAGCGCGCCAAGTACTTTCTGATGCGCTTTGGCTACCACGCTGGCATGAAGGATGCCGAGGTATCACAAAAAGTGCGCCCGGACCTGTCATTGAAAGAGACCTTTCTGGCTGGCCCACAAATGCACACCATCCGCGGCATGGTCAAAGTGGTGCCTACTTCGCTGACCTTTGATCGCGCTGCCGGCCAGTACTACGGCGAATTTGACTGGTTTGATTCCTACGAAGTCAGCAATCACCAGAAAGAGCACGGCCAATCCAGCGAGCCCGTCTGTTGGAGCTTGCTAGGGTATGCCAGTGGCTACACCAGCTTCTATATGGGCAAGAGCATCATCTACAAAGAAACCCAATGCGGCGCCATGGGCCACAGCCACTGCAAGATCGTGGGCAAGCCTGCCGAGGAATGGGAGGCTGATGATCCCGAGATCGACCGCTTCATGCTGCCTGACCCGGTTCAGGACGAACTGTTTGCCTTGCGATGTGAACTGGTAAAGTTGCGCGAACAGGAGTTCAAACACTCCAGCGCCAACTTCACCTTACCCAACTCCATTGGCCAGTCCGCCGCCTACCAGGCTGCCTGTCATCTGTTGGAAAAAGCCGCACAAAGCAAAGTCTCCGTGCTGCTGCTGGGGGAAACCGGCGTAGGGAAAGAAGCTTTCGCACGTGGCCTGCACGCGGCCAGCGACCGGGCGGATCAGCCCTTTATCGCGGTGAACTGTGCGTCCATTCCCCCGGAGCTGATTGAATCAGAGCTGTTTGGCGTGGAGAAAGGCGCTTATACCGGCGCGCATAAATCCCGCCCCGGTCGTTTTGAGCGTGCCCAGAGCGGCACCATTTTTCTGGATGAAATCGTGGAACTGTCACCACGCTCCCAAGCCGCCCTGCTTCGTGTTTTGCAGGAACAGGAGCTGGAGCGCGTGGGTGATGAGAGCATCCGCCATATCGACGTGCGTGTAGTGGCAGCCACTAACGAAGATCTGGCCGAGGCCGTACAAAAAGGCACCTTCCGTGCCGACCTGTACTACCGCCTGAACGTCTTTCCCATCCACATCCCGCCGCTGCGAGAGCGCAAGGAAGACATTCCGCTGCTGACCGAATACTTTTTGAACAAATACTCCAGCATGTACAAAAAGCACGTGCTGGGAGTGAGTGACCGTAGCCGGGAATTGCTGATGCAGTACGACTGGCCAGGCAATATCCGCGAATTCGAAAACATGATCGAGCGTGGCGTCATCCTGACCGAACACAGTCACGAAATCGAAACCCACCACTTGTTCCCGCAGCAGAAAAGCGCCTTGCAGTATCTGAGCAGTTTGAATACGCAAGGCTTTATGGCAAAAGAGCCCTGTTTCAGCGCGAACCAGACGCAATATCTGGAGCATCTGCTGGAAACGCCCTTCAATCTGGATGATCTGGAAGAACAAATCATCCAGCTGACGTTGAAAAAGACGAATGGGAATATTTCAGAAGCTGCGCGCAGGCTGGGGCTGACTAGACCTGCTTTGGCATATCGGCTGAAGAAGGTGGCGATGCCGACATAGGAACACCAGCACTTCTCATGCTATTGGCTAAGCCTGACCGTACAGAATAGGCTTGACTCTGCAACAATTCCTCAATCGTGGCACTTAACCAAAAATATGCTGACCTTGCAGTAACCTAGCACCTATGCCTAAGCCCCCCAGCATGAACAAGCCAATCAGAACGGCATAGAGGACACTCAACGACCAACCCAGAAGCCTGGCGTCACGCTTTGCGCCCGTCGGCAGGGATCGACAAACCCTGCTGTAATACTGGTTCACAACAAAGATCAGCGAGGAAAAGCCGACACCAACAATGGCAAATACATAATTGATTGCCGCATACTGGCCCTGTGGATTGGCCAAGCCATCAAATAAAAAGATCAGGGCCAGAATAGATACGAGCACACAAAGAGCTGTCGCCAGCACAGTAGCCACTTTATGAAACGACGTCTCCCACTTAATGCCCATGTCCTCTCCTTACCACCGCATGCCCCCTAAACCAAGCCAGACGCGGCCTCACTCTCGCCCGCATACCTCGGCCTCCTCTTTTTTGACATCGCCATAACGCCCTTGGCTAGTCTTAACGGTGATACATGTCTGGTTTGAATCGTTCCACCATACGGTACTTAAGCCCTGCACTCTCACTGGCGCGTATCCTTCTTTTTGCAACCGCATTTCCCCGCCTGCCGCACGAACATCTTGCAGGCTAAGCGGATTGAACTCAGAAGAAGGTCTTGAGCTTAGCTCAGACTGCACCAACGCTTGTACCTGCACTTCAATCACAGGACCCCGTCTACGAATAACAGCCTCCTGAGCATGTATGACGCTCTCCTTGCCGGTTACTGTCACATTGCCCGAAGCTTTCAGCTCATGCGTGCTCAACACGTCAACCTTGTCCGCCTGTATGTGTATCCGGCCCAGTTGAGCACTCTCTTGCATGCTTGAAGCAAAGGCTGGTACAGAGGCAAAGGTCAGGCCCAAGACCAAATTAGAAAATAACTTATGCACTGTTTATCCTCGACATTTCCAAAATAGCACTTGATTACCCCCCAATCCCGAGACTATTTATACCCCAGCAGCTAAACACCAACCAAACACCGTACTACGCCCAACACTGACCTGATTTCCCCCACCTACTACAATGGAGGCTTATCTAAGGAGTCTTATGTTGGAATTTCAGCCCCGTGAACGGGCGTATTTATCTGGTATCCGTGCCCTGTCTCAAGATCAGGACGACAATGAAGTGTTTGTGGGTATGACCGTAGCCGAGTCCATTTGGTACGCAAACTACGTAGCACAGTCATACAAAGGAGATGTAGCGCGAGGCGATGAGGCCGAAGCACGTTACCTGGCCCTGCATGATCAGCACGAACAGGCACGCCGTGCCGTACTGGCATCAGAATCTCTGCTGCAATCGTTCGACACAGCCACTCAGTCATCCTGAGCACATCGCGACACTCTCCAGGCCGGGCAAGCATGTCATTAGCCCTGTTTCATCAAGCCTGGTTTGCTCGCCCATAAAAAAGCCCGCCCATTTTTCAACAGGCGGGCTTTTTTTATAGATGCGGGCTCCAGCGTCTGCTACGCACAGCTTGGCTTGGCTTGGCTTGGCTTGGCTTGGCTTGGCTTGGCTTGGCTTGGCTTGGCTTGGCTTGGCTTGGCTTGGCATTCATCAAACCAGCTGCCATGCAAAGACACAAGCTACAGACGCAGTTCCTTGGACAAAAAGGTTTGCACGCGCTGTGGCCGGCCTTCCAGATCACCAAAGAATACATCGGTGGGCACGTCCTCCAGAATCTGGCCCTGGTCCATGAAAACCATCCGATCCGCCACCTTGCGAGCAAAGCCCATCTCATGGGTGACGCACATCATGGTCATGCCCTCTTCCGCCAAGCTGACCATCACGTCCAACACCTCGTTGACCATTTCCGGATCCAAAGCCGAAGTAGGCTCGTCAAACAACATGCAGACCGGGTCCATGCACAAGGCCCGTGCAATGGCGACACGCTGTTGCTGCCCGCCCGACAAGCTGGCCGGATAGCGATCCGCCATCGCTTTCAAGCCCACGCGATCCAGATACAGCAAGGCCCGCTCATTGGCTTCATCACTATTCCTGCCCAGCACTTTACGTTGTGCCAAGGTCAGATTGGCCAAGACATTCAAATGTGGAAACAGCTCGAAGTTCTGAAAAACCATCCCGACCCGACTGCGCAAGTCTGGCAGATTCGTTGCCGGATCACCGACGGAAATCCCATCCACAACAATCCTGCCCTGCTGAAACGGTTCCAGACCATTGACGGTTTTCAACAAGGTGGACTTCCCGGAGCCCGAAGGCCCGCACACCACCACCACTTCCTGACGGTCCACTTGGGCCGTGCAATCCTTGAGCACCTGAAACGTGCCATACCACTTGGAAACACTATCGATACGGATCATTTACCATCCAGTCGCAGATGTTTGTCATAACGTCGGGCCACCCGATTCGCAATCAACTCCAACGTTGCGCAAATCACGTAGTACATCAGCCCGACAAACAAGAAGATTTCAGTGGGGTGCACCATGACCCGATTACTGACCTGAGTGGCAACAAAAGACAGTTCCGCTACGCCAATGACATAGGCCAGCGAGGTGTCCTTGATCAAGGCAACCCACTGATTAATAAAAGAAGGCAGCATCACCGGCAAGGCTTGCGGCAGGATGATGGACTTCATGATTTGAGCGGTTTTCAGGCCCAGGGCCTTGCCCGCTTGCCATTGCCCCGCCGGCAAGCTGCTGATGCCCGCAAACACCGAGTGCGCCAGATACGCACCGCCAATCAAGGACAAGGCGCAGACCACGGTAAACAAGCCCGGCACATCCACCTTGAACAGAATGGGCAGCAGAAAGTACACCCAGAAAATCAGCATGATGACGGGGATGGCGCGGAAAAAGCCCAGAAACAGCAGCAAAGCGGTATGCGCCACACCGCGCGTCAAAACCAGAGCTACCCCGAACACCAACCCCAGAACGGCCGACAAGCTTGCCGAGAGCACACTTAACAAGAGCGTCAGCGCCGCCCCACCTAAAGGGCCATGCGGATACGCCCCCACCAGGAAGTACAGCAGGTTGTCATGAATTACGTCGAAGTTCATTACAGCCCACCTCGCACTTGCAGACGATGACGCTGCAACCACTGCCCACCTACCTCCACCAGCATGACCAGCAAGACATACAACAGCGTTGCAATCCCAAAGGACTGGAAGGTCTTGAAGGTTTCAGTTTCCACCTGACGAGAGGCATAAGACAGCTCTGCCAAACCAATAGCCATGGTCAGCGAGGTGTTCTTGATGACATTCATGTACTGCCCGATCAGCGAGGGAAAGGTATTACGCAAAGCCTGCGGCATCACTACATAGCGCCAGACCTGCATGGACGACATGCCCAAGGAGGCTGCTGCTGCCCATTGACCTTTGCGCACTGCCCGCACGCCGGAGCGGAACTCTTCAGCCACAAACGCCGTGGTGTAGATCGTCAAACCCACAAAGGCGGCCAGCATCTCGAAACTGGGCCAATGCACATCGAATAAAACCAACTGCAAGACATGCTGAGTATTCAACCATTGAACCAGCTCCGGCGGCATCAAGGCCGAGGCCCCGAAATACCAGAAGAACAATTGCACCAATAGGGGCGTATTACGAAACAAGCTAAGGTAAGCACGTACCGGCCAGGCCAACCAGGCAAAGGGCGACAGTCTGGCAATACACACCAGAAAACCCAAAACAGTTGCAGCGAAGGAGACGACTAAAGAGAGCTGAATCGTGACCCAGAACCCTTCCAGCAACCAACCCACATAGTGGGGTGCCAGCCAGAAATCAGAAGACGGCATAGCAAACACCAAAAAGCAGGATCAAGCGATCCCGCTGTTAAAAACACAAACAGGAAAAGGCCAGCCTGAACATTCAAGGCTGGCCTGCAAGCAAGTGATGACTTACTGTTGCTGACCGATGCGGTACAAACGCTCCAGGGGCGTTTTGGACTGAGGGCCAAACCAGACGTCGTAAATGGCTTGTGCCTTGCCCTGGGTTTCCAGCTCCAGCAAGGTTTCATCCACAAAGGACTTCAGTGCTGTTTCGCCTTTGGGGATACCAATACCGATCAAGTCCTCGGAAATGCTGAAGGCCGGAATTTCATAGTTTTCCTTGTCTGGCACGTTCGCCAACAGACCGATCAGCTTGGGACCATCCTGAGTGATGGCCTGCACGTTGCCGTTACGCAAAGCGGTAAAAGCAAAGGGGGTATCGTCATAAGCAACCAGCTTGGCCTGGGGGTATTTTTCACGCAGGACGATCTCATTGACCGTCCCTTTATCCACGCCAATACGCAGCGAGTTCAACTGCTCGGGCGAGGACAAGACGCCTTTTTTAGCCAGGAACTGCTGGCCCGATGCAAAGTACGGAATACTGAAATCAACCTGCTTGGCGCGCTCTTCCGTGATGGTGAAGTTGGCCAGAACCAGGTCTACTTTATTGGACGTCAGCAGCGGCACACGATTGGCCGGATTGGTTGGCAAGACTTCCAGCTTCACGCCCAGCTTGTCAGCCAGAGCCTGGGCAAAATCCACATCCAGACCAGTGATCTGACGGGACTTCTGATCCACAAAACCAAACGGTGGATTGCTGTCGAAAGACGCTACTTTCAAGACACCCGTTTTCTTGATGTCATCCAGACGATCAGCCTGGGCCACTCCAGCCACCAACGCCAGGGTAAGGGTCGCGGCAATGCTTAAAAACGACTTCATGATAAAAACATTCCGATAAAAAAATGGCACGTCCGATACATACCGTCGTGCCATTCGACCACAGCCGCAAGCTCTTCAAAACGATCTAATTTCCCCATGCTTATTACTAAAAACGCTAAAAGGATGTTCTGATCTGTGCAGGTGCTGATCGAGCGATTACCGAATGCGTGCTACGGCTTGGTCGATACCACTTTTTGCACAGAAAAGCCTTGTGCCGCGGCGTAATCCAGCAAGTCGCTAACGACTTGTGGATCAGCCTGTTTTTCCCGGGACAGGACCCAGAGATACTTCCGGTCCGGCGTGCCGACCAAAGAATACTGGTAGTCCCCTTCCAGCTTCATGATCCAGTAGTCGCCCCACACCATGGGGAACCAGGACAACCACTTCGGAGCAAAACGCACTTCCAATATCGCCGGGTCAGCAGGCTCCATACTACTGGACAAGCGCCCCTGCCCGATGGCTTCCTTCACTTCCCCGTCCGTACCCTGACAGCGATTGGTGACGGTGATCGTCTTGTCCGCTTCCATCACGTAATTAGCTTGCACATCCCCGGCACATTCACGCTGAAAGCTATTAGGTAAACGCGCCTGCTCATACCAGGTGCCCATGTACTTGTTCAGGTCTACGTCTTGTTGAGTCGCGAGGTCAGCGTTGGAAGAGGCGCAAGCGGCCAGTAACGCAGACAGCGACAGGAAAAGGATTCGTTTCATCACAGAGCTCTCCTTGTACGTGAACCAGGATCAGGAAAACAGCTTAACCACCTCTTCGCCTGTCATCTCTCGCGTTTTGTTAGCGAACGTATAGTTATCAGGCTTGTCATCAATAAAGACCTGCAGCTCGAACGGCCAGTTCCCGCTGTCCTTGAACAAGCCAGCTGAAATGGCATGGAAACCACCCGCCTTAAGCTTGTAAAACAAATGCGTGCCGCATACATCACAAAAACTGCGCTCTGCCCACTCCGAGGAGGCATAGGAACGCACGTGCTCTTCGCCTTCGATCACCGGGGTTTCATGGGACTCCAGCGACAAGAACGGGCCGCCGGACCAATTGCGGCAGATACCGCAATGGCACGCACTGATCGAAGGCTTGTGCTGCTGCAAGCTGATTGAGACGGCGCCGCACAGGCAGTTGCCGTGAATCATGGATTTGTCGTTTGCCATAGGAGCCTCTATAGGTAGATAGTTGAGTAATTCTAGCGGCTGAATCATCAATTTATGGCAACGCGATGTAATACATTTCCGAGCTTTCCAGGCCTCTATCCTGCAAAAGCAGTCACAGCTACGCAGATCGTTCCCCATCTGGACTCCGAACGAGGCAGATCGAATAAGAACAACCTTAGTGCCCGATAATCAGATGATCCCAAGCGCAGCCCTTGTCTTCCGGCACAAAGCCCCAAAGTACGAGCCTGGCGCGTGAACACACCGCCTCAACTGACTTTCCCTGTATTTATCAAAATGACAAAAAGCGCTATTAATCCATCTACCGTATTCAACTCCCTGCAATACGGTTTCAGCCAAGGCCTGGTGGTCACCGGCAACCGCCGCGTCATGCTGTCTGGCCAAGTAGGTGTGGATGCTCAGGAACAAACCGTAGCTGGCGGTATGCGCGAGCAAACAGAAGCCGCCCTGGACAATATTGAACTGGTCCTGGCCGAGGTTGGCGGCAAGATTGATCAAGTGATCATGCTGCGGATTTTTATCCGGGAAGACGCAAGCTCACCGCAAGAGCAGGATGAGATCGCCGCTGCGCTATTGAAACGATTTCCAGTGAACCCACCGCCCTCTTCCTGGATCCTGATTAGCGGATTGGCCAAGCCCGAGTGGTTGATCGAGATTGAGGCTGAGGCAATGCTGGATTGATTGCCTGCTGTTAAGCCTCCCGTGTGGATCCAGCTGATAAAAAAGACCTCGGAGCTTGGCGAGGCCTTTGAACTCCCTTTTACCAGGGAGTTTTTTAATTCACGGGACTAAAGGCTACGCGTAGAGCCTCGTAGAAAGTCTGTGTTTACTCCTCGACAACCGGAGCATCAGCCATCCCTTTTTTCACAGACTCGATGCTGTGTTGTGCGCTCTGCTTGCTGCTGTAGCCTTCGGAGCTGACGCAAATAATGTTCCCATTCGCGGCTTTGAATCGCCACCGCCATTCACCACTTTTGTCCTTGTAAAGCACAAATTTCATGATGAGCCTCTTTAGGTATGAGCGCACGTCGCGCAAACCGTATCCTAAAACCAGGTTTAATCAGCAGATATTGGGGTTTACCTGACAGGTATACGAATGCTTTGGATGGCCAGCGTACCGCACTCGACGCCGACCGTTCTTGCCCCCAAGCACAAGAGATATACACACATCCATCAAAAACCGAGGCAACGCGATAAGGGGACAGATCACAAGGCTTTGAGTGTTGAGCACCTTGACCGATATTCCTCATCCAACGCAGCAAACAAATGTACGGTGCTGACCTAATAGAGATCAATACGGGAGCTTGACTTATGCGCTAAGCTTTTCCGACCACGACGACAGTCTTGCAATCGGCGTGCCGAATGTTTGGAGAGAAAAAGCATCATGTATTACGGTGAACGTTTCAATGCCTGGTCACACCTGCTCGGTGCCGTTCTGGCGGTAGGCGGCGTATCCTGGCTGATTGTCATGGCAAGCCTGACCGGAGACCCCTGGCGCATCACCAGCACGGCAATTTATGGCACTACGCTTGTCCTGCTGTATTTGATCTCCACCCTGTACCACTGCTTCAAGGGACGAGCTAAAAACGTATTTCGCAAGATGGATCACTTCTCCATCTACTTGCTGATTGCTGGCAGCTATACACCCTTCTGCCTGGTCACACTGCGGGGGCCTTGGGGATGGAGTCTGTTCGGTGTGGTCTGGGGCTTGGCGCTGATTGGCATTCTTCAGGATATCCGCCCGCGTTCACCTGCACGCATATTGTCGCTGGTGATTTATGCCGTTATGGGATGGATTGTGTTGCTGGCGCTGGGGCCATTGGAATCCAGTCTGGGCTCGGAAGGATTTTCCTGGTTGGCGGCCGGTGGGGCCATTTACACAGCCGGAATTGTCTTCTTTGTGTTTGACGAGCGTTTTCGACATTGGCACGGTATTTGGCACTTATTTGTGCTGGCCGGCAGTGCAGCGCATTTTCTGGCTATATCTCGGTATGTTGTTATGTAGCGCCAAGTACAGAGCGTGAGCACTCAATAAAAAAAGCCTCTTCCGAGGCTTTTTTGTTGGCTGATACAAGCCCTGTTATATCTGAATAAGTCTGATTACATCTAAAGGTACTGATCTGTAGCGAATATCTACTCGTGCTCCTAGAATAAAGCAACGCAACTAGAGGCGAGGCTTGAATGATCACACTAGAGACGGGACTATATCTTCGTGTTCAAGAGCTGAAAGATGGGCCCAAGCCCCACCCGCTTCAAAGCGGATTCAATATGCAGACCGCTTACCGTGCCCTGGGGATGTTCAACCCGTCGGAAACGTCAGACGCTTTTTTTATTTTGGCTAATGACAGAGACGAGATCTGGTTTATCTGTAATCGTCATTTACGGGCCGTTGGAGTAAGCCCGGAACCTAGAGATCTACGGCGAGCGCTCGAATCGATGTCGCCGGTGACGCAGAATTACCACCAGCACAGCTGACTGCGGACTGCGGACTGCGGACTGCAAAGTAAAGCTGTACTTAAATAAAAATAAGACCCGCACTGATCCAGTGAGAGTCCTCTCATTCAAGGAGCGTCATTTAGCCATCGGCTTACACTGCAAACCAGTTTCCGACCGGGCGTCTGTATATAGCTCAGCCCTTTGGCCACTATTGAGCAGCGCGTAAAAGAGCACTAAAGGTGTAACGGTACCAATTATCTGCCCACGGATTAACTCTCGCGCGCAGGCCCATAGCGCTTGATGAGAGCGGACGCCTTCAGGGCAAGACGAGTCTTTATTCTTTACGAACTAACAGAACGACACCCGCAGGATCGTTTGTCCAATGGCCTTCAACGCTATCAAGTGGCTCTAGATAGTCACGAGCCGGTCCACCCAGTTGCTCTATTGCGGTATCAGGATCGTCACTGAAAAGCTCAAGCCATACATCAGTCTGGCTCTGTTTTTCAACACGATCCAGCCAAAGAGTCATTTCACCAAACTCAAAGCCGATACTTTCATTCAGTATCCTCTTTACCGTTAGCCCGACACGGTCCCGGTAGAACTCCACGGTTTCCTGCCATTTATAGGACGGAATCTTTATAGCGATGTTTTTACCTGGCTTGATCATGGCTTCCTCGTATCGCAAACGAATTGAATTTCACGCACTTGGCACAGCCTGGAGCTGTGTGCATGTATTCTGGTAGGCAGTACTGCAACGGGGGTTGCTAGGCTCTTGTCATGCTTGGGATTCATCTTTCGAGGACGGGCTTCATACCCCAAAAAGAGAAAATGCGTCTACGGGGAGCGGGATGACTCCCCTACGGATTAAGCCCCAACACGTCATCGACAGCCCGCCTTAGAGCGGGCTTGTTTGCGTCTGGAAAATGGTTAACCCTCCCAACATGCACCGTTAAAGCCCTGGCAAGTGCTAACCTGCCGACAAAAATCAACCCGAATGTGCGCGCTTGCCGGGGTTTTTCTTGCTGCGGGTATGCGCGCCACGCTCCTGGCTAACACGCTGGCCCCGGAATTTTGTACTCAGGTTCACGCCCTTGGGAGTGGCAGGAGGAGGAGTACGCTTACGGTCGGCTTCAGTAAAAATTTTGGTGCCCATGGAAATCTCTCCAGTTTGGTTAACTTGCTCTTGTTGATCGAGAACGCGAATTAATCTTTGCAACAGGAATCTTCAGGAATAACCTGCTACCTCATCTAGCATAGCAGGCATTGCTAAAACCGGTTTGAACGGTCCAATGGGTCGATGACATACACCCATGGAATGACTCACTTATAAGAGCCAGCAACCAGACCTTGATAGAGAAATGCCTGTGTGGACAGGGGAAACTGACGACAAGCAGCCACGGCATTCATGCCAAGGATGAGGAACTGCTCTACATGGCCGCAATAACAGCGTGACAGCCAGGCAAAAACGAGGATGTTGAGCATGGCTTTGCCATTGCCACCGTTGCCAGCGCGGGCGGCATAGTCGATATTCACGACCGCAGACCAGTAGTTTTAACGCCAGAAGCTGCGCCGGAGCGGACTTCGTCGGACACCAACGTCGAATCAGCGCTGGAGCTGCTGAGCAGTCCGCCATCTGAGTCTGCATTCAAGTGGTGTCCCCTAACTCGTCAGATGAGCAATGTGAAGTATCAGGCTCCAAACACAAATCATCCTACAGCCATATAAGCATTCTTCCCACACATTGCATTACATCCGTAACTTTTTGAGCGTTTTAAAAGCTCACCTGAGCGTAAAGTCAGAAAGAACTAATAGCAATGAGAATTATTTTGTAGTTCCAGGCTCGTTAGAGCTTAGCTGTTACCCGTATCAACCTTTACCAAAGGAGCAATATATGGGAAAGCTAGACCACGGCACAATGTGCATCATGTGCCAGACATTGCCACTCTCGAAGCCCCACACAACGGGCCATCCCAACATGACAGCGTTAACCCCCAAAGAGGATTTTGGAGAGTTTGGTATTCAGCGTCTTTATCGGTGCTCAGTCTGCCACACGCACTGGCTTTATCAGCAGGACAAATGGCAGGCCTGCTTAGGGTTTAAGTTATGGTCAGGTACATTGAACACCTTTCTGACTCACGACAACCGGCAAGTTCCTCAACCTGCAATACTTTCGACGACCAGCACAAGCAAAGCTGCGGTTCGCTTTAATTAAGAGGGATGATCCTGCCACCAGAAAGCAAGGCAGACGTCCTTTAAAAGACCCACGAAACCAATTCGCCCAAATTAGGTGAAAAAATGACTAACTCAACGACTATCTCTAAGCTATTGGCAGCCTCAGCACTCAGCTTTGGGTTAAGCGCCGGCGCCCTGGCAGAGGACAGGCCCTCCCATCCTGACCTTTCCGCAACAGCCGGGAAAGGAGCAGCTGAGGAGAAAACCCCAGGAGAAGCGAACGCTAAAGAGGTGCACAACCGCGGGGCTGATGCTCATGAAAACGCACCTGACGCGGAAATCACAAAGCAGGTGAAGGCTCACCTAGCCGCCCAAAAAGGACTGCAGAGCAACAGCATCTCAGTCGAAACCAAAAATGGAGTCATTACGCTCACTGGCAAAGTTTCAGATGACAAGCAGCTTAAGCAGGCAATTTCAGAGGTTGAAAGCATCAAAGGCGTGAGCAAGGTTGATGCCGCCGGCTTAACAGTCAAGGCCAACTAATCCGACACCTTTTTGCCAAAGACATACTAAAAGCACTACCGCATTTGGACTTTCGTGTATCCAGCCTCACACGCAAACCCAGCTAATCTGTAGTAAATCAGATTTAACTTGGCAATACTTGGCATGTTTGGTCCAGAATTAAGAATGCAGAGAAGGACTGCATTCGACCATAACCAGATCCTCCTGGCTGACCTCCAATATCGCCAAAAAAGGACTTTGGGCCATCGGTACCCTGTCACTTTCAAAATCAATACCGAACCCGAGACATCACAATGACCGGTGGGAAGTGATGATGCTGTCGAAGACAATGAAAGCAGCCTTGAAATGTTGGGACGATAAAGTCATTTTCTTCATGTCCAGGCATATACCAAATATATCTATCGCGCCAATTTGCCTTCAGCTTTCCAGGCTGCTTTTTGAAAGATTGCCCTGCGTGTACTGGGACCGTTGCGTAGGGCCTGCTCAAATTTAACGCAGAGAGCCTTGCATCTGGGAAAGGCAGGCTGCCGCATGTCCGCCGTATGCCTACGCATCGTCATAACGCCCAAATTTGGGCTCAAAGATTAGAGGATGCTCCGAGGCTTCTTGAGCAAAACGCAAAAGATTCTGCCGCTGCCTAGGGCGGTATTCAGTGGTAAAGCACATAGCCACCAAGTCACTTTTGCCCCGAGGACAAACCTCTGTATGGCTTATTGCCATTCCTTGGGTAATAGCCCAACTGTGAACTAAGCGCCTGACGACCGCTTGATCTGACTGGCGACATTGCAGTGAGATTCTTGTACGGCCAAGCATACCTTTGCCTGTCGCACCTAGCTTTTTTCCGTCACTAAAATACGTCCTTGCCGCCAAAAATCGGCGTGTGAACAGTCTTAAAAAAGACACTTCAACCTCCCAAATTACAGGCAAGGCTTCTAGGCGAGAGAATAGCCAGGCGAGCGCCCGGCATGGACGAGCAGGATCCAACATGCAAAAAATGCATATTGATTGTCTTAGTGCGGGAAAGTTTTAGCGGTGCAGTCCAGCCGCCAAAGATTGCCACATCCTTTCAGCCCTTTAGGATGTGCCGTTTATCATCCCCCCAAGGACTTTGGCAATGCCATCAATCTGCGGCTTGATGCGAGCAAAGCGGTTTTCGCTCAGAGGTGATTGAACGGCAGCCAGCCCACCGTGATCGCAACAAAGTGCGCCGTGCCTACAACCATGCTCAGTACATGGCAGAGCGCCATGGGCTTATGCCATGGTGGTCGGACTACTTGGACGAATAGCTGGAGAGAGCATCAAAATAGCCATGCCCCCAAAATACCTTGGCGGGGCTTGGCGCAGCTTGGAACGCTGGGCAACAAAAAAGCCCCAAAGCATTGATCTTTGGGGCTTTTCTTGGCACAGCTTGGAGCTGTGTGCATGTATTCTGGTAGGCAGTACTGGATTCGAACCAGCGACCTCTACGATGTCAACGTAGCGCTCTAACCAACTGAGCTAACCGCCTGCGGTGAAGAAATGAAATAATAGATCTTCCCTATGGAGCTGTCAACACTATTTTGCGTTTTCCTATAAAAAAGATGATCTTTTTTTTATGACTCATCTACACAAATAGCCCTCAAAACTCGGAAAACATCGCAATTCATTGTTTTATAAGAGTTAAACAAAAGACAGGCAGATTTCCAGAAATTTACGCCTTTCCTGGCCAGGCGGATCAATGAAATATATAGATACACAAAATCTGTCTCCAGCCAGCATCAAGCCACCCCACTGTCACACGATTTTTCTATTCAAGTTCTTCGGGCAAAAATAAAATAATTGCTTTACGCCTGCAGATCATCGATCTCGTCTGAAACGGATCTGCGGCCGCTACGGGACACCTACGCACATGACTTGCTCTTCTCTCCCGCCCACCCCGACTCAACTGCTGGATTTGCCTGGCGTTCAGGAAACTACGCTGGAAGCGGTGCTTTATACGCCCCCCAATGACGAGATTTTTGACGAGAACCCCTGTTTAAGCTGTGGTGTGTGCTGTTCGCACTTTCGGGTGTCTTTTTATAGTGGTGAGTTAAGCGGCGAGACTGGCGGTACGGTGCCGGTCGAGTTGACCACCAAGGTTGGTCCGCTGCGCGCCTGCATGAAAGGAACCGAGCAAGGTGAAGGTCGCTGTATTGCCTTGCGTGGCACTTTGGGCCAGCCCGGGATTCATTGCGCTATCTATCCGGATCGTCCTACCCCCTGTCGTGATTACCAAATCTGGGAACTGGATGGCAGCCCAAATGTGGATTGCCAACGTTTGCGCAGCAAGCACGGTTTGCCTTTGCTGCCGAATCGTCCACTACCTGCTCCCCCTGCCTTGCCGGAGCATGATGAGGCGGCCTAAAACAGCTCAGCACTACAGTAGTGCCTCAACGCAAAACCATCGCAAATAACTTGCGATGGTTTTTTTATGAAGAATCAGTTCAATCGGCACAGCGGCAGGCTGGCTAAATACGCTACCATGCACGGTTTGTAGGGCCGCCCGGCCCTGCGTTTTCGGGAGTCGAAGTAAATGAAATACCGCAAGCTGGGCAATACAGACCTGGATGTCAGCCTGATCGGTTTGGGCACCATGACTTACGGGGAACAGAACAGCGAGGCCGATGCACACGCTCAGCTGGACCTTGCCCTGGAACTGGGTGTGAATCTGGTGGATACCGCCGAGATGTACCCTGTTCCCCCCATGGCGACCACGCAAGGTTTGACCGAGCAATATATCGGCACCTGGCTGGCTAAAACCGGCCGCCGCAAGGACATTGTTCTGGCCAGCAAAATCGCCGGTCCCCAACGTGACCCCAAGCGCCCTGGCCACATCCGCAATGGCGGCACTAGCCTGGATCGCAAGAATCTGGAACAAGCCCTGCATGACAGCCTGCGTCGGCTGCAAACAGACTATCTGGACCTGTATCAGCTGCACTGGCCAGATCGCAGTACAGTGACGTTTGGACAGCGTAGCTACCCGTGGAAAGAAGAAGACACCATCCCTATTGAAGAAACCTTGTCGGTACTGGACGATTTTGTGCGTCAAGGCAAGGTACGTCACATAGGCGTGTCCAATGAAACGCCCTGGGGTGTCTCGCGCTTTCTGGAGTTGTCGCGTTCCCGCTCTCTGCCTTTGATTGCCACGATCCAGAATCCCTACAACCTGCTGAACCGCGTGTTTGAAGAGGGGCTATCCGAATTCTGCCGTTACGAGGGCCTGGGTCTGCTGGCCTACTCGCCTTTGGCGATGGGTGTGTTGACGGGCAAATATGACAACGGCGCCCGCCCTGAAAAAGGACGTTTGACCTTGTACAGCCGTTTCACCCGCTACGATGCCCCTCGTGCTCGTGAAGCGGCATTGGCCTACAACGAACTGGCTCGCGAAAACGGTTTGACGCCCACTCAATTGGCCCTGGCCTGGGTGAACCAGCAAGCCTTTACCAGCAGCAATCTGATCGGTGCAACCACGCTGGAGCAACTGCGCGAGAACATCGCCAGTGTAGATGTTCAGTTAAGTGATGAGCTGATCGCCAAGATCAACGCTATTCATCACCAAACCCCGAACCCCGCGCCTTAAAGGGTTTACACCCCGCTTTGGGCCCAAGTATCCAAAGCGGGGCACCCCTCTTTTTTCTTCCCCTATCCTGTTCTTGTGCTTGCAGAACACCGATTTTTTATTTATGCTCAAAAAAAGCATAACAATAGAGACACTCTTCTTTTCGCTCAAAAAGTCATATTTCCCATTTTTTTAATCCACTTATGCTCAAAGTGAGCATCAAGGACGAACATGATTCAGCATTTCCCCGTTGATGTCTGCCAGCCCGACGCCAAGGACGCTTTGAGCCGTCATATTACCTGGCATGAAGTCCCTTCCAAATTCAGCCTGCAAAGCGATAAGGCCACGTTGAAACAAGCTTTGGCCAAACACTTGAAGGAGCAAGACGCCGTACTGGTCGCTCACTACTACACAGATCCCGATATTCAGGATCTGGCCTTGGAAACCGGCGGCTGCGTGGGAGACTCGTTGGAGATGGCGCGTTTTGGGCAAGAGCATGAGGCCAGCACGGTGCTGGTAGCCGGCGTGGGTTTTATGGCTGAATCCGCCAAAATCTTGAGTCCAGAAAAACGTGTACTGGCTGTGCATGACGAGGCAACGTGCTCTCTGGATCTGGGATGCGCCCCCGAGGATTTCAAGCAATTCTGTGCTGCGCATCCGGACCGGGAAGTGGTGGTGTATGCCAATACCAGCGCAGCCGTCAAGGCACAGGCCGATTGGGTTGTGACGTCCTCCATCGCCCTGGACATCGTGCGGCATTTACACACACAAGGGAAAAAGATTCTATGGGCACCGGATCGTCACTTGGGCTCCTATATTCAGAAGCAAACCGGCGCAGACATGCTGCTTTGGCAAGGTTCCTGTCTAGTCCATGACGAGTTCAAGGCCGATGGTTTAAAAGCCTTGATGAGCGAGCACCCCGATGCCCAGGTTCTAGTGCATCCCGAGTCACCCGCTTCAGTGGTTGCGCTGGCCGATGTGGTTGGCTCGACAACTCAGTTGCTGCGCGCTGCCGTCAATCATCCTGCCAGCACCTTTATCGTCGCCACTGATCAAGGGATTTTACATGCCATGCGCCAGCAGGCTCCGGGAAAAACCTTTCTGGCGGCACCCACGGCAGGCGAGAGCGCCACCTGCAAAAGCTGCGCCTACTGCCCCTGGATGGCCTTGAACAGTCTGGAAGCCCTGCATCAACGCTTGAGTCAGCCAGGCCCTGGTATTCAAGTGGCGGCAGAGTTGCGTGAAGGTGCGCGACGCTCCTTGCAACGCATGATGGATTTTGCCGCTGCACAACAAAACAATCTGCGCGTGAGTGCAGACCTGGCCGAGCACAGTCAGCAGTTCCAACATGTAGGAGCCGCTTGATGCAATCAGGCTCAACACAGACGGATGTGTTAATCATCGGTGTGGGGTTGGCTGGCACCAGTCTGGCCCTGTCCTTGCCTTCCTCGATGAACGTGACCCTGCTGAGTAGCGCCCCCGTTCCTTGCGGGGCCAGCCCTATGGCCTTGGGCGGTCTGGCCGCCGTTCTCAGTGCCCAGGACAGCCTGGAACAACACATTGAAGACACGCTGGAAGCCGGTGCTCGGCACTCGGATAAGAACGCGGTACGTGGGATTGTGCAAGCCGCTCCAGATGCGGTGCACTGGCTACTGGAAAGGCAGGTGCCTCTGGACAGAACCGAAGATGGCCAATTGCATCTGACCCGCGAGGGTGGGCATAGCCAGCGACGCATCGTGCACGCGGCTGACGCAAGCGGCTCCGCCATCATGCAGGCACTGGTTCCCCAATTGGCTCAAGCCTCTCATATTCAGCAGCGGACAGATTGCCTAGCATTGGCTTTACGCCGTAACGAACAAGGCACGGTGGCTGGCGTGGATATCTACGACAAGCACACTCGTCGCTACGAGACTATTTTGGCGGACCATGTCGTGTTGGCAACAGGTGGACTGGGCAGTCTATATGCACACAGCACCAATCCCGGCAGCGCTTTGGGAGAAGGGATTGCCTTGGCCTGGCGTGCAGGTGCGGCGATACGCGATCTGGAGTTTGTGCAGTTTCATCCGACCTGCCTGCATGCAGAGGGTCCGACCTTTCTGCTGACTGAAGCCTTGCGTGGTGAGGGTGGTCATTTATTGGACAAGCAAGGCCGCCGCTTCATGCCGGACTACGACGCCAGAGGGGAGCTAGCTCCACGCGATATTGTGTCGCGTGCTATCGCAGCGCAGATGCGGCATGAAGGTAGCAACCATGTCTGGCTTGATGTGCGCCATCTTGGTGCGGACACTTTGCAGCAGCATTTCCCGAAAGCGTTGGAAGAAGGTTTGCGGCGGGGGCTGGATTTACGTAAGGATTGGGTGCCGGTAGCGCCTGCCGCGCACTACAGCTGTGGAGGGATTGAAACAGACTTGTCAGGCCGTACAACGGTAGCTGGTTTGTACGCCGTGGGTGAAGTAGCCTGCACAGGTTTGCATGGAGCGAATCGCTTGGCCAGCAACTCCTTGCTGGAGTGCGTCGTCATGGGGCGGGCAGCTGCCGAGGCGATTGCTAGAAGCAAGAGGACCCAGCGTTCAGCTTTGGTCCCTGAGACAGATGTTGCAAATACAAGTTCGATTTCAAGCTCATGTTCATACACAAACTCAAAACCAAACTCCAGTTCCAGTTCCAGTTCCAGTTCCAGTTCACAGGCTAGTGTCGTCCCCAATTGGGGTTTGGGTTTGAACTCTAATTCGAGCTCGAAGCCAAGTCCAAGACCTTCCCTTATGACTGCGGCGGCAGCCAATGCAGTGGAAAACATAACCACCACCAACAACAAAGGTTGCCACCATGGCGAAAGCAATAGCTATGGCAACGGCAGCAGTAGTAACCACAGCCCCTCCACCAACAATCCCCCCTCCCTCACCTCCTTACGCAACTTAATGCAAGAGCATGTCGGCTTGCTACGCAATCACCAAGGACTGATCCAAGCCTTGCACACCCTGGACCATTGGCGCAGGCAAATGAGCCTTCTCCCCCCCAGCCTCGACCAACGAACCCTCAGCCTGCAACTGGACACTGCCTGGCTGCTGACCCAGGCAGCCTTGGATCGGCCACACAGTCTGGGTGCGCATTACCGCTTGGACTAAGTCCATAAAGAAACAAGCCCCGCTCTGGACTCAACGAAATATCGGACCCAAATTAGGCGAACAGTAAGTAATAACTCGGCATCAAGGACCGGCAGACTCAACAACTTCCCGGGCTTAGCCAACAATCGCATCTATCCATGGAAACCCTCCAAGCGCTGCATGCAGCTCCCGGTTTACCCTGATTGCAAACTTTTGTAAGCACAGCTACTGTAGTCGCGTCACTACAGGCGGTATGAAAGAGACCTGTTCAGTCAGGCGCCGACGGAGCAACCACCCCGGAATCTCTCAGGCAAAAGGATCGTACCAGCCCGACACTCTGGAGAGCGGCGCATGACGCCCACCGAAGGAGCCCAGCCTGATACATCGGTTGGATAAACTCTCAGGTCACAGGACAGATGGGGTATTGCCACTACTCGGTGGTAATTCACCTGTCAGGAGCCTGTTATGTCGCATATTGCCGTCATTGGCGCCGGTATTTCCGGAATCACCACCGCCTACGCCCTCAGCCTGAAAGGCTATCAAGTTACCGTTATCGACCGCCTGCGCTACCCCGCGATGGAAACCTCCTTCGCCAACGGCGGGCAGTTGTCCGCGTGCAATGCCGAAGTCTGGAACAGCCGCAGCACCATTCTCAAGGGTTTGAAATGGATGATGCGCAAAGACGCCCCACTGCTGTTCAACCCTAAGCCAAGCTGGCACAAATACAGCTGGATGGCGCAGTTTGTAGGCGCGATTTCCGGTTACGAGCGCAACACCGTGGACACCGTCAAGCTGGCCATTACCGCCCGCGAGAATCTGTACCAATGGGCCAAGGACGAAAACATTGATTTCGACCTGGAACAGCGCGGCATTCTGCACATTTACCACACCCCCGGCGGCTTTGAATCTGGCAAGAAAGTCAGCCAGCTGTTGCAAAAAGGCGGTCTGGAGCGCCGTACCGTTACCAACGAAGAAATCCACCAGATCGAACCTGCCTTGCAAGGCACTTACTACGGCGGTTTCTTTACGCCTTCGGATGCCACGGGCGATATTCACAAATACACTCGCGGCCTGGCCAATGCTTGCGCCAAGCGCGGCGTGAAGTTCCTGCAAGATACAGAAGTTCTGGGTATTGATTGCGGCCCACCACATCGTATCCAGCTGCGTACCGGTGAAGGCGCTGAAGCCCACACCCATACGCTGTCTGTCGATTCTTTGGTGGTGTGCGCCGGCGTAGGCAGCCGTCATCTGGCCCATATGCTGGGTGACTACATCAATATCTACCCCGTCAAAGGCTATTCGATCTCGGTGTACCTGGATACGCCCGAAGCCCAACATGCAGCCCCTTGGGTCAGCTTGCTGGACGAAGAAGCCAAGATTGTGACCAGCCGCCTGGGCAAAGATCGCCTGCGTGTGGCCGGTACGGCGGAATACAACGGCGCCAACAAGGACATTCGCGCCGACCGTATTGCTCCGCTGACCAACTGGACCCGTCGCAACTTCCACGATGCGGCGACCGACCGTGTTGTACCGTGGGCAGGTTTGCGTCCCATGATGCCGGACATGATGCCGCGCGTAAAAGCAGGCAGCCGCCCGGGCGTCTACTACAACACCGGCCACGGTCACCTGGGCTGGACGCTGTCAGCCGCCACCGCACAAATCATTACCGAAGTGATTGCCCAGAACGAGCGTCAGTCCGCACCTGCTCAATTTGCCACCAGTCCGGCAGCAGCTGCTGCACCCGCCGCTGCCCATAGCGCTCGTCCAGCAGATACACAAAGCCTTGATCCAGTTCATCGCGAATCACACGACCCGCGGCCTGTGTAATCTTGCGTAGTCCGGGATACAGATAGGTATAGTCATAGGCCCGCCGCTCCCCAAAGAGCCGGGCCATGACTTGCCGCACCGACTCATTGGCCGGATTGAATTGCGGCAAACCCAAGGTGGCAATAAAAGCACCGATCAAGCGTTTACCGGGTAAATCTACCCCTTCTGAAAACGCCCCTCCCAGCACTGCCAAACCCACTCCCCTCCCGTCCAGCGTAAAGCGGTCCAGAAACTGCGTTCTTTGCAGATCGCTCATGCCCGGTTGCTGATGCCAAAGCGGCATATCCGGCCAGCGCTCCTGCAAGGCCTGGCTGACCTGCTCCAGATAATCAAAGCTGCTCAAGAACAAGAGATAGTTGCCCGGCTGCTCTTGATAGGCCTGCCCGACAATGTCGCAGACCCCGCTCAGGCTCTGGGCCCGGTCAGCATAGCGCGTGGACAGGCCAGCATACTGGCGTACCCGTAGCTGCTCGGCCCGATAAGGGGATGCCACGTTCAACTCAGCCGTGCTTGGCGGCAAACCCAAGACATCACGATAAAACTGTGATGGGTTCATGGTGCCGGAGAACAGCACCACACCGTGCGCATCGCCATAGCGTTCGGCCAGAAATGGAGCAGGCACGATATTGCGCAGGTTCAGGAGTACACCATCGCGCTGCGCCAAAATATCAAACAAGGAATGCGAGCCGAACTGTCCGGCCAGGTCCACAAAGTACAGCAACTCGAAATAAAACTGCAGCAAGGGGCTGTCTTGTGGCATGGGGTTCTCAGCCACATAGGCCCCTAAACGGGCAGCCAGATATTCGCACTGCTCCAGCAAATCCTCCGGGATTTTTTCCAGTCCCCATTGGTCGCCGCCTTCCTCGGGTATCAAGTCCTCCATCAAGCGAGTCAAGGGAGCGAAATGACGCTTCAAGGCCGAAGGCGCGGCTTTACGCGCCATACGTAGCTGCACTTGCGAGAAAGACGCGGAATACATGGAGCGGGCGCGTTCTACCAAGTTGTGTGCTTCGTCCACCAGAACAGCGCTGCGCCATTGCTGGACCAGAGTCTGGCTATACAGCACCGCATGCGTGTCGAAAAAATAGTTGTAGTCGCCCACAATGGCGTCCGCCCAGCGCAGCATTTCCTGGCTCAAGTAATAGGGACAGACCTGGTGTTCACTGGCCACTTGCTGCAAGCGCTGGCTAGTCAACATGGGTTGTTCCAGAGCTTGCTGACGAGCAGCAGGAAGGCGATCGTAAAATCCTTCGGCCAGGGGACAGGATTGGCCATGACAGGCTTTATCCGGATTGGGACACTGCTTGTCGCGAGCCACCATTTCCAGCACCCGCCACGCGCCCTCACCGTCCGGGCTTAAGCGCTGCAAGGCGTCCAGCGCCATTTGCCGACCCGAGTTTTTAGCCGTCAGATAAAACAGCTTGTCCAGTCCCGCCTCCGGCATGGCTTTCAGGCCGGGAAATATGACTGCCAAAGTTTTGCCAATACCCGTGGGGGCTTGCGCTAACAGGCACTGTGCATCGCGCTGAGCCCGGAACGCAGCTACAGCCAGTTGCCGCTGACCCGCACGAAACTGCTCATAGGGAAACTGCAGGGCTGTACAAGCCTGATCGCGTGCAAGCCTGTGCTTTTGCTCCTGCCGCCCCCACGCGACATAAGCGCGGCATTGCTGCTCAAAAAAAGCCCACAGATCCGTGCGCTCCAGATACTCGGAGATGCTGGTCTCTTTGTGCTTGTCCACGTGGTAATACACCACGCTGACTGTCATCCCCGGCAAATCGCGTTCCTGGCACAACATGGCAGCGTAGACCTTGGCTTGCGCCTGATGCAGGCGTCTATGGTGCTCGGGGATGGCATCAAAAGCACCCCGATAGGTTTTCAGCTCTTCCAGACAATTGCTGACAGGATCAAACCCATCGGCTCGCCCACGCACCAAGAGCCCTTCCATCTCATATGACAGCGGCACTTCGGCTTCATAATGCTCGGGGCGACGCAGCTTTAACTGCTGGTGGCCCAGCATACCTTCTTGCGCCGTGGCCGCAGGTGTAAAACGCAGGTCCAGATCCCCGCTACGGGCGGTAAATTCACATAAGGCTCGTACGCCGACCGTCCAGGCTTTCATGTGGATTCAGGCCGTGTCACATAACAGACACGCGCAGGGATGGCGTGCTGCTCGAAATAACTTAACCAACGTCGCTGATTGTCCTGCAAGCGGTCTCCGGGGCCTTTTACTTCAATCAATTCATAGCCTTGCTGGGCAGGCATGAAGCGCACCAAATCCGGCAAGCCGGAACGGTTGTCCCGCCAATCCTGCAAAATGCGCTTGAACACCAGCTGTAAATGCTGGGCGGGGATGCAATGCAAGGCCTGCTCGATCAAGGATTCATCCAAGGCGGGCCAGATCAGCAAGGGGCACTGTATGCCGCGCTTTTCCTGCCAGCGTTGCCAGATCACGGTTTTATAGTCTGCGCCGTCCAGCACACTTAAAGACTGATCAAACAAGTTCTGCCTGCGCGACACAAAATCCGGATTCCCCCAATCGGCCGGACAGGCTTGATAAGGATGGAAAAACGCGCCGGGCAAGGGAGCAAAAATGGCATCCCAGCTCAACAAGCCCAATAAGGCCGGGAACAAGGCGTTCTCTACGTAAAACACCGGAGCCAAAGGACTGTCCCAATGGGCCAATACCTGCGACTCGACCCGATTTCCATCATCAAACAGAACCAGATCACTACGTTGCGTGCGGCTTGCCGGTTTATTGGACGGCGAGCTGGGCGGAGCTTCTACCGCCAGTTTGCGACGCATGCGAGGCAACATACGCAGCAACTTCTGGGTTTCGCTTTCATTTTCAGGCTGGTTCCAGGCCTGACAAAACAAGGGCCAGGCGCCTTGATGATTCTCCTGACGCTCCAGTACCCGCAATTGGCGGTAACGGGCTCCCGGCCAGCTTGTGTGCAAATACGCTTGTTCGGCCAAGGTCCACCAATGTTGACGTTCGGCTTGTTGACCTAGCTGAAACAGGGTTTTCGCCTTGCGTCGTTGAAGCCAGTCGCTGTCGGTCTCAATGGCCTGGACGGCTGCAAAGCGCTGGGCCCACAGATCCGGATCGGCCTCATCCTGTGCGTCTCGCAGCTCGGACAAGGTTTCATATAAGCGCACGTCCTCATTGTGGCGAAACGCCCGGCTGGCCTGATCCAGAACCACGGTTTCGTAGCGATATAAGCCCAGATCGCTCAGCACGAACTCGGACCAGTCCTGGTAATGATTACCAAAGAACAACAGCTGCAAACGCTGTGCCCAATGCATGACTTGCGGTGATAGGCGCAGCGTCGGAGCTTGCAGGCTTGAGTCTGCACACCACTCCCGAAAGGATCGGGCATGGTCACCATGAGCCTGCCCAATCCACTCCAGATAGTCCGATTTGCGCCCGGTGGCTGGCAGATCACTAAACAGGCGACGAAGTTCGGGCACCGTATGGACAGCAAACAAAGTTTCCAGATCCAGTTCAGGATCAGTTTCTATCAGCTCGCACGCTGCCAGCTCTTGCACTGCCGCATCCAGGTTTTCGATCTCGGCATAACGCAGCTTGTCGATACGAAATACCGGGCCTTTACGCATCAGCAAGCGCACCAACAGGGCTTGTGCAGGCTGGGAAGCATGCACAAAACGATGGCCGCACTGGACGTGTTCAGGCTCCAGCAGGTCGGAACTGGCGTGCTGTACCCACTGCAAAACCTGATGAAAATTATGCAGATAGTAAAAAGGAGGAAGCTCGGGCGGGGTCATAAGTAGGCTGTGTATATATCCAGCTACTTTAGCATTCCTTCAAGCCGGGCGCGACTCCAACAAACGCATCCAGTCGCGCAACAAGGTATCCAGACTTTGCCGCTGCGTGGCATCCAGACCCTCCAGCAAATTTTCTTCATTGGCCAAATGGTCCACCACAACGGCATCCACACAGGCCAAACCCGCCGGGCTCAAACGCACCAGAATACGGCGGGCATCTTCCGGGTCGGCAATGCGCTCGATCAGGCCCTGCTTTTCCAGGCCCTGCAAGCGATGCGTCATGGTGCCGGAGCTGACCATCAAGGTGGAAAACAAAGCGGTGGGTGCCAAGGTGTACGGCGGGCCGGAACGGCGCAGGCTGGCCAGCACATCAAACTCGCCCAACTGCAGGCCATGACGCCTGAAGTTTTCGCTCATTTGTTTTTGGACCAGTTGGAAGCAGCGCGTCATGCGGCCCAGCAAGGCCATGGCCTCCAGGTTCTGTAAGTCTGGCCGCTGTTCGCGCCACTGATTGATGATCAGGTCTACCGCGTCGTGTTCTTCGCTCATGATTTCTCGTTGTCGATATTTATCTTGATATTAAGATAAATCATCCCTACACTGGCATTTATCTCGACATCAAGATACTTTTACCATGAACCGACTTTCTCTTTGGCTGGTGACGGCCTTGACCGCCCTGGGGCCCGCCATCTGGGGTTCTACCTACATTGTGACCACAGAAATATTGCCGCCCGACCGCCCTTTTATCGCGGCCTTTTTGCGTTGCTTTCCGGCTGGCGTCATGCTGCTCTTGTGGAGTCGGCGCATGCCTGCCCGAGGCGACTGGGGCAAGACCCTGATTCTGGCGGCCTTGAATATCGGGGCATTTCAGGCCTTGCTATTCGTCGCAGCCTATCGCCTGCCAGGTGGTTTGGCTGCCGTTGTGGGGGCCGCTCAACCCTTGGTCGTGATTGCGCTGGCCTGGGCTTTGGAAGGTAAACGCCCGGTCACCATGGCTTTAGTCGCTTGCGTGATCGGCATTGTCGGCATGGGTATTTTGCTGCTCTCACCAGAGAGCCAATGGGATACCTGGGGCATGGTCGCGGCCATTGTCGGGGCCCTGTGCATGGCCTTGGGCACGTACCTGTCGCATCGCTGGCGTAGTGGCATGCCGATTCTGGCCTTCACAGCCTGGCAATTGATGCTGGGTGGTTTGATGCTGGCCCCTCTGGCCTTATGGCTGGACCCGCCGCTGGACAGTTCCCTGAGCGGAATACAAATCGGCGGTTATCTCTACCTGTGTCTGGTCGGTGCACTGCTGGCCTATACCCTGTGGTTCCGCGGAATTGCCGTTTTACCCTCTGTGGCCGTGTCCTCGCTGGGTCTGCTTAGTCCTTTGACCGCTGTAATTTTGGGGTGGCTGATTTTGGGTCAGGCCATGACAGGCTCCAGCCTGCTGGGCATTATTCTGGTGATGGGCAGTGTGCTGGCGGTGCAGTGGATCAGCAATCGGCCCGCCAAATAAGCATCTTGCGCCCATAAAAATAGCGCCCCTATTAACTATCTGGATGGGCGCGTAAGAGAGTTCACTATCTTGCTACTCCGTTAGAAGCAGCAAGATAGTGACTAATAACGTTCTTGCAGAACTTGAGCCAAATCGGTTGCAAAGCGTTGCGCGTCTTTGGCATCCAGATTCGCAAAACTGACACGCAAGCCTTGAGCGGGGTTGCTCACCCCAAAGACCTGTCCGGATCGAACCAGCCAACCACGTGCGGCCAAGCCTGCCAATACCGGCTCGGCTTCCCGATCCAGCGGAATCCACAGATTGAAGCCTTCCTCGCTATCCCAAAAAGGGATGCTCTGCTTTTTCAGGGCTTGCATCAGATCGGCACGAGCCTGTACGTAAGCGGCTTGTGCAACACGAGTCTGCGCCTTGATGTCGGCATCGGTCAGCCCATGAACCACCATTTGCTGCAACAGATGGCTGACCCACTGAGCCCCCGAAGCCAGACGTTGCGACAAACGCTCGCTGGTTTGCAGGTCTGACGCGACCAGAGCCACACGCAAATCCGGGCCCAGGCCCTTGGACACGGAACGGATCAAGGCCCAACGCAAATGATCGGCTGGAATCACGTTTCGATAAGGACTGCTGGCCAGCATCCAGAAATGGTCATCAATCATCAACAACAATTCGGGATACCGTTTCAGGATTTGCTCGATCTGCTTGGCGCGGGCACGGCTTAACGAACATCCCGTAGGGTTGTGCGCACGCGGAGTCAGAATCAAGGCGCGCAAACCATCTTCCAAAGCTGCTTCCAGCGAGGCCGGCACGATCCCTTCGCTATCAACCTCAATCCCCACTGGCTTGTAGCCCAGTGTATGCACGGAGTTGATGCTGTTCAGATAGCCGGGATCTTCAATCCCGACCTTGTCGCCCGCCAGCAAAAAGGCTTGCAGCAAACGCTCGATCGCGTCGACCGCACCATAGCTGACGTGGTAATCAGTATCGGGGGGGGTGTCTTTATGGAACACCTGCTGACATACGGCGCGCAGTTCAGGCACCAACGGGTCGGCGCCGTACAGAGCCTGGGTTTGACCCCGCACCCCGGCTATCAATTGGGTAGGGGCTGGCAAATAGCCCAACGCCGGATTACCGCTGGCCAGATCCTGCAAGGCCGAGCTGGCACCGTGCCCTTCCCGCGCCAGCTCCCGGATTGCTTCACGAATCCGTGTACCGCGACGGCCTTGTGCATCGGCCACCCCGGCAGAGACCAGGCGCTTGTATGCCAGGGCAACCGTGTTCCGGTTCAATCCCAGTGTTTGAGCCAGTTCGCGTACCGGCGGCAAAATCTGGCCCGGAGCAATTCGCCCCAGTGCCACTTGCTGTCGGATATCATCGAAAAGTTCCTTCGCATTGCTTCCCTGGATATTCATTTTGACCTATGACATAATAGTTTATGCGCGACCCGCAGGGTCGAGTTTATCTTTTTTTTCTTCCTTACTGGTGCGCCATGTCCGAATCCGCCCCTGATCTACTTCACACCGAGCATTATCCCACCTCCACCAGTGTAGAGGCATTTCGGGAACGCATTGCCCTGGTACAACAAAGAATTGATGCCGCCTGCGTGCGCTACGGGCGCGCCGCTGGCGATGTACGTTTACTGACTGTCAGCAAAACCTTCGGGATTGACCGCATCCGCCTGGCTTACCAGGCTGGTTGCCGATTGCTGGGCGAAAACAAAGTGCAGGAAGCCGAAGGCAAGTACGAAGCCCTGCGCGAAGAACTGCCGGATTTGGAATGGGCTGTTATTGGACACCTGCAAAGCAATAAAGCCAAGTCCGTTGCACGTTTTGCCTCCGAGTTTCATGCACTGGACAAGCTCAAGACCGCTGAAGCGCTAGACCGCCGCCTGCAAATTGAAGGCCGCAGCCTGGACGTTTTCGTACAGGTAAACACCTCCAGCGAGGACAGCAAGTTTGGTTTGCCACCCGAAGAGGTACACGCTTTCGTGCGCGAACTACCGCAGTTTTCTGCCTTGAAAGTCAAAGGCCTGATGACCTTGGCCTTGATGGACGCCGACCCGGAACGGGTACGTCCCTGCTTTGCCCTGCTGCGCAATTTGCGCGATCAGCTGCGCAATGACATTGCCCACGCTGAAGACATTCGTGAGCTGTCCATGGGCATGTCGGGCGACTACGAAGTCGCTATTGCCGAAGGCTCTACCATTGTGCGCGTTGGACAAGCTATTTTTGGTGCACGCGCCACGCCTAACAACTTTTACTGGCCCGTCTCCGATACGGCAACAACATCATGAATCCACTACGCCTGATCATCCGTCAAAACGGCAAAGAAGTCGGACACTTTGAATCCAGCCCTTGCTGCCCACCCGAGCAGCTGATTACCGTCGCCCGCCACCTGATGATACTGCCTGACAGCGAACTGGAACTACAACAAGCCAAAGGTGAGCACCGTATTCTGGATAGCGGCCCGCACGGCATACGTGTTTTAAGCGCACAGGTTTTGTACGAAACTGTTGATTTGCAGGCCTGGTTGCAACAGGGCAGCAAAGTTACTGCCTGAACCTGATTGGTGTTCGGCCACAAGCCTGACACCGTGGTTCGGCAAAGCGGCGTGCCTAAGACGCCGCAACCATAAAAAAACATACCCGGTTAACAGCCGGGTATGTTTTTTGTGTTTCAGACGACAGGAGCAAACAGCGACTTAGCGGTTCACCTGTTTGGCTGGCAAGGCGAAAGCCAGCAAGCAGCTCACCATCAAGCTACCGGCAAACAGCCACAGAGCGGCGCTGCCCGAACCTGTCAGATCGGTTACCCAACCAATCAAGGAGTTGCTGACCAGACCGGCGATATTGGCCAGCGAGCAAGCCAGAGCAAAACCGGTTGCCGCAGCGGTGCCTTTCAGGAAGGTTGCTGGCAAGCTGAAGAACACAGGTACCGCACCCATAATCACAGCCGAAGCCACGGTGAAGGCCAGAACGGTCAACCAGGCGTGATGCGCCACAAAGGTACTGGCAACCAGCGCAATTGCACCGATGGTCAGCGGCACGATCAAGTGCCAACGGCGTTCACGGCAGCGGTCCGAGCTGGCACCAATCATCAACATGCCCACCACACCGGCTATCGATGGAATCGCCGTCATCAGGCCAATCTGGAAAGGATCCTGCACACCCGCCGCACGGATAAAGGACGGCATCCAGAAACTGATGGAGTACGTGCCCAACAGAATGGAGAAGTCGATTCCGCCCAGCATCCACACTTTCAGGTTGAAGAAACCATCTTTGAAGCTGTGCTTGACGCCCTTGCCTTCGGCATCGTCAGCGGCCAGATCCGCAGCCAGACGAGACTTTTCGTCATTGCTCAGCCACTTCGCGGACTGATAGTTGTTCGGCAAGGCCCAGAAGGTCAGGATACCGAGCAGCACACTAGGAATCGCCTCCAGGAAGAACAGCCACTGCCAACCGCGCCAGCCATTCATGTGATCAAAGTGACCGATAATCCAGCCGGACAAAGGACCACCAATCACGCTGGACAGGGGCAAACCGATCATGAACAAGGCGATGATCTTGCCGCGTCGGTAAGTGGGGAACCACAGGGTCAGGTAGTACAAGACACCTGGCAGGAAGCCGGCCTCTGCCGCACCCAGCACGAAACGCAGGATGTAGAACTGCGTGGGTGTGGTGACAAACATGGTCAGGCCAGACAAGATGCCCCAGGTAATCATGATGCGGGCAATCCACAACTTGGCGCCCACACGTTCCAGAATCAGGTTGCTGGGTACCTCGAACAGGATGTAACCCAGAAAGAACAGGCCCGCGCCCAGGCCGTACGCAGTCTCGCTCCACTGCAAATGATCGAGCATTTGCAGCTTGGCAAAACCTACATTGATTCGGTCCAGATACGCAGCCAAATAACAAAAACACAGGAATGGGATCAGACGCCAGACGATCTTCTTGTAGAGATCTCCGTTTCCGTCCCGGCCTGCAGGCACAGCCGTGGGACTTTGGATGGATGAATGCACCTTGTATATCTCCAGATAATTATTGGTATGCCTGGTGAACCAGAAAACTGCCTGATAACAGCGCCTGACATAACACAGCAGGGCCCTGAACGCGTCCGCATTCCCCCCATTGGGCTGCAGACCGTTTACAGATGAAGAATGATGTATCAACGGTGACTCCCGACTGGACATGCCCTGCTCTATCTATAGAGAGGTCAAGCACAGCGGGACCCGATCAGATTGATGCGCTGAGCCCGGATCGCTCCCGGGTTCAGCGCAGTGCACTGCTTAGCTGGACTTCAGGTCCTGACCGTACAGGTCGTAGCCGTAAACCCAGGCCGGATCTTCTTGCGTGCGCAAGAAGGTGTTGGCGTTGGACACGGACTGGACACGAGTCGCGCGCTCTTTGCGGTTGAGCTCGTACAGATCAAAGGCCGTGCGGAAATCCGACAAACCGGTCTCTTGCAAGCAGCGAGTCAACATGGCGGCATCTTCAATAGCCATGCAAGCACCTTGAGCCATGTGTGGCTTCATGGGGTGACATGCATCGCCCAACATGACCAGACGACCACGGCTCCACAAAGGCAGCGGATTGCGGTTGCGCAATGGCCACTTGGTAATGCTTTCGGTCGATTTGATCAGGTTCTGAACCGTGGAATGATAGCCTTCAAATGCGGCCAGCATCTCTTCTTGCGAGCTGTCTACGTACGCACCCTGGAAATCCCAGGCAGGATGTGGCACGCCAGTCACAAAGTAGTATTCATCGCGCTTGCCGGTGGTGTAGTACACCATCATGTGACGGTCGTCAGTCCACCATTTCACACAGTCCTCGAACTCGTCGGCAAAGCGAGCCAGATTTTCGCCACGGATCAGGGCACGGTGTGCCACCCAGCCGCTGTAAATCGGGTCTTCTACGCCCAGCAGGGTTTCGCGGATCTTGGAGTGAATGCCATCGGCACCAATCACAATGTCAGCCGTCACGCTGGTGCCATCGGCAAATTCCAGCAAGACGTCGTCACCACGATCCACCAGGTTTTGCAAACGCTTGCCAAAGTGCACGGTGCCCGGCTTGATGCTGTCAATTTGCAAGGCGTGCATATCGCCACGGTGCACAGTGATGTACGACGCACCGTATTCTTTCTTGGCAAATTCACCCAGAGGGATACGGGACAGGTAGTCGCCCGTTTCGCCATCACGGCTGAACCAGAAATCAGGGTGCGAACCCATATCGTCCAGTGCTTTTTCCAGACCCATGCGGCGGAAAATCTTCATCACGTTGGGGCCCACGTGGATACCGGCACCCAAACGCGAGAATTCTGGCGCCTGTTCAAATACTTCTACCTCAAAGCCAGCTTGCTGCAACAGAGTCGCCGCAGCGGCTCCGCCAAGACCGGCCCCTACAATCGCAATCTTGACTGTTTTTTCCATCGTTAGCTCCAAATCACGGCACTCATCAAAAGTGCTCACCACATGTTTTTTAGTAGTGTACACACTAAGTTTAAGCATGAAAACAGGTGATTAAGCTAGGGTTTATACCTACCTAAAGCCAATTTAAATGACTAGAAAAGCAGCTTTTAGTTAGCCTTTAATTCAATAATATCAACAAGTTAAAAGAAAAAACCAAAATAAAACCAAGCCTTTAATATCTAGGCATCAAATTTATTTAATTTTCAGATTTAACAGCGTGTAGACTCATTTATTGCGGTGCACACTCTGAAATGATGGATACTTTAAATGCAAAACAGCTGATCTGGATCAGGCGTGAACAGGCCCCTGGGAAGGTATACTTGCCCAGTTGTTACGCAACTGGCCTGCCCATTCCACAACAAGACAGAAAGACTATGCAGCCTACCTCCCCCGTTTCCGAGCCTCAAACCTTGTCCTACGATGTCACCGAACAAATCGGCCACCTGCTGCGCAAGGCGGGCCAACGGCATACGGCCATCTTTCAGCATTACGTGGGTGACAACCAGCTAACCGCTATCCAGTTCGTGACCTTGTGCGCCCTGCGCGATCACGGCCCCAGCTCGCAAACCGAGCTGGTCGAAGCCACGGCAGTAGACCAGGCCACCATACGGGGCATTATTCAGCGCCTGAAATCGCGCAATCTCATTGAGCTGGCACCGGACAAGGACGACAGACGCAAGGTGATTGTGGAGCTGACCCAGGAAGGGCTGAACCTGCTCGATCGGGTCATCCCACGCGCCCATACCATCAGCGAACTGACCATGGGCAATCTGAACCCCGCAGAACGCGTCGCTATCGTCTATCTGTTGCGCAAGATGATCGACAGCACGCTGGATATGAGCGACAAGGAATAAGGCCAGACATCACTTGAAGACACTATGTTTTATTCGGTCTTTAAGATATATTTAAAATACATCTTTTAACTGATACGCCATGACTCCTTTGACTGCCTCCCCCGCCTCTACCCGCCCCGAATGGCGCGCATTCCTGGAACTGGGATTTCGTCCCCTCTATCTTTTAGCCACACTGTGGGGTGCAGCCAGCATTGCGCTTTGGCTCTATACACCCGGCTGGCTGTCCAATACGGCCATTCCATCCCTGTACTGGCATGCCCATGAAATGCTCTGGGCGTTTATCGGCACGATTGCCGTGGGATTTTTGCTGACAGCCAGTGCCACCTGGACAGGACAGCCCACCTTGCGCGGCCCGTCTTTGGGCGCCTTGTGTCTGATCTGGATTCTGGCTCGTTTCAGCCTGCTGCTTCCCAACGGCTTGATCGCGGCCTTGATACTGGATGCCTTGTTTTTCGTTATTGCCGCCGCTGAGCTGGCCCGCGTGATTCTGATCGCTCGCAACAAGCGCAATTACGGTATCCCCCTGGCCATGCTGGCTTTGGGTCTTAGCCATGCCTTGTTCATGTACAGCCTGATGCAAGGGCAAGACCCCATGCCCTACTTCTACAGCGGCTTCTGGACCATGGGCTTGATCACCTTGCTGATTGCCCGTCGCATCATTCCCTTTTTTGCCATGCGCGCCTTGCCGGGCTTGAGCTTGCCTGCGCAAATTCGTAGCGGTCATTGGCAAATGGGTTTGAGCGCTGTCGCGATTGCCTTGTCACTGAGCCCCTGGCGTTTGCCTTTAGCCATTGTTCTGGCTGCATTGGGCTTGATCGCCTGCTTCCAGTGGGTACGCTGGAAACCTTGGGCCAGCCGCAACACGCCACTGTTGTGGATTCTGTACCTGGGCTATGCCGGTTTGGCTATAGGCTTGTTAAGTGCTGCCGCCTACGAAGCAGGCTGGATTCTGCGCGCTGCCTGGCCGGTACATATTGTGGGTTTGGCAGGTTTTAGCGTCATGATTATCGGCATGCTGACCCGTACCGCTCTGGGCCATTTAGGCCGCCCCCTGCGTGCCACGCCCAAAGTGGTGCTGGGCTATGGACTCCTGATTGCCGCCTGTGTCTTGCGCTTGCTGGCCCTGGTTCCCAGCAGCTGGAGCTTGCCTTTGTTGCATGCCGCTGGCCTGTGCTGGATTCTGGCCATGCTCAATTACCTGCATCAGTTTGCGCCCATGTTGATTCGCCCCAGACTGAACTGATCGCAGCGTCGGCGCCACACTTTAAAAAACAAAATCCCTGACGCCGTTTATCTTTATTTTCTGCCTGACAGTGCCTGCTTATACTAAGCAGGCACGTTGTTTGCACCCTCTGCAGGCAACGCGGGACGGATCGTTCTGATCCTTGTTTATTCCGCGCTCGTATCCCCATGCCTCTTGCCTGTCTGACTGGCTCTTTTCTGAAACACACTCTGCTTGGCGGACTGTGTGCTCTGCTCTTGCCGCTTTCTGCCCAGGCCACCGATGCCTGTCATGGCAGTCGAGACCTGGTCGTCGTTGGCCATATGGACGACGACCTGCTGTTCATGAACCCGGACCTGTCCAGCAATATCCAGGCCGGTGTCTGCATGCAGGTTCTGTATCTGACCGCCAGTGAACGCAAAGGCGGGCTGGAGTATATGTACAGCCGCGAACAAGGTGTACGCGCCGCCTATGCGTATATGGCCGGGCTGGTCAATGAATGGCAACAGACGCGCGTGATGGTCGGCAGTGCGTCAATCACACAGTTCAGCTTGCAAGCCAGACCGGGCATTCAACTGAGCCATTTACGCCTGCAAGATCCTTGGCTGGGTCCGGGCTGGGGAAGCCTGACGCCCTTGAGCCGCGCAGAATCTGTACCTGGTCAAACCGTACAAACTCTGGACAGCCCGCAACAGACACTGAACCGCGAGCAGTTGGTCCAGACACTGGCCGCCTTGATACGGCTGTATCAGCCCACCAGTGTTCGCTATCTGGATGACACCAATCCCGTGCCTTACACCCAGCTGTGCTGGCGTTGTACCGGACACGGACACCCGGACCATATCGCCAGCGCCCGCCTGGTTCACGAAGCCATGCTGGCCGCCCCCGGCAATTACGCGCAAATTGGCTATGTGGACTACCCCATTCAAGAACAGGCCCGCAACCTGACCTTGAATGAAATTCACAGCAAAACCGAGATTTTCCGGCGCTACGCCTGGCACGATCAACATGCGTGCAAAGGCCCCACCGTGTGTCAGGAACCCGCTGGCCCTGCCGCTGCATGGGTACAGCGCAGTTACTACACCAGCCGCGCGGACTACCCCGCCAGCCTCTTGAGTGACAGCGAAGGCAGACTCAGCTTTTTCGCATCGGGTGAACAGAACGACGCCATCAATCAATGGGATGTGCAAGAACAGCGCTGGATGACCTTGGGCGGACGCACAGCCGATACCTTGAGTGCTTTCCAATACGCAGATGGCAGCCCCGGCCTGTTTGCCCGTGATGCCACCGGGCAAGTCTGGTTCAGCCGCTCCGCTGACGAGGATGACTGGCTGGCCTGGCAACGAATACCCGGCCCTCGCATGTTGCACACCCCCATGGTCAGCCGCCGTGACAGTCAGGCTGTCGCCATGGGAACCGATGGCCGTTTTTATTGGAGCGCCGCGCGCCAGCCTGATTACGGCTGGAGTGCCTGGAAAGCCCTGCCTGCATTGGAACAGGCCGCCTACCCCGCCACTCTGAGCCTGGATCAGCAAGGGCACGCCCATGTATTCGCCAGCAATCTGCAGGGCCAGCTTTTTCAGACCTATCAGCAAAGCGACTCGCAATGGCGGCCCTGGCAAGCAATTCCTGCTCCCCCCATCAGCGGAGGGCTGGCCTCCATCCTGAATGCGCAAGGCCATATTGAGCTTTACATGCGCGACCGCCAAAGCCAGCATTTGCTGCGCCTGGCACAAAGCGGCAAGCAAGGCTGGACAGCCCCCCAAAACCTGGGCTTGAACTATGTGGGAACACCCGCACTGAGCCTGGATGAGAAAGAACAGGTCATTGTCGCGGTTCAAAAAAACCCCGGCGGTGCGATTGTGATGCTTGATCAAGGGCAGGAGCAGGAAGTCGCCAGGCAATCTGCCTCTCAACCCACTTTATACAGACTGAACGGCATCTTGTACCTGGCCAGCCGCCCGGTCGGTCCCGAGCAGCGCTATCGACTGCTGGAGCGCCGACACGGCAAATGGGTGCAAGTTGCCCTGACCCAGCCCCCGCCACCGGGAGGAGGACAGTCTTTTAGCGAAGCCCCCGCCTTCATCACCCAGCCCTATGTGCAGCCTTGAAGCCCAATCACGCTTTTAAAACGTAACAAAGTACGCTAGGACGGCCGTTGCTCCCAAGGCGAGGCCGGGCCAACAAGCGAATCCAGTTATTGATTCACGCCCCAGCGATAAACCCGGAATACACGCCTCTACCGTAGTATCTTGTTGCAATAGCGTGCGCTGGCTCTCCCAGCTCCAGTACAATCGCCCGCTAACGGCCGCCGGCTCATCGGTGCCTTACTTTTACTCTTCAGAGATCATGAAGCCAACTACCCTATTTGCAGCCTTGTTGGGCGTCGTCATCGGCGCCGGTGGCGCTATTTATTACGCCAAAAACGTACCCGTACCGGCAAGCGGCCCGGTCAGCGCCCCCAGCACCATCGGTGCTTCCCAAACTCTGGTGTTGGGCCAATCTGTCTCTGGCGAATTGACCAGCAAAAGCTTTTTGAACCTGAGCGATGGCGTACGCAGCAGCTTGTTTGATGTGAAGGCTGAGGCTGGCCAGATCATCAAGATCAGCGTTAGCGGCCCTTTGCGTCCGCAAATCAGCGTGCTGCGCAACGGCGAGCTGGTAACACGTACTCAGCGCTGCGAGGACTGCCCCGAGAGCGAGACCAAAGGCCAGGCCACCACACTGGGCTTCAAGGCTGATTTCAACGACACCTACCAGGTGGTTGTCAGCGGTTTCAACACCAGCTCCTACGGCCCTTTCCAGGTCGTCGTCGACACTCTGAAAGCCTACACAGGTGACCCGCTGACCCAAGACCAGACCATTCATGACTGGGCATTGGGCGGCCAGAAACGCTACCGCCTGAATATCGAGAAAGACGGCTTGTACAGCATTGCCATGAAGGCCGAGCAGAACAGCCTGGACGCCTATCTGAAGCTGATGGACCGTCGCGGCATGGAACTGGCCTCGGATGATGACAGCGGTGGCGGCACTGATGCACGTCTGCAGGTTTACCTGAAAGCGGGCGAATACATTGTGCAGGCCAGCTCGGCCATGGGTTCGCAAAACTTCCAGGGCGGCTTCTCGCTGCAGATCAAACCCGAAGAGATGACCGGCGAGATCGAGCTGAAAAACGGCGACAGCCTGACTCTGGACGGCGATGGCAAAACTGGCCTGTTCACAGGTGAAACCCAAACCTACAGCTTCACCTTGTCCGAACCCAAACTGGTCACCGTGCAAATGGATGCCCAGGGCTTCCAGGCCACGATGGAAGTGGATTCCACCAGTGCCAACCAATACGGTGATGAAGCTGGCCAGCAACGCGTCCGCGGCGTACTGGCTGCAGGCGAACACCAGGTGAAGATTTCTGGCTCCAACCAGGCCGGCTTGTTTGCCCTGTCCGCCTCGGCCGATGAAGTCCCTGCCAATGCCGGCGGCGGTACCATCCGTGTGGGTGAGCCTCGCCAGGCCCTGATGCTGCAAGGCATCACCAGCGACAGCTACCAGTTGACCGTACGTCAGCCTGGCAGCTACGTCATTGACATGACCTCGCCTATCTTCGACACCTACCTGGTGCTGCGTAAAGACGGTCAAACCGTTGCCGAAGACGATGATAGCGGCGGCGACATGAACGCACGTCTGGAAGTCCAGCTGGAAGCGGGCGAGTACGAAGTCAAAGCCATGTCTTTGGGTAGCTACGACCAGGATATGGAATATGAGCTGTCGGTAAAACGTCGTTAAGACGGTTCAGACAAGCGGAAATCAAGGCTGAAAGCTCCCGGGCTTTCAGCCTTTTTTCTTGTCCTGCAGCCAACTTGGGCTTGATCTGAAACAAGAACATTGACGCTACAGGGTATACACCTAAGTACGCCTACCAAGCCTGCAAAGCCGCATCACTACTGGCTTCAGAGACCGCCTCCTGCCTCTCTCCGACTGGCGTTTGATCTGCTTACGATTTGCTTTTTGGATTTCCTTGATAATATAAATGCAAATCATTATCATTAATTTCACTATTGATGCGCTACCTTTTATCAGGAGCAATGCATGCAGACACTCGCCCAACAGCCCCAACACGCTCTTACCCAACGCGACGAACTGGCCTCCTGGCGCAGTTTGATCACGCAAGGCAACCAAGCCTTTCAATCCCACAATTACACCGATGCCATCGCGCACTACCAACAGGCGCGCGCGTATGTAAAACCGCTGCTGTTTGGCTCTTGTGAAGGGGCCGACGCCACCATTGCCGCCTGGGTCATTGCCCATTTGAATCTGGCCGATGCCTGCGAACAGCTGGGTCAAAGCGACGAGCAGGGCCTGCACCTGTGTACCGCGCATGAAACCTTATGCTGCGCGGCAGCCAACACGCACTTGGCCGATGATTGGCGCATGGCCGCCTGGCAACATAGTCGACGCACCTATGCCGAGCTGGCGCGCTATGCACGCCGCTATCCCCATCATGTCCCTACCTGCTCTGCCCTGTTCTTAGGGGCGGTCAGCCCGCAGGAGCGCTCTTTTTCTCATTAAGTTTCATTCTGTCCCCCAGGCGCGACCGGCCTGGGGCTTATCGAGGAGTGCGTTTTGTCTTACACCTTACCTGCCCTGCCTTATGCCTACCATGCTCTGGAACCTCATATCGACACCCAGACCATGGAAATTCACTACAGCAAGCACCATCAGACCTATATCAACAATCTGAATGCAGCACTGGAAGCGGCCAACTTGCCCAGTCCACCTATTGATGAACTGGTTGCCGGGCTGGAAAAACTGCCCGAGTCCGTGCGCAATGTAGTGCGCAACAACGGCGGCGGCCATGCCAATCACAGCCTGTTCTGGACGGTCATGACACCGGATGCCGATACCAGCGTACCCAAGGATCTGGCCCACGCCATAGACCGGGATCTGGGTGGATTCGAGCAATTCAAGGGCGCCTTCACCAAAGCGGCAATTTCACGCTTTGGCAGTGGCTGGGCCTGGCTGAGTGTGACGCCAGAAAAGAAACTGGTGGTAGAGAGCACCGGCAATCAGGACAGCCCACTGATGCACGGCAACACACCCATTCTGGGCCTGGACGTATGGGAGCATGCCTACTACCTGAAGTATCAGAATCGTCGGCCTGAATACATTGCAGCCTTCTTCAATGTGATCAACTGGCCCGAAGTGCTGAGACGATATCTGGAAGCCGTTAAATAAGGCAGTTTTACAGCGTGTCGTTTTACAACCTGCCGTAACCCTATCTCTCTACTCGGAGATAGGTGACGTTAAACGCTTCGGCTTGCCGCCTTTTTCAAGCAACCCTCCACTTCTGGAGGGTTTTTGCTTTGGGGATGCACCCATACTCGGCCCCACTTCCAAGCCTGGGTTTGGCCCAATTGCGCTCTCAATCACCAAACGCTATGTTGATTGTTAGCACCCTTACCAAACTCGTTCTCAGGCCCCGTCATGTTGAGTCTCTGCGACCGTATTCAATCCCTGCGTTCCCTGTTTCACTTCGATGCGGTGCAGCTTTTGGGGTGTGCACCGCAAAGCCGTACACATCTGGAGTTGCATTGCGAAGGCTATAACCTGAACTGTGCCTCTGCCTTGGGAACGGGCTTTCCACAAATCTACGCACCGGGATTTACAGCACAGGCCTCTCCGCACGATTTGCTGCCGCCTTCTATTTCCGAGTGCTCGGACACCATGGATCCACCCTTTCGCAGTACTGCCATTTATACCGATGCTCTGCTTCGCGGCGGGTTTCAGGATGGGATGACGGTAGAACTACAGCGCGGGGACTCGTACTTGGGGATGATCCACTTCTCTTCCCAACAAGCAGGAAGCTTCAATCGCCACGTGCGTACACTGGCACTGGGCGCGAAAATCTTGCTGGAAGATGCCATGCAAAACATGGTCTCGCAAAACGGCGTCGTCTTGCATCTGGTGCCACAGGCAGGCGGGCTGATCATGCGTGAGGACATGCTCTCTGACGCTTCCCAGTTCAGCCCCGCACTGGCTAAAGCCTTGTCCTTCATGGGCCAGGAAACCTCGACCTTGCAAGCGTTCTGGCTGGAAGGCAAACGAAGCTATCGACTGCAAGCGCAGCGTTTTCCCAAGGGCGATGTTCTGGTGCGACTGGTGCCTGCCCCCTTACCCGCTGCGCTCAGTGCCAAGGAAATGCAGGTGCTGGGCTGGCTAGTGACGGGCTATACCGACCGGGAAATTGCAGCCAGTCTGTTTTTGAGCGAGCGCACCGTGCATTCGCATGTCACGTCCTTGCTGCGCAAGCTGGGCATTACCAGACGAACAGAAGCCGCTGTCCAAGCGGCTCTGAATCATTGGTATGTGCCGGATGCGCATGGTGCGATCCTAGCGGCGGTGCCCGGACTTTGCCACTAAACGGCAAGGTCCGAGGTGCCGTTCAAGCCATGCGCATAAAGGCGAGTTAACGCAGACCGCTTAGCAAGTTTGCCGCCTCATCCACGCAAGCACGTTCTGCATCCAGCAGCGTATCGCCACCCATCCCGCCCAGGAACTCCGCGTAAGGATCAGCCAGCGTACGTACGCCAGTCAGCTCTTCAATCACGGCCTGACCGCAGAATGGCAAGTAATGTGGGCTATAACCCCCTTCCTGCACAAAGGCGATACGTCCTTCGCAGACTTCCTCGGCGCAGTCGATCACCTGACGCGCCATTTGCCGGAAACCGGAAGCCGTCACCATCATGCGTGCCAGTGGGTCCATCATGCTGGCATCAAAGCCCGAACCCACAATAATCAGCTGCGGTTTATAGGCGCGCAGCGCAGGTAACACCACTTTTTCCATGGCATAGAGGTAGGCGGCATTCCCGCCGCCAGGAGGCAGGGGGATGTTCAAGTTGTAACCCAGGCCTTCACCCTCACCACGCTCAGTCGTAAAGCCGCTATTGGCCGGAAAGCACAGATGCTGGTGCAGAGAAATAGTCAGAACCGAAGGATCATTCCACCAGATATCCTGCGTGCCATTCCCGTGGTGCACGTCCCAATCCAGAATGGCGACACGATCCAGACCCAATTCCTCGCGAGCATACGCCGCCGCCACCGAGGTGTTATTGAAAATGCAAAAGCCCATTGCCCCGGCACGGGGGGCATGGTGACCAGGAGGGTTCACCAGCGCATAGCCATTGCTGACTTCCCGGCTGACCACTTTCTTGACCATCTCAATGGCGCCACCCGCGGAAAGCATGGCAATTTCAAGGCCACCATTCCCCATGGTGGTTATGCCATCGCCCGTATCGCCGCCGGTTGGCAAGGCGCTGACACGCTTCATGTTTTCCAGATGCTCGGCCGTATGAACACGCAAAATATCCTTGTCGCGTGCAGGCTTGGCCTGGATGCTGGTCAGATGATCAATTTGACCGGAGGCACAAACCAGCTCGTGAAAGCGGCGCTTCGTATCGGGATGAGCCAGGTGGTGGCTGATCGGCTGCAAACGGGCACCCAGATTGGCCGAGGCAAGACTGCCCGTCCCGGTATCTACCCAGCCGTAAAGTGTGTTCCAAATATATCCTGTTGCCATGTCGTCTCCTTTCTTTTGGTTTGGTTGGCAGAACCATAGTAGGGATCTGAACGGCGGAAAGAATCCGTAGGATTGCCGAATTTATGGGCTGATCAGGAAACACTCACGGCAAAAGAGGCAGAAGACGCTTGTTCTCCAAAGCGTTCTCTGCCTCTTTCTTCAGGCTGATTAACTTGTAGATAGCGGGCACGGCCCCAGGTCTAAACCAGCTCGGCAATATTGATTATTTCTGCTCCGCAAGCCTCAAGCAACTCGGCATCGTAGCTGGCGAACAGCACAACACGTTCTTGCGACCAGATCTGGAACTGCTCCGCCAAAGCGGCACGAGCCTGCGTATCCAGGCCGTTGCTAGGGCCATCGGCAATAATCACAGCTGGGTCACCCAAGGCCGCCGCCGTCAGAAATACCTTGCGGCGCGTGCCTGTGGACATCTGCTCAAAGCGCTTGTCCAAGTGTGGCTCCAGCCCTAATCGGCAGGCCAGATCCAGCGCATTGTCATCCACATGGGTGTTCTTTTCTGCGGCGATTTGTTCCAGCAGTTCGCGGCCTGTCTGGGACGGAAACAGCATGCAGTTGTCCGGCACATAAGCCATACGGGCGCGGGCTTGTCGGGGGGCTTTCATCAGTGAATGCCCGTCTATCCACACTTCCCCCGCATCCGGTTCGAGCAAACCTGCAATGATATTCAGCAAAGTGGATTTACCGGTGCTGTCTTCTTCACAAAGCGCCACGCAGCCTGGCTGAAATGTATGAGTCAGCCCTTTGAAAACGGGATAATCGCCATAGTTTTTACTGAGATTTTCTATGCGTAGCATGCTGGAAATCACTGCCAAAGAAGCGCCTGGACAGATACAAGATGCTGTGACGAGGCGGGATAAAAAACAAGCTCGGGGCTACCCCAAACAGGGGCCTTAGTATAGGTCTTTATTAACTGATGTTCGGGCTGCTTGCTGCGCCGTGACCATGCAGGGTTCAGCAGAAATAAAGCAAAAACCTTGTCGGGAACAATCTTGCCAGGCATTCATGCGCGGATCTAAAGCCAAAGCCAAAGCCAAAGCCAAAGCCAAAGCCAAAGCCAAAGCCAAAGCCAAAGCCAAAGCCAAAGCCAAAGCCAAAGCCAAAGCCAAAGCCAAAGCCAAAGCCAAAAAAATAGCCTGAAACAAGACAAGCTTGTTCAAGCTATTTTTTTGCGGACCTGCTTATCCTAAGGCCGTATCTAGCAACATCATCAGGACAAAGCCGATCATCAAACCACCCGTCGCAAAGGTTTCATGTCCTTGCCGGTGCGATTCAGGAATGATCTCGTGGCTGATCACAAACAGCATGGCACCCGCCGCAAAGCCCAGACCAAAAGGCAGAAGTACCAGCGAACTGCTAACAGCCACCGCACCCAGCACCGCCCCGACCGGCTCAACCAAGCCACTGGCCATGCCTAAAACGACAGAGAAAGCACGGCTGTAACCGGCGGCCAGCAAGGCCAGCGCCACCACCAAACCTTCAGGCACGTCCTGAATGGCAATACCCGTGGCCAGCGCATTGGCGCGCACACCTTCATTACCCACATAGCCCACGCCAATGGCCAAGCCTTCCGGGAAGTTGTGCAACGTAATGGCAATCACAAACAGCCAGGTGCGGCGCAGCTTGGTAGACGAGGCGCTGCCAGGGCCTTCACGCCCTTTGATAAAGTGCTCGTGTGGCAGGATGCGATCAAGCAGCATCAAGGCTGCGGCACCCAACAAGATGGACAGGCCCACAGCGGAACCTGCGCCCCAAGCACCACCGCCAAACACTTGCTGGCTCTGTGCCGCTTCCAGACCCGGCAGAACCAGCGAGAAAGCACAAGCGGCCAGCATCACCCCCGCCCCAAAGCCATACAGCGTATCTTGCGTACGCTGCGACATGGTTTGAGAAAACATGACGGGCACGGTGCCCAGTGCTGTGGCCAGTGCCGCGATGGAGCCGCCCACCAGGGCCTGCAAGACCACCGGGTGATCTTGTGCGTACAGCCAGAACTGATGACAGAGCGCCCAGACGCCCCCCATGGAGATGATGAGTCCAACCCACAGGCGCAGGTGTTGGCGCCAGTTAGGCGAGCTTCCCTTATTGGGTAAAAAGTAGTGGCTTGTTTTCGGTTTCATAGCCATGCGCCCCCAGAAAATTACGCAATCCAGGTTTGCCTACTACAGACGCCAAGAGCCGTAAAACGGCTCTTGGCTAAGGCATGGATGCTGTACAAACCATCATAGCGACTTCATCTTCGATTTAAAACATAAATATCGAAATGCTAACAATTCTCATTAGCATTTCAACAAATAAGCCACAATCCATGAAATCAGCTTGGGGGTTGACCGCTATCCAGCCGGTTTTCTGTGTTTTGCATGGCAATGCAAAACCGAATTAATACTGCCTCACGCAGCGTGCAATTGGTGCTTGATTGCCTCCAAAGCCTGAGCCTGATCAGCCACAGCATCTTCCAATTCAATCAACTCCTGCTTGAGCTGTTCCAGACTTTGTTCAGCCTGCTCCACCACCTGTTCCGCAAGCTCCTGGGCGCCATTCATCACCCCATCATTCAAGCTCATGTACAGACGGTTGTAGTCGATCAGCGGCGCTTGCCCTTCCCCCTGCTCCTGGAACACCTCATATCCAATATGTGCAGGCAGATTCAGTGTCGGCAAGTCTGGTTGAGTCAGCTGGAAATTCGCCAGAACCGTCTGGCTCAGCTCTGCAAATGCCTTGCCTATGTTCTGGCCAAGCTCGGTACGCACAGCGGCAACATCTTGCTGAGCGGCATGTTTTTCCAGCACCTCGGGCAATTGGGGCACGACTCGCCGCCAGGTGCCTTCGGTCAGAGCCTGGACGGCTCCTTGCAAGACTACTGTTTGTTCTTCAATACGCTGACGCAATTGATCAGCGGCCTGCTCCAGCGTTTGCGTTAAAGGACTCAGGATTGCCTCTTCAATATGGTGCAATTGCAGCTCGGCAGGTTTGCGCTGCTTGTACGCCAAGGCAGGTTTCAGCAAGTTTTGCACCGCCAGATACAAGCGCTCGAAACCCGCTTGCTCCAAGCCCTGCTCTTCGTCCTGCTGACTGCGCGCCATATGCACGGACAGGGAAACGGCCGGTTTGAGCAACTCACTGCTCAGACCCCAATGGTTCAGCGCCTGCGCTGCCCGCGTCATCACGTCCTCTTCCTGCAACTGGCGGTTATCGGCCGTCTTGTTGCAAAGCACTTTGACGATCTCGTCGTCGATCTCATCTTCTTCGATGCGATCGCTGCGGGTAATTACCGGCAACAAGGGTTTGTTGCGGCGCAGTTCCACCAGCAAATCGCCCAGTTCCTGAACCTGCCCCGGTGCGCTGGAGCTGCTCAGCCACAAGAGCGCATCCGTGCTTTCCAGAAACTGCTGCGTCAAAGCAGCGTTATGCGCATTGGCCGAGTGCAAACCAGGGGTATCCAGCAATACCAGCTTCTCGCCCAGACACACACCTTGCAAGGCAACCGTGGTTTCCGTTGCGCCTTCCTGAAAACCCTCAGGCATGGGCTGCATCTGTCCATCGGCAAGACGGAAGAAATCAACGCTATGACCCTGACGACGAAAACGATCCGCCAGGAAATTGCACAAGGAGCTTTTACCAGCATTAAAGGAGCCAAACACCAGCAGCATGATGCGATCGCGGAAACGGTCCGCCAATTCCTGTGCCGGTGCCAATGCAGACCAGGAAGCCGCCCAGGCTTCTCTTTGTGCTTGCAACTGTTGATTCACTTGTTGAGCACTTTGCGCCAATACGCCCTGCTCGACCAAAGCCGTGCCGGACAAGGATTGCGCCACGGTCGTCTGGCCCAAATCCGCCAGCCACTGCTCCATCCTGGCAATAGCGGGCTGCATATCCTGACTGGCAGGATTGAGCTCCGCAACCGCCTTGATAAACGTACTTTCCACGGACATTACGCATGCTCCAATGTGGACAGACCTTCCAACGCCTGGCGCGTTTGCTCAAGCTGGCTTTCAGTCGTTTCGATCTGCTTTTCCAAAGCCACGCGGCCGTCCGAAACTTCAAAATAATGGGTGAAGTCCTGAACCAGCTTGTCGCGTCCGGCCTGTTCGCAGAAGATGCGGCGCAGATCCGCACGGTACTTCACTGAAACGCCCATCACCGCAATCATGACGGTATCCATGCTGCGCACCGAGGTACGTTGCGCCGCTGGCAAGCCTACAGCACCGTACTCTACCAGGTGACCATTGATCGCGATACACGCACGCGAATAGGCAATCTGCAAACGGGCACGCTCTTGCTTGCCTGCCGTCATCTTGAAACCAAACTCGAAGGTATCCGGCACCAGGGAATGATCCACACCGGGGGCATTGACCACCGGCTCCAGATCCTTCTCGATACCTTCCAGAATCTTGCGCAGACCTTCAACAAAATCACTATGCTGCTGCTTTTGCGTCTGCTGCAGGCTGTGCAAACTTTGCTCTTGCATTTGCTGCAAGGCGTTCAATTCTTGCGTCAGCTCGGTCAGCAAGGCTTCACGCTCGAACTCGCGGGCTTGCGGCACACGCTTCAAGGCAGCTTCCAAAGAAGCCTGCAAAGCCGGGATTCCGCTTTTCTCCAGCATGCGCTGCTTGCCACCTTCACGACCCTGGCGATAGCGGGTGCTGGACACCGGATGCAACGTCACACCGGCACACTGCTGCTGAATCGCACCCAGCACTTTCTCTTGTTGTTCGTCATCGGCCAACTGGTCAATCTGGCTGATGACCATCAGGTTCTGACGCTGCGAACGCTGATGATCTGCAGCCAACTCTTGCAGCAAATTGCTTTCCAAGGCATCCAGCTCACCTTCTTTGGCAGCGTGTACGAACAGGCGAATATCCGCCTGCAAGCCCATGGCTTCACGTGCCAGGGCATCATCCTGCAAGGCCACGTCTGCATACAGGCCCGGCGCATCCAGCCAGCGCACACCTTCATGCACATGCTCGGCCAGCGCGACAGTTTCACGGCGGTCAGCCACATTGAACACATCACTGCCCATCAACTCATTGAGCAGACGACTTTTACCGTGATTGTATTTACCGACTACGGTCACCGTTGGCGACACGTTCAATTGCAAGAGAACGCGCAAACGATCCAGATCCCAGCGGCGCTGTGGCAATACGGCCAACACAGGCTCCAATACTTGATCAAGGGATAGTGCCAACTGATTCATAGTCTCTTCCTTTTTTTCACTTATGTTTGGACCCAAGCAGGCGATAAGCCACCAAGCCAAACACCACGCCCCAAAATGCGGCGCCCAGTCCAAACAGGCTCATACCTGATGCGGTAGTTAGAAATGTGATGACAGACGGCTCGATATAGCCGCTTTCACTGACCATCACCCGCACATTGGCCACAATGGCCCCTATCAAAGCCAGACCCGCCAGGGCTGCAATCAAGGAGGCGGGCAAAGCGGTAAACAAATACACAATCGAGCCGGCAAAAGTGCCGCCCAAAAGATAAAACACGCCATTGGCAATACCGGCCACATAACGCTTGTCCGGATCGGGATGGGCATCCTTGCCCGTACACAAGGCAGCAGTAATGGAAGACAGCACAATGGTGATGCCACCAAAACAGGCCACCAGCATCGAGGCCAAGCCGGTGCCTGCCAGCACGGGGCGCGATGGTGTGGGGTAACCCGCCAACTGCAAGACCGCCATGCCGGGCAGATACTGCCCCGTCAAACTGACCAGCACCAAGGGCAAAGTCAGGCTCAACAAGGTCGCGATATTGAATTCCGGAGTCACCCACACCGGGTGGGCCAGCTCCAGCTGGAACGCTTCCATATGCACTTGGCCGCTGGCCATGGCCATCACAAATCCAGACAAGGCCACCAGCACAATCGCATAACGCGGCAAGAAACGCTTGCCCAGCAAGTACACCGCCAGCATCACCAGTACGATGGGAGGCATGTCGCTGCTGGACTTGAACGCCGCCATACCGAACTGGAGCAAAATACCGGCCATCATGCCCCCGGCAATGCCTTTGGGGATGAAGGAAAGAATCTTTTCAAAACCGCCTGTCAGACCAATGACGACGACAATCAAGGCGGCGCTAAGATACGCCCCCACCACTTCAGGCATGGTGATGCCTGGAAACAGGGTCAGCAGCAAGGCGGTGCCCGGCGCGGACCAGGCCGTAATAATGGGCAGCTTCAGATACGCACTCAGGAGCAAACCGCTCAAACCAGCGCCTATGGAAATTGCCCAGATCCAGGAGATCAGCTCCGCATCGGCAATCCGGCCTACTTGTGCGGCCTGAATAAAGATCAGCAAAGGCCCGGCATAGGCAATCAACACCGACAAAAAACCGGCCACCCAGACCGACGCCGATCCACTTTTCAATCCCATCGTTTTGTCTCCCCAGTCTTGTTGTTTGAATTCTCAACTTTACTCGGTGCTCAGACTGCGCTGGGATCGCAGCCTGAGTTTTTTACTGCTGCGTAACTTAAATGGCCGAAGGGTGTGTCGCCAAGGGAGTCACGGAAATCTGCATGTAAGGGAACAAGGGCAAGGCGCTGAGCAGGTTGTGCAGCTCTTCATTGCTCTCTACATCGAACACGCTGTAGTTGGCGTACTGACCCACCACGCGCCAGATATGCGGCCACTTGCCCGAACGTTGCAGATCCTGCGAGTAGGCTTTCTCTTCGGCCTTGATACGGGCAGCCTCTTCGGCTGGCAGGGAATCAGGGATATCAACAATCATGTGAACCAGATAAAGCATGGTGTTCCTTTCTAAAAACAAGCGCTCGGGCACTCAGGCCTGGGCTAAAAAATTCAATACGGCGCGCTCGAAGGCTTCGGGCGCTTCCAGATTGGACAGATGCGAAGCCGGTACGACCGCCACTTTGGAGCCAGGAATACTGGCTTGCATGGCCTGAGCATCGGCAACTGTCGTAACCGGGTCCCATTCGCCAGCGACCAGCAGGGTCGGTGCCGCAATACGGCTGATCTGATTACGCAGATCCGACTCGGCCAAGGCATCGCAGCAGGCGGCGTAACCCAGTGGATCCAGCTTGGCCAGACTGTCCTGCATGGCTTTGACCAATTCGGGCGATTGCTGGATAAAGGCTTCACCAAACCAGCGCGAAGGCGCCGAGTCCGCCAGAGTACGCATCTGGGCGGCACCGCCTTGGCGCAAAGCGTCGGCCCGTTCCTGCCAGGCTTGGGCAGTACCAATCTTGGCCGCGCTATTGCACACGATCAGCGCATTCAAACGCTCCGGTGCATTCACCCCCAGCCACAAGCCGGTGTGACCACCCATGGACAGGCCACAAAACGCAGCGCGTTCGATATCCAGCGCGTCCAGAATCGCCAGCACATCACGGCCCAAATCCTTGAAACGGTATGGGGCGGGGGTGACCGGGCTGCCGCCATGACCACGGGTGTCATAACGAATCACACGGTAGGACTGGGCGAAACCTGCCACCTGCGGGTTCCACATTTCTTGTGTAGTGCCCAGGGAGTTGCTCAGAATCAGGGCCGGAGCCAGCGGATCACCTTCCACGCTGACGCGGAACATGCCCCGTTCGGTATTCAAGGCGCTGGGGCTGACCGTCATTGGCCCTCTCCCTGCTTGGCCGCGGCAATAGGCAAACCAATCATTTCTTCCAGTGCCTCATGGGTCAAGCCGGGCACCAGATCAATCAGCTGCAAACCCTCTGGTGTGCAAGCCAGGGTGGCCAAATCGGTATACACACGCTTGACGCAAGCCAGGCCAGTCAAGGGGTAGCTGCATTGTTCAACCAGCTTGCTGACGCCTTGCTTGGTCAGCACATCCATCATGACCCAGGTCTGTTTCGCGCCAATGGCCAGATCCATGGCACCGCCTACGGCGGGAATCGCGCCGGGCTCGCCCGTGCTCCAGTTGGCCAGATCCCCGGTAGCCGACACCTGAAAAGCGCCCAGCACACAGATATCAAGATGGCCGCCACGCATCATGCCAAAGCTGTCGGCATGATGAAAAAACGCGCCACCGGGCAGCAGCGTCACCGCCTGCTTGCCCGCATTGATCAAGTCGTAATCTTCCTGCCCGGCTGCCGGTGCCGGGCCCATGCCCAGAATACCGTTCTCGCTATGCAGCACCACTTCCACACCGGCGGGCAAATGGTTGGCCACCAAGGTTGGCATGCCAATACCCAGATTTACGTAGGCGCCGTCATGGATGTCCTGAGCGACGCGCTGCGCCAATTCGTCTTTACTGCGGCGCTGATAATTGAGCGTCATGCTGTCCCCCTTCATGCTCTGTCCGTTCATGCCTTGAACCCACCTGCTTCTGTGCGACTGCGCGGCACCACCACGACGCGGCGCACGTGAATGCCGGGCGTCACAATGGTTTCAGGGTCCAGTTGACCCAGTTCCGCCAGTTCAAACACACTGGCAATGGTGGTGCGGGCCGCGGTCGCCATGACCGGACCAAAGTTGCGCGCCGCCATGCGGTAGGTCAAATTCCCCCAACGGTCCCCCCGCTCGGCCTTGATCAGGGCGACATCTCCATGAATGGGCTCTTCATAGACATGCCAGCGACCATTGATCAAACGTGTTTCCTTGCCCTTGGCCAGTTCTGTGCCATAGCCTGTGGGGCAGAAAAAGCCACCGATACCCGCACCGGCGGCGCGCAATCGTTCGGCCAGATTGCCTTGAGGCACCAGCTCCAGCTCGATCTTGCCGCTGCGATACAAGTCATCAAATACCCAGGAATCAGCCTGACGGGGGAAGCTGCAAATAATTTTGCGAACCCGGCCTGTTTTAAGCAAAGCCGCCAGCCCCACATCGCCATTACCCGCGTTGTTGTTAACGATAGTCAGGTCACGAGCGCCTTGCTCGATCAGACCGTCGATCAACTCTGTGGGTATGCCAGCCGTTCCAAAACCACCGACCAGAATCGTGGCGCCGTCCTGCACATCATGCAAAGCCTGTGCAACACTGCTTACCTGTTTATCGATCACTCCGTTCTCCGTATAAAGCGCTGACGCTACGGATGGGCTTGGCCCTTACGTCAGGCACAGCAAAAACAAGTCAGCCCAGGGCCTGGTTTGACTAGGCAAACACAGGCGCTGGACTGAAGCAAGACTTAGGCAGCCAGACGTGGACGATTCACGATCTGGTTGTCCTTGCCATCGACCAAGGGGGTCAAGGAAATATCAAACACGATCTCTGCAAAAGGACCATCCAGGTTTTCAGCAGCGATACGGGCAGGATCGGTGTGCTCGGTCAGTGGTGGCACCAGACCGTCGCGAGTGGCGTAGGCGAAGTCGTCGTACACCAGCGGATCGCCGTCGATATTGATCTGCGTGGTCAGCTTGCGGTGGCCAGGAGCCGTCACAAAGAAGTGAATGTGCGCAGGACGGTTACCGTGGCGGCCCAGCTCGTTCAGCAGGCCTTGGGTAGGACCATCCGGAGGACAGCCGTAGCCCTTGGGCACAATGCTCTGGAACTTGTAGCGACCGTTCTCATCGGTAATGATGGTGCGGCGCATATTGAAGGGCTGTTGCTCGCCGGTGGGGTCAAAGTGCGAATAAAAGCCTTTGGTATTGGCGTGCCAGACTTCAACCTGAGCACCCGCGATAGGCTTGCCGTCCGCAGCAGCCACGACACCGTGCATGATCAAGGTTTCGCCAGCGGTATCGGAACCGTCATCCAGGCGAACAAAACCTTGCGCCACAGGAGCGCCCGATACGTACAAAGGACCTTCAATGGTGCGTGGAGTCCCGTTGTCCAGACCCAGTTCCTTGTCCATGGCGTCCATGCGCATGTCCAGGAAACGGTCAAAGCCCAGACCGGGAGAAAGCAAACCGGCTTCGCTGGCCGTACCCAGACGGTTCAGGTAAGCCACGGCTGCCCAGTACTCGTCGTTGGTAATTTCCAGATCTTCAATGGTCTTGAACAGATCGCTGATGATGCGGTACATGATCTGCTTGACGCGTGGATTGCCACCAGGCTGATCCAAGCCGGAAGCCAAACGCAGGAAGTCTTGTACATCGGGGGTATCAAAAATCTTAACGCTCATTCTGTGTCTCCTAATATCCTGAAAAAAGTGTTCCAAGCAAAGCCGCTACGACTGGCTTCTTATTGCGCCTAGGCAGCCGAGCCAACACTGATTTGTGTCCTGTCGCGGCGGAAATACTGGACACGATCCTCGTCCAGTACGATACCCAAACCCGGCCCTTGAGGTATCTGTAATTCAAAATTGCTGTAATTCAACGGCTCTGCCAGGATTTCCTCGGTCAAGAGCAAGGGCCCGAACAGTTCCGTGCCCCACTGCAATTGGTTCACTGTGGCAAACACATGGGCAGCGGCAACCGTACCGATCGCGCCTTCCAGCATGGTGCCGCCATACAATTCAATACCAGCGGCTTCGGCAATCGCGGCGACTTGCAAGCCTGCACGCAAACCACCGGACTGTTCAATCTTGATGGCGAACACGTCGGCAGCACAGTCACGGGCCAGCTCAAAGGCAGAGGCCGGGCCAGTCAGGGATTCATCGGCCATCAAGGCAATCGGGAAGCGACCTTTCAGGTCAGCCAGCGCATCGGCGCGTCGTACCGGCTGCTCTACCAGGGAGCAACCTGCATCAACCAGACCAGCCAGCCCGTACTGGGCTTGCAAGGGGCTCCAGGCCATGTTCACATCCACGCGAACATCTGCACGGTCACCCACCGCTTTCTTGATGGCCGCCACGTGCGCCACATCGTCCTTTACCGGGCGGCGACCAATCTTGAGTTTGAAAATACGGTGACGAGCCTGCGCCAACATGCGCTCGGCTTCATCAATATCCTTGGCGGTATTGCCCGACGCCAGTGTCCAGGCCACCGGCAGGCTGTCGCGCATGCGACCACCCAGCAGGTGCGAAACCGGCAGACCGGTGCGCTTGCCCAAGGCATCAAACAGCGCCGTTTCGACCGCACTCTTGGCAAAACGGTTATCCTGAATCGCCGTGTTCAAGCGGGCCATGATGGCAGGCACAGCATTGGCATTGGCGCCCAGCAGCAAGGGAGTGAAATAGGTGTCGATGGCCAGCTTCATGCCTTCGGGCGACTCGGCGCCGTAGGCCAGACCACCAATGGTCGTGCCCTCGCCGACACCCACCGTACCGTCCGAACAGTACAAGCGCACCAGCATCAAAGTCTGGCCTTGCATGGTCGTCATCGCCAATTGATGAGGACGGATCGTAGGCAGATCCAGCAGCAAAGTCTCCACCCGTTCGATCAGGGCCGGAGCTGCTAAAAGTTGAGAAGATCGCGTGTGTTCCATGGCTTGATTGAACACGAATCAGGCCCGCTATTTCCAAGACTAAATAGGTCTAGTTCTATACCTTAAGAGTATAGTTTCTGATATAAATATTAAAAATCAAGAAACTAAACACCATCAATTCAGCCTAGGTATGGTTTTCCCTTATGGATCTACGTCAGCTCAAATATTTTGTGGCCGTTGCCGAAACCCGCAACTTCACGCGGGCGTCCGAACGCCTGCATATGGCCCAGCCCCCGCTTAGCCGACAGATCCAATTGCTGGAAGAGGAGCTGGGCGTCACACTGCTGCTACGCAATAACCGCCCCTTACGGCTGACCGAAGCCGGACGGGTGTTTTATGAGCAGGCCTTGCAGATATTGAGCCGGGTGGATCAACTGGTGCATACAACACGGCAGATCGGGCTGCATCAACGACAAACCCTATCGATAGGCTTTGTGGCTTCTACTCTGTATGGCGGCCTGCCCGCCTTGATGCGCAAGCTAAGGCATCAGTATCCGGAAGTGGATATGCAAACGGTGGAGCTGACCTCCATGCAGCAGTTGGAGGCTTTGAAATCGGGACGGATTGATGTGGGCTTTGGGCGTATACGGCTGAATGATGCGTCGGTGCAAAGAACGGTGCTGCGGGAAGAGCAACTGGCCCTGGCCATTCCACCCAGTTCGGATCTGGCCGATTCGGACAAGCCTTTGAGCCTGAAAAAAGTGCAAGGCCAAAAACTGATTGTGTATCCCAAAGAGCCCAGGCCCAGCTTTGCAGACCACGTTCTGCACCTGTTGCACGATCACAGCGTGCGCCCGGCAGAGGTTTATGAGGCCGGGGAAATTCAAGCAGCCTTGGGCTTGGTGGCGGCTGATTCCGGATTGTGCCTGATCCCTACCTCGGCGCGCCTGCGCAACGATTTGCACTATCGCCTGATAGAAGAACCACAGGCGACTTCACCGATTATTTTGACACACAGGATTAATGATCAGGCCTGGTATATCGAGGCAATCAAGGGCTTGGTCGCAGAGATGTAAGGCCTGGCTGCAAGCACAGGCCCCTCTTCCCTCTTTGAGACAGGATTGACTCACTTCTGAAGCCACTCTAATATCGTTAACACATTAACTAAAATTAGAGACAAGCATGCAACAGGTGACGATTCAGCAAGCTGGCAAGGACCCGATCAGTGCAACCCTATGGCCTGCTGCTGATGCCAAAGCGAGCATCATCATCCACCCCGCCACAGCCGTTCCACAGGATTTTTATCGTCCTTTTGCTGAGCATCTGAACAGCCTGGGTTTCATTGTTCTGAGCTACGACTACCGGGGCATAGGCCGATCTCGTCAGAAGGACATACGGCAATGCGATGTCTCCATGTCCGACTGGATGCTGGAGGATGCGGTTTACGTCACGGATTGGCTTACTCATCATTTTGAAGGTCTGCCCATTTTGGCCATTGGTCATAGCGTTGGTGGGCATGCGATTGCTATCTCTCCCGCGACACGTTCCGTGAAAGCGGCCGTCATGATTGCGTCTCATGCGGGGATTACCGCTTTGATCGAAAAGCCCATGGAGCGCTTTCGGGTGGGTTTGATCATGCGAGTGCTCACTCCTGTGCTTTGCGGCATTTGCGGCTATATGCCGACTCGGCGTTTGGGCTTTGGCGAGGACCTTCCGCGTGGCGTCATGCAGCAATGGAGCCGCTGGACGCAAAAGCCCCAATATTTTTATGACGACCCGCAGCTGGATGCCAAAAAACGCGCCAGCCAGGTCGATATTCCCTTACTGGTTCTGGGTTTTGATGATGATCCCTGGGCGAATCCGCAAGCTATTTCCCGGCTGCTGGAACAACTGAGCAAAGCCCCTATAGAAAGGCTACAACTAGAGCATAAAAAACTGGGTTTGGCGCATATTGGGCACATGGGCTTCTTTCGTAAACGCAATGCCGAGGCACTTTGGCCTATAGTGATTGACTGGCTGATCGCACAAAGCGAATCCGGCCCGGCCTCAAACCCGTAACGCCTAACCCATACCCCTTCAGCCGTCGCCAAAATGAGCCAGAAATCACAGCCACGCTTTGTCTTTTTGTTGAACCACGCCCACAAGGCTTTGCAGCGCTGGATTCAGAAGCAGCCTTCGGCCTGGACAGATATCAGCGCGGCTCAGGTTGGCATGTTGTTCTTGATTCGCTCTCAAGGCTCGGTCACAGTGGGAGAAGCAGCCAGCGCTTTGCAAGTGGCTCCGGCTGCGATTACCGGGCTATCCAAACGCATGCAAGCAGCAGGCTTGATTCAACGCCTGACGGATGATGTGGATACGCGCAAGATTTGTTTGACGCTGACTCCGGCTGGTGAGGAAGCCAGCATCAAAGCCAAATCAACGTTACAGGGCTTGAATCAGCAACTATCCGACGGCTTTACGGAGGATGAACTGCAGGTGGTGGCACGCTGGTTAAGCCAGGTGGTGAATCTAGACCTGCCCACAGACAACTATGTAAAGCATTCTTCAAGCAGAGTCGCCCCCTGACTCAGAGCCACTTACCCGTCAAAGGTGGTCCGCGCCGTTGTATTACACACAGAAGCTAGCGCGGCCCACCGCAGCTTGATAGCTGCTTATGCCTCCACCTCCTCGAAACGCGCCGCCGCATTCATCACCGCCATCACACTGGCCGTAATGATATTCGCGTGCTTGCCCACGCCAAATTTCGATCCAGGCACACCCGGCATGACCGCTTCCACAATCGCCATTGCGCAGGCGTCTGCACCAGAACCCAGGCTACGTTCCTCGTAGCTGTCGATACGCAAAGGCAGACTCAAGGCTGCCACCGTCGCCGCAATCGGGCCATTGCCTGTTCCGGTATAGGTTTCAGTCTCGCCATTGGCATTCACGCATTGCAGCTCTATACCTTGCTGCCCTTGTGCCTCATCGAACAGACGATGGGTACGGTAGCTTGTGTTGCCTTGGCGCTGACTGGCTTGCAGATAGGTGGTTTCAAACAGTTCCCAGATCTGCTGACTGTTCAACTCCGTTTCGCTGGAATCGGCTATCTGCTGAACAACGGCACTGAACTCCACTTGCATGCGGCGCGGCATCACAATGCCGTAGTCGCGTTGCAGCAGGAAAGCGATGCCGCCTTTGCCAGACTGACTGTTGACACGCACGATGCTGTCGTAAGTACAGCCCAAATCCTTGGGGTCAACCGGCAGATAAGGCACACGCCACGGGGCGTCTTCTTTCTGCACCGCGAAGCCCTTGGCAATCGCGTCCTGATGAGAACCGGAAAAAGCGGTAAAGACCAGATCACCCACATAGGGATGACGCGGGTGGATGGGCAAGGAAGTCGCCTCTTCCGCGATACGGGCCACTGCTGAAATGTCGGAGAAATCCAGGTTTGGCGAAATACCCTGGGTATACAGATTCAGAGCCAAGGTCACCACATCCAGATTGCCACTGCGCTCGCCATTGCCAAACAGGCAGCCCTCGACACGCTGCGCACCGGCCAGCATGGCTTGTTCAGCGCAGGCAACGCCTGTGCCACGGTCGTTATGCGGGTGTACCGACAGGACGATATGTTCACGTCTATCCAGATGGCGATCCATCCATTCAATCTGATCGGCAAAGACGTTCGCGGTCGTCACTTCTACTGTGGTGGGCAGATTGATGATCATGGGTCGAGCTGGACCTGCATCCCAGGCATCAATGGCCGCATTGCAGACAGCCAGCGACACTTCCAGCTCTGCCATACAAAAGGTTTCAGGCGAGTATTGCAACACCCACTCCGTTTCCGGATGCTGGGCCGTCAGGCGCTTGAACAGCTCCACCTGGTGCCGCACCATTTCAATGATTTGCGGCACTTCCATACCAAAAACAATTTCACGAAACGCTGGTGCGATGGCATTGTAGAAATGCACAATCACACGACGCGCCCCCGCCACGCTGCGTACCGTGGTTTCAATCAGATCCTCTCGCAGCTGGGTGATGACCATGGGCGTGACGTCATTCGGGATCATGCCCTCGTCAATCAGCTGGCGGACGATATCAAAATCCGTTTGCGAGGCAGACGGAAAACCCACCTCGATTTCCTTGAAACCAATGCGGACCAGCTCCTGAAACAGGCGCAATTTGCGGTCGCGATTCATGGGCTCGAACAGGGCCTGGTTGCCATCACGCAAATCGGTAGACAACCATACGGGCGCCTTGTTCAGGGTGCGTTGGGGCCACTGGCGATCGGGCAAGTTGACGACAGGAAAGGGACGGTATTTGCGGGAAGGATCAGTCAGCATGAAAACCTCGAATATAGGGAATGACATACCTGGCTTCCCTACTCCAAGGAGCTGGCTACAGTCGGGGTCTGGGGAAACCAGGATAGGACCATTCGCACACACAGGCGTACGGACCCCGACCGGATGTCAGGGCTAGTAGGCCTAGCGATAGCAAGTGCAAATGAGTCACAGCTGGTTCAATCCCAAAATGCTTGATGAAGACGATAAAAGCACTTTAGACTGCAAGGCACTTGGCCTTCTATCAAAAAATAGTCATTTATTTTATCTTTTTGGACATTCCTGAACATGGGCTACGCATCCCCTGAACGCGGTGGGCGGGCGCTGGACTTGTCGCACTCCGATACCTCGCCCTTGCTGGTCAGCGGGGTGATCGAGCATTACCCGGCCGGGCATGAAGTGCCCCGCCATAGCCACCACCGTGGGCATCTTTTGTATGCCACTGAAGGCGTACTGCTGGTGCAGGCCGATACCGGTCAGTGGCTGGTGCCCCCTACTACGGCTGTCTGGTTGCGGCCCGGTGTGCCGCATCAGCTCAATGCGACCACCGCAGTGAATGTACATGGTTTGTTTATTGATGAAATTCTGGCCGCGCAACTGCCGGATCATGATTGCGTGATCCATGTCACGCCACTGGTACGTGAACTGATTGCCGCGCTGGTACAGGTGATTCCGCAAGAAAACCCACCTTTACGAGACGCACTGCTGGGCCAGCTATTGATTGAAGAGCTGCGCGTGCTGCATCCCCTGCCTTTTCATTTGCCCTGGCCAGAAGATGAGTTGATGCGGCGGATTTGCGAAGATCTGGTGCGCTCGCCCGCACAGCAAAAAACGATGGATGAGGTGGCGCAGCAATACGCCTTGACGCCGAAAACCCTGCATCGGCGTTTTCTGAAAAGCACGGGGATGAATCTGGGGAAATGGCGGCAACAGATGCGGCTGATGGCCTCGATCCAGTTTCTGCTGCAAGGCAAATCCATCACGCAGGCGGCGCTGGAAAGCGGCTATGAAAGCCTGAGCGCGTATTCAGTGGCCTTTAAAAAGACCTTTGCCTATCCGCCTTCGGAGTTTTTGGCGACCTTGAGCCAGTACCCCGATGCAGGGCAGGATGCTGACATGGTCTGAGGCCGATCTGTATGGCAAGAGTGCCTGGCAGACTGCAGTAGCAACTCAGTCCACCAGCCTGCTTCCAGGCTAATTCAATGCTCTATATGGATATTCATGCGACCACCCCAGGTCGCTCTACAAGACCCATCGCCCCCTTGAGCACGTCAAGAAATCGGCCGCTCAGCAGAAATAAAAGTACCGTATGAGCAGGCCAGAACAGCGATAGCAGCCCAGCGTCATCAGCTCTTGCAGACTTCCTGCCGCAATTGCTCTGCCGAGAGCTTGATCATCTTGCCGTTCTCCACCAACACCACCGAGGTATTGGTTTGCATGGCCACAAAACGTGCCGACTGCGCGGCACGCTCCAGAGCGGCCAGGGAGGCCCGCAAGTCCGGGTTCTTTGCTTTGGAAATATCTTCTTTATTCATCTTTCTCTCCCCACTCCAACAGGACTGGCACACTACCTGCGTTATCGTACAAAACCCAATCATCCACGGTATCCCGATAATGATGCAGGAAGTTCTTCATGCCAGCCGCAAAGCGGCGACGAATGACGGGTTCGGGGATGTTATGACCACCCTGACGTACCCGTTCTGCCACCCGCGCGATCGCCATATCCGCATCGGGTAGACTTAAAAAATACAAGCTGACTCGATAGCCCTGCGCCTGCCATTTTTCAATATGACGCACATAGCCTTGGCCAGACAAGGTCGTTTCCAGCGCGAAGCTCTCGCCCAGGCGAACCGCTTCTTTCAGCTCATCCAGCATCAAACGACCGGCTTTGATAGCCGCGCTTTCTGGCGCAAACGGAGACAGGCCCGCTGCGATCAGATCTGCATTGATAAAGCGCAGCACTTCCGCCTCGGCCGGGAGGAAAGAACGCGCAAACGTCGTCTTGCCTGCCCCGTTCGGGCCAGCAATGATCAGAATCTTTTTGCTCTTGCCCGTGTCAGCGTTGTTGCCAGACATAAATACACCTAAACAATGTCCACATTGAACAGATTTGTATCATACATTGGCGAAAAGGCCAGCCAAGCGCCTTGCTTTGGCCGCCACGCATCCGCTGGGCAAAGCCGATTCTCAGGCAATAAAAAGGCTCCTTGAGCCGAATGAATCCTCTCAAGGAGCAGGTGGGAATGGCCCGCTGTTGGGCTATGGGGACTGATTTACTGACGCTTTTTCAGCGGGCAGGTACTCAGACCCAGCATGGGGTACAGCGGGCAGAAACCGACCAGGCCCGTGATCAGGGGAATCAGGCCCAGCCAGCCCCACCAGCCTATGACCTGCGTGGCTGCCAGCGCAATCAGCACCACACCCACAACGATACGAGCAATACGATCCAAACCACCTACATTGCTTTTCATGGCGAATCCTTTCAACAAAGAAGCAAGGGAAAAACGGGTCGGGCGATGGCTGGAAGGCGATGCGCCCTGCTCCCTTCGGCCTTCAGGCTCAGGGACAGAAAATATCTTTCAAGGTGCCAATCAACTTGGCGACGTTCGGGTCCTCAATGCGGTAATACAAGGTCTGCGCCTCGCGCCGGTAGCTGACCAGGCCTTCCTGGCGCATACGCGCCAAATGCTGTGACAGGGCCGAAGGGCTTAGCGCCACCATCTCGTTCAGTGCTCCCACACTCATCTCGCCTTGCTGAATCAAGAGACACAAGATCACCAGGCGTTTGGGATTGCCCACCGCCTGCAACAAGGCCGCGGCCTGATCAGCGCTCTCTTGCAAGAGCTCGATGTCCGATTTGCTTTGGATCATGGTTTATCCAGCTTTTCTTGCTTTTTAATTTAGATAAATCTTAATTTAGCATATACTGAATTAATGCAGTCAACAATTTCAGCATTCCTTTGCTTTTGTTAATACGACAGGAGTTATGCATGAGTGAAACTAGCTACAAGCAACTGACCCAAGGTATTTCCAGCAATCTGGCGCAGCTACGCCAGACCCAACCTGATGTGATGAAAGGATTTGGAGATCTGGGCAAGGCCGCCATGACTGGCGGTGCCATCGATGCCAAAACCAAAGAACTGATGGCTTTGGCAATTGGCGTAGCCACCCATTGCGAGGGCTGCATAGGCTTTCATAGCAAGGCCCTGGCGCAGATGGGAGCCAGTCTGGAAGAAGTGCACGAAGCCTTGAGCGTGGCGATTTATATGGGCGGTGGACCGTCCGTGATGTATGCCGCCAATGCCGTTGCGGCATTCAACGAATTCAAGTCTTGAACCGGAAACAAGGAGAACTGTGATGCCTAAACCCGCTGCTTTCGTATCCACGCTGTTTCATGCACAGGGCAATCCCGACAAGGTAACCGTGGCCCTGACCATGGCGGTCAATGCGGTTCAGAAAGGACATAGCGCCTGCCTGATTCTGATGGCTGAAGGAGTCGCGCTGGGTGTACCCGGTGCCGCCGAACCTATCAGTATTGGCGCACCCTTTGAACCGGCCGCAGATCTGTTGAAGAAGTATCTGGAGCAAGGTGGACGCGTGGCCGTGTGCAAGTCCTGCATGCTGCATAACGGCCTGAGCGCCGAGCAGATGGACCCGCGTTTTGAGATTATTACCGCACCGGATGTGATCGACCTGTTGATGGGTGCGACCGGGTCTTTACAGATTTCCTGATACGCTGCATCGTCAAATGCAAAGCAGGCCAAAACCATTTCTGTGTTTTGGCCTGTTTGTTATCGACACGCCATGCCCCTGTTCAGTAAAGCAAGCAACCGACCTGTAAGCGCATCAAGTCGAATGCGCCAGCAAGGCCTCCAGCAAAAAGAAGCTGGCGCAGGCCGATTCCACCAGTTCAGACTGCCCCGGCGCAACTTTATAAAGATGCCCCACAAAGCGCCCTGTCTCACTTAACTCGGGAGTCAGCAAGGCATCCAGGTACAAGCGCGATTGCTCGTGCAGCCATTGTTGTTCCGGCAGAATCTGCCACAGCTCGTACATGGCTAAAGAAGCAATCGCCCAGGCTGAACGGTCTACCGGACTTAGTGGAGATTCCTGCGTCAAAAAGCCATACGCAAACTTCCCCCAACGCTCGTGCCAATATCGGCAGGCATTCAGGGCTGCTTGAGCATAGGACTTTCTGTCATACAAGCGCGTTGCGGTTGCCATTCCCAACATGGCCCAGGCCTGCCCTCGTTGCCAGGTTTCAGCCCCCTGCTCGGCCAGCACATCGTTCCCGCGTAGCAAGACCGTATCCCGCCAGGCTCCGCTGCGCTTCTGCAGATACCGCAGGCAGGCATCCACATGCCATTGCCCAAACTGACGCGCCACCGGCCCGCCCTGCGCATCCAGCACCAAGAGCGTAGGAGCCAGAGCATCCACATTCAAAATGTGATTGCCCGCTTCCCCGCCCCCCATTCCGGAACCCAAGGGCCAGAATCCGCTGGAGGCATCAAAGCTGTTCAGCAGAGCTTGAGCAGCCTGATCGACATGGGCTTCGGCCTCTCTATCCCCATGCCAGATGCTGCCCAGGCCGGAGCCATACCAGAACACAAAGCTTCGATTGATGCTGGGCTCTTCCAGCCAGACTTGCAGCTTCTGACTCCAGTTCAGCGCCTGCTCCCTATCCTGCTCCTGACCGCTGATCAAGGCGCGTCGCCACCACAAGCCCGCCCAGAAGCCCCCTAACCAGGAGCCACGTCGCGACAAGGTCCATTGCTTGGACGAGGACTGTCTGAACAAGGGAAACTGCTCTCCACATTGCTCTGCAACCTGGTCCATATTCGCAAAAATGGACTCGATGCTGGCTGATCCCAATACCTCTACAGACATTCCATCATTCCCCTTTCGCCATGCGACGAACCTGGTACAAAATCAGGCACAACAAGCTGGCGCACACCAGAATGCCCATCAGGAAAGGCCAGGCAGCAGCAAAGCCTTCGGGCGAGCGCAGCAGCACACCAAACAGTGGCGGACCAAAGGCAAAGCCACCAAAAAACCCGACGGACAACAGCCCTGCGGTACGAGCCGGCGCCCCAAAACGGGCATCCCGCAGCAACATGCTCATGGCAATGGCATTGGTGGCAACCAGGGTCAAGCCAATGGCCAACACCCCGGCTCCCAGGGGCCAGAGTCTGTCCGGCGCGGCCATCATCATCAGCAACAAGGCCACAATCGGGATGACAAACAGGATGCCCAGCAACAAGGTTTCATCCCCAAAGCGGGCAGCGATAGGCGTCAAGAGCACTCGAGACATAATCCCCATCACCCCAAAGCCACTGACCAGCATCCCTATCCAGTACGGCGACACGCCCAGCTGCTGCGCAAACACGCCCAGAAAAGTGATGAAGGACGACAGCACCAGACCCGCGCACAGCTGAATGGCCATTAACAGCCAAAGTTGTTGGCTGGGCCAGGGCAAGCGCCAGGACATGCTGCCGGCTGCGGTGCTGGCTCTGGCTGGCAAAAGCTGCAGGGCAAAGTAGGACAGGCACAGCATGGCAGGTACCCACACCACAAACGCCCCCCGCCACCCCAATTTGTGGGCCAGGGTGGGTAGGACCAGACCGGCCAGCAAGGCCGAAGCCTGCACGCCGGACTGCTTGATACCAACCAGCCCCGCCTTGCGCTCTGCCGGTACCAACTGGGCAATGGCCTGATTGGTCACCGGGTTGGCCAAGGACTGCGCCAGGCCGCACAAGAGCAAGGCCGTCAGCACACCCCAGAAACCCGGCAACACCGCAATCAGGCTAAAGGACATGGCCACCAGCAGGAACAGCAAAAACAAACCGTGCCGATTGCCCATGCGCTGCACCAAGGCCCCCGCCCACGGCGAAAGCAAGGCAGCCAGCCCAAAGGTGCTGGTGGTCAACCACCCCAGTTGCTCGCGCGAGATGCCCAGATCCTGAATGATTTGCGGACCCAGCACGCCGATGGCGTAAAACACCATCATGGGCATACCCATCGCCAGAGTCATCAAACTGGCCAACACCCAGGGAGAACGGCTTGCCCGTGTCGATAGCATCATGCGACTGCCTTGTTCATGTCTGCCGTCTCCTGAATGGCGTAGTGGGCTTGCAGCAAGTGCTTGCCGACCGTACTGATCAAGGCATCGTCCGCCCCATCCAGAATATGCGTGGTACGCGCTGCCCGGTAAATGCCGGACAAGGGGCTCCAATCGGCCAGCCCTTCGGCCCCCATGATCTGGATAGCGGAATCTGCCGCCTCGCTGACCGCATCCGACGCCGCCAGCTTGGCCACATTCACCTCCACGGAATTGGGCAAGCCCGCATTGAACTTGACGGCGGCTTCACGCAGCAAGCACCGAGCCGAGGTAATGGCGCGATACACCTGATAGACCCGCGCCCGAACCAGTTGCTTGTCTGCCAGACGGGCCAGTTCTCCGCGCTCTGAATGAATGCGCTCGCACATGATTTCAAAGCTGCGTTGCGCCAAGCCCAACCATTGCACGGATCGCAGAATACGGCCCAGGGCCAGGCGCTTTTGCATCAAGGCAATGCCCTGCCCGGCGCTGCCCAGAACATAGTCCTCCGGCACGGTCACATTGTTGAACAGCAGCTCGTTCTGCCCCTGATAACGTCCCAGCAAAGGCAAGGGGCGCACGACTTTAAAGCCCGCCGCATCCGTGGGCACGATCACCATGGACAAGGACTCATTCACGGGACCGTCCGCGCTGCGCGCCACCACGGTCGCGAAGCTGGCCAGTTGCGCCCGGCAAATAAACCACTTGCGGCCATTCACATGCCATTGCCCGTCTTTCAGGCGGGCCTGACATTGCATGGTGGCCGGAATCGAACCAATGCTGTCCGGCTCGGACATGGCGTAGCTGGACACCGCATCGCCCTTGAGCAAGGGCGTCAGAAAGCGCTGTTTGACGCTGGCCGAGCCATGATGACTCAACATATACGCATCCAGCGTGGCATCTGCCCCGAAAATGCCGGGGCCATATTCGGAGCGTCCTTCCTGTTCAGCCACGGGCAAGTATTCGACCAAACTGGCGATCCGACCGCCGCGATGCATGGGGTAAAAACTGCCGAACAAACCCGCCTGTTGAGCGCGGCGTGTCAGGTCCAAGGTCAGCTCGCGGGCCAGATTATCTCCCTGTGCCAGAATGCCCTCGTTGGGGATGATCTCGGTATCCACAAACTGCCGCAGCTTGCGGCTCAAGGCCGCGCTGGAGATGGCAAGGTGGCTCATGCTGCTATCCCCGCTGCAGTCTTGGCCCCGGAACCCAATGCAGCAGCATCAGCAGCCAAGGCGCGCTTGTCGATCTTGCCCGCAGGCGTCAGCGGCAAGCTGCGGTAAAAGCGCAGATACTCGGGCAACTTGTTCACTTCCAGACCCTGCTCACGCAAGAAGTCGGTGATCTCTTTCAGGGAGAAACGCGGCACGCCTTCACGCACTGTCACGCACAAGCAAATACGCTGACCCAGATCCGCATCGGGGACCGGCACGCAAGCCACGGTAACCACATCCGGGTGAGCCATGACCAAACCTTCAATTTGCACCGGGCTGATGTTCGCACCACCACGAATGATGATGTCTTTCTTGCGACCAGCCAGCACCAACTGCCCTTGGGCATTGATGTAACCCAGATCGCCCGTTTTCACCCAACCCTGCTCGTCCCGATACTGGGCATCCAGTTCCGGGGCGTTCACATATTGCATGGGGCTCAAGGGACCGCGTGCGGTGATTTCGCCTACTTCGCCTTGCGGCACTTCGGCACCCTCATCGTCAATCAGGCGAATCTCGCACACTTGCGGATTGGGGGTCCCTACACTGCTCAAGACCACGTCGATAGGATCATCCAACGTGTTGTGGCAGTTCACCCCATCGGCCGAGCCGTACAGGCTGATGAAGCCGCAATCAAACGCTTCCACGCAACGGCGTACTGTGGCTTCGTCAATGACTGAACCACCCACAATCAAGCCGCGCAAGCTGGCTTTATCGGCCTTCTCCAGCTCGGGCGCTGCCGCAATACGCTGGAACATGGTGGGCACGCCCAGAATAAAGCTGGGTTTGAAGGCATTGATGGCGGCAATCGCACTAGGCACATCAAACTTGGGCAAGACCACCAAAGAACCACCCAACCAGCACAGCACGCCGAAGGTGGCCGTAGAGCCAAATGAAGAACCCAGCGGCACCAGATACATGCCGCGGAACTCCACATCATTGGGGGAAATGCGTTGCAGGAATCGACCACGCCCGCCCACCAGCGCATTATGCGAATAGGCCACCAGCTTGGGTTCGGACTCGGTGCCCGAAGACACCAGCAAACGCACGGGCGAATTGGGTGACACCACCGGCAATTCGGACAAGGCCAAAGGCTCGCCCTCGAACAAGGAATCCAAAGTCATCCAGCCCGGGCGCGATGGGCCTTGCACAATCAGGACACGCAAGGACAGCAGCGTAGGCCGCAAGGACTCGATCACTTCGCACAAATCAATGCCTGCATATTCATGCGGCACAATCACCGCCCGTGCATCGCAACGACGCACCAGCGACTGAATATCCAGCTTGCCCCGTCCGGGTGGGAAAGGCGCCACAATCGCCCCCAAAGCAGCGGCGGCCAGATCAATGGCGCAGCACACCCAATGGTTGCTGAGCTGATACGCCACCACGTCGCCCGCCATAATCCCTGCGCGACGCAAGCTGCCTGCCAGACGCAGAGCCGCGTCCATCAAGGCGCTATAGCTGATATTGCCTTCGGGCGAGAGCACCGCCAGCTTGTCCGGATGAGCCTGGGCTTTTTCCGCGAACAGCGTAAAGACCGGCTTGTTCGGGTAGGTACCGTCCTCTATCCAGCGTTGGCGCAATGACGCAGGGACCAGATCGATGATGCCAGCGTGATTCATAAAAACCTCCAGGGAGAATTAACAGACGAATAGCTCTTGTCATGGAAATGGGACGCCAGGCGTGGATCAGCACGCAGTTGTGCCAGATTGCTATGGACACGGCGGGCCGGTATGCCCAGCACATCCAGTTGCGCTTCCAGGCTCAGGGCAGACTGGGACAGAAGACGATCCGGCAAGACCGTCCAGACGGCATCGGGCGACACATTCAACCACCCGGCCAGGGCATGCAGATGCGTTTGATCCTGACAGTCGATGACCATGAAGCCCTCGCTCGTCTGGAACACCGCCGACACGCCGGTTTTACTGATGGGAGAAACGGCCTGGGCCAGATGATCGGCCGTGGCCAGCAAAGAGCTGTCGACCCGCAAGCCCGACCCGCTCAGGCCCCGGCGCAGCAAGGCGGCACTGATACCCAGCGCGGCCATCACCCCGCCCAGCACATCCAGCACCGTAAACAAAGACCCACCCCGTGCATCCGAGGTTTGCGAAATGGTGTGAGCAATGCCCGACCAGGCTTGCACCGTGAAGTCCGTACCCGGCGCGTCCACTTGCTCCTGGCCCCAACCGCCCGCATAGGCGTAGACCAGATCCGGGCGCACTGCGTGCAGGTCCTGGGCATCCAGTTGCAGCTCGGCCGCCTTGCCCGGTGCCCAGTTATGCAGGAACACATCGGACTCGCTCACCAGCTCGTAAATGGCCTGGCGGCCTTGAGCCGACTTGATGTCCACTTCCTGCACCGTCTTGAGTTGATTAAGCGCATCAAAGCGCACCGAGCAGCCATCCACGCACGGCGGCATGGCACGCAAGGGATCACCACCGGGCGGTTCCAGACGAATCACCTCCGCCCCCAGCAGCGCCAGCAAATGACCGGCAATAGGCCCTTGAATTCGGCGGCAGGACTCCACCACCCGCAAACCGCGCAGGGGCAAATCGGCGTTGGACGGCAAGGTGCGCAATGAGTCGGGCGCGGTATGAGTCTGGTGCTGCCACAGACCGGCCAAGGCCGCGTAATCACTATCGCTCTGGCGTTGAGCCGGGGTACGTACCGGCAAGATGGCCATGCCGGTCTGCAAGGCCAGTTCCTGCAAACGGCCAAAGTTCAGGGTTTGCAGGCTGCTTAAACACGCCGCTGGCATGGGGCACACCGCCTTGGCATAGCGCAGCAAAAACGCTTTCCAGGCCTGACCGGCCAGATCAGCCGGTATACCCACCGCTTCCCAAAAGGCGCGCCAGGGTCGGGGGTCCAGCGTTTCCAATTCAAAGACCACGCCATCCTGCGAAATAAAGGGTGGCCGCAAGCCGGGATCGTAACTGCCTGCCAATAACTGTTCAGGGTCCTGAGCCGCCGTTGCCCCAGCCAGATACTGACCGATACTGAGCAAGCCACACCCCAAGGGCGAGACCGACACCGTGGAGAAACGTCCGCCACGCAACTGACCCAAGGCGGCTGCCAAGGTCGCCTGCAAGCTCATGGCTGAACTGAGTACAGCCAGATAATCCAGACCCAGCGTGCCCGACGGGCCACTGGAGCGTCCATGCACGGACAAGATACCGCTGGCGGCCTGCATGCTCAGCTCGCTGATCGCGGCTTGCGTCATGCCACCTGCCTCGGTTTCCAGACGCGTGCTAATCGTTCCAAAATCAGGCGAATGCAGGCTGAATGCTGCTTCGTCTTGCTGGCCTGCGGCTTGCTCGGACAAACCCAGCAATCGGGCCTGACGGCTCAAGGCAGCGGACAAGCCCGGCCAATACGGGGACTGTGAGCCCATCTGCCAACGTAATCCGCAGCCATGTAGTAATTCAGACATAGTTCCAAACCAGAGTGATGCGTACGCCAAGTGCTGATTGCAGAAACCAGCACTTGCACCATGAAAATCCAGACCAGATGGTCTTAGCCCCCTGCTACGGCAGGCAGTACGGTCAGGCTGTCGCCAGCACGAATGGCGGTTCTCAGGCCATCACTGAAACGGATGTCATCTTCGTTCACGTAAATATTCACGAAACGGTGCAGGTCTTCGCCGCTCATCAGGCGCGCCTTGATGCCGGGAAACTGGCCTTCAAGATGCTCGATCACTTCGCCTACCGAAGCGCCCTGGGCCTGGACTGTCTTCTCGCCGTTCGTCAGTGGACGCAGCAAGGTCGGGATAGAGACTGAAATGGACATGCTTAAAACTCCTTTGAAATAGTGGTTTCCAACAGCCGGGACACACGCTCCCCTTGGGGGAGCGACGCTGCTCCCTAGACAATCACGATGGTTTCTTCGGTCACACCGCCGTCGATAATCCGGAAGGATCGAACCGGCACGGTGGCCTGATCCCAGGTGGACACGATCAAGTAATGCAGTTCGGGATGGCCCGCAAAATCAATGTCATCCTTGCTCGGGAAAGCCTGACTGGCGGTATGGGAGTGGTAGATCACGCAGCACTCCTGATCGTCCTCATCCAGACGGCGGTAGACCTGAAATTGCTCGCGCGAATCGAACTGATAAAACACCTCCGAGGCCGCCCGGTTTTGCATGGGCAGCACGCGTTCGGCCACCAGCGAGCCCTCCTGGGCGGCAATCAGTCCGCAGGCCTCGATGGGGTGATCCTGCTTGGCATGATTCAGAACTTGCTCCAGAGCAGAACGACGAATCTGCAAGGCCATGATGTGCTCCCTCCCGAACTTAGTAAGACGCCAATTCGGGAGCGACCTGCTCCACCCAAGCCAGCACGCCGCCTTCCAGATTGCGCACCTTGGAGGCATTCAACTTGATCAGCTCTTCGCACACGGTCCTGGAACGCGCACCGGAGCGGCACGAGATCACCAGATCCGCATTCGGACCAAAGGCAGCCAGAATCTCGGCAGCGACGGTGGGAGATTTGGGCATCAGAATCGCGCCAGGAATGTTCACGATTTCCCATTCATTGGGATCGCGCACGTCCACCAGGACGGGGGCCTGTTCTTGGTCCAGCCGCTCTTTTAGCTCCAGCACAGTCATGACAGGCACGGGGATGGCCATGGCATCAGCCGGTGGATTCAGGCCGCAGAAGGTTTGGTAATCACCCAGCTCGGTCACGGGCTTGCGATTGGGCAAGCGACGGATGGGCAGTTCGCGGTAGCACATATCCAGTGCGTCGTAAGCGATCAGACGGCCGATCAAAGGATCGCCAATGCCGGTAATCAGCTTGATGGCTTCGGTGGACATGATGGAGGCAATCGAGGCGCACAAGACACCAAACACACCGCCCTGCGCGCAAGAAGGAGCCAGCTCGGGTGGCGGGGGTTCGGGGTACAGGTCGCGGTAGTTCAAGCCTATGCCACCGGGTGCGTTTTCCCAGAACACCGAGACCTGGCCTTCAAAGCGGAAGATCGAACCCCAGACATAGGGTTTATCGGCCAGCATGCACGCGTCATTGACCAGATAGCGGGTCGCAAAGTTGTCGGTGCCATCCAGAATCAGGTCGTAGCGCGAGAACAGCTCGACCGCCATGTCCGGTTCCAACCTGTCGGTATACGTTTCTACCTTGACGTGGGGGTTGAGCTTGTGAATCGCACGCTTGGCGCTTTCCACTTTCAGCTCGTCAATGCTGTCTACGGTGTGAATGATCTGGCGCTGCAGATTGGATTCATCCACCCGGTCAAAGTCGATGATGCCCAGTGCGCCCACCCCGGCTGCGGCCAAGTACAGCAAGGTGGGCGAACCCAGCCCCCCTGCCCCGATAACCAGCACTTTGGCATTTTTGATGCGGCGCTGGCCTTCCATGCCCACATTGGGAATCAAGAGGTGACGGCTATAACGGTTAACCTCTTCGCGGCTTAAAGGCTCACCGGGCTCAACTAAGGGGGGCAAGGTCATAATGACTCCTGGTTAAATACATATGAATACGAACAAGACTTATTCTCAAATATGACTGAAAATGACACAATAGCCTTTGGGTTCTAATTTCTATGCGAAACGGAGCAAAAACGATGAACGCCAACGCAAGCTGTGTGCGCTGGCGTTTTCAGGCCCTGACTTACTGACTACGCAGCAAAACTTCGGTGCTGGCACCAACGCTGTGGCGCACGCGCCAGGCCAGTACAAAGGCGAACAGAACGCCCAGGGTGAGCACGCCCAACATGACAACCTGACCGAAACGGTCCAGCAAGATGCCGGCGGCAATGGGGACGGCCATACGGGCCAGGGTGAAGATGGTCGATTGCAAACCGTAGTCCGAGGCATTGCGCTGTCTACGGGTAAAGAACATGGTCAGCCCAAAGAGCAAGGCCGACACCGCCCCCATGCTGGCTGCAATCAACATGGCACTGCTGATCAGCCACACCGGGCCCAGCTTGGCCCAGACCGAGACCATCAGCAGAATCAGGGACAGCAAGGCCGCCAGCAGATAAATCGGAATGGCGCGTGCGGCACCCAGCAAGGAGGCCAAGCGACCACCAATCAGGCTAAATACAGCACCGGTAATGCCACCGGCAATCCCTACCGTCCAAGCCACCTCTTCCAAGGGCATGCCTTGGTCCAGCATCAAGGGTTTCAGGTAAAACCAGACAGCGCCAATAAAGGGAAAACTGGTCAGTAACAAGCTGGTCCATTGCTTGGCTCCCTCCTGCCCGAAAAAGCTGACCCAATCGGCAACAAAACCGGGCGGTGCCTGCTCGGTCTCAGCCGCTTGCAAACCGGCTTTGGAACGCAAGAAGACAAAGGGCAAACAACCAATCACCAGCCCCAGGCCCATCAAGGCGAACGGTGCCTGCCAACCCCAGCGGGCCTGCACCAGCACCATCACTCCCGCCCCGACAATCGCGCCCAGAAACAAGGCGGCAGAACGAATACTGCCCGCACGCAACTGTTCCTCGCGCGGCAGGTATTGCACGGCCAAGGCATTCAAGGGAATGTCCATCCAGGTCGCCACAATGCTGATGGCAAACGTCAGGGCAAAAAGCAGGGTCCGCTGATCAATCAGATTCTCGCGGCCTATGCCCACATACAAAGCCAGCAACAGCACAGCCATCAACCACAGCCAATGCACAAAATGTCCGCCACCCAGGCGGACACGCTGCACCGGCATGGCCAGCACCAGCTTGAAAATGGCGGGCAGGGCCGCCAGCTGGAACAAGCCTATCTCGGTGCCGGACCAGCCATGCTGGCGCATCACCAGGGGCATGCCCAGCATCAGGTAAATACTGGGGACGGCCAGCACCAGATTCATCCAGCCAAACAGCAGCTGCGCCCCCCACGCTTTCCACGTCTTCATTGTCATCACCCTTTGCACGTCTTGCGCGCAATCAATGCAGTGACGGGCGCAACCGGAAAGCGCACCTCATCAAACTGCTGAACATCATCAAATCCGGCTTGTTCCAGCAACTGGGCCAACTGCCCTTCCGGCAGCACATGGCGGCCTTGCATGCGCATATGCAGGTAGTAATGCAAAATCCGTTTGGCCTTGCTGACCTCGGTATGCACTTCGGCGTGACAGCACACCAGCACCCCGCCGGGACGCAGCGCACGATACAGACGGGCCAGCAAAGCGGGGATGTCCGGCACAAAATGCAGCACGGAGGAGCACCAGATCAGGTCGTAATCCGACCCGAAATCGTCCACCAGCAGATCACCGGCCAAGGTGCTGACACGCGCTTCCAGACCGGCATCAAGAATTTTTTGTTGGGCGACAGCCGCCGCCGCTTCATACTCGAACACCACGGCATTCAAGTCCTGCTGCTGTTGCGCCAAGGCGATGGCTACCAATCCTGGCCCACCGCCCAAATCCAGCAGACGTTGCGCCTGCCAGAACTCCGGCACGGCCCCAAAAATCTCACAGGCCACCTCGGCCGTGACCGCCGTTTGTTCCTGGGCAATTTGCGAACGTGCCGCCGCTGCCCAGCCTTGCTCAATCAATGCCGGATCCGCTGGAGGCGATTTGCCATTACGCAGCAGCTCATCGAGCTGATTGCCCACCTGACGCAAGACGCCATGCCGAAACAGCAAGGCATCGCCACAATATTGCGCCGAACCCGGATTCAGATAACGTGCCGTTTGCGGCAGGCTGCGATAGCGTCGCGGACAGGTCCACTGACACTCCAACAGCTCCAGGCTCCACAACAACTCCAGCAGGTAGGCTGTGTTGTCGGCGTCCCACTTGAGCACAAGCGCAAGTTCCTCCGCAGCGATAAACTTATCCAGATGCGCAAACACGCCATACCCCAAAGCCAGGTTCAAGGCATCTGCACTTAAACCCGCCAATTGCGCGTCCCAACAGGCTTGCAGAGCATGCGACTCCAGCAATTGCTCCGACAAAACGACTTCTCCTAGCGATCGATCCAGCACTGTTTTTTACCTCCGTGAATTCCACAATGGCCCTTCCCTCTGCCATCACAGCTAGAAATGATATATATTTAATGAGAATTATTTGCATTAAGATCTATGCTGAACGGAGCAATTCATATGCGAGGCGCTTTTAGCAGGAGAAATGATGAGCACGCGCAAATTTGGCTATCGCTTAACCACGGATGAACCCAGGTCATGCCGCGCTCTGAGCGATGGCCGAGTCCGGCTGCAACTACCCGAAGAACTGGGCCACTGCTATTCCGAATGCGTGGAACTGGAACAAGGGTTTTTGTTGGGCCGTTTGCACTATCACCCCAGCCGATCGCTGGTTGAAGAAAGCAACGGCCCCCATGCGGGCCGTGTCATTGTGGTAACCGTGGGTCTGCAAGGACAGTCGGCCTATCAGGGTCGGGAGAGTTCAGATCTGCTGTTCAAGGCAGGCCATACCACGGTGACGGCTTTCCGATCCCTGCGGGGGGAACGTCACTATCAAGAGGACCAATCCGTATCGCAATTACGGCTGGTCATCAGCGAGGCGGCCTTGAACAAATACGTGGGCCCGGATCGCGCCACCGAGTTGATGGATTGTGTGGGACTGCATCGCCTGTCCTTTCATGCCAGCAGCCAGGCCACCATGGCCCATGCGGCGGCACTGGCACGCTATATGCAGCCGTGCACCCCGGAGCAGCCCATCCATAACCACAGGCTGAACCTGCAAATCCATGCGCTAAGCTTGCTGGCCGAACAGTTCAACCGCCTGGCTCCGCCCGACGCCCCCAACAGCGCCCCGCTGTCGGTGGATGATATTCAGCGGGTTGAGCGAGCACGCGATTTGCTCAGCTCGCAACTGGACCAGCAAATCACGGTAGAGTATCTGGCGACGACGGTGGGCATTAACGAGCACAAACTTAAAGAAGGTTTTCGCTATCTGTACGACAACACGCCTATCGGCCTGCTGCTGGAACTGCGTATGCGCAAAGCCTATACCTTGCTGGAGTCCGGCCAACAAGTAGCCCAGGCCGCCTGGCAAGTCGGCTACAAATACCCCAACAATTTTTCCGTCGCCTTTACGCGCTACTTTGGCCGCTCGCCCAAATCCATTTTTGGCAACAAGCGCGCCTAAACCCTTGTATTTCCGCTGTTTTCGGCCTCTGCATTCATAGAGGCCCACCCTTCTTTTCGGGCCGCCCCCTGCGGCCCTCTCCCTGAAAAGTTCCCTTTCTGCTTTGACAAATTCCTGCAATTGCAGCGGATTTCCGATCCTGCATAGGAATTGCTCCGTCCCGCATATCAATCTAAGTGATAATTATTCTCATTAATGTGAATAATATCCCCGTGCCTTTCCTCACCTTTTGAGACAAGTGGTGAGCCTGGCCATTAAACGGGAAGTATTTCCCCACGACAGATTGTTATTTTTCGCACGGAGCCCTGGTTCGTTTTATGTCCGCTACCCTTTCACCCTACACAAAAAAACACGCGCTCAAGCCGCTGGTGTATGCCTTGATTCTGGCCTCCTGGGCCGCGCAGACACAGGCCCAAAGCGTGGGCAGCTCCCCCCCCTCCTCCCGTCAGGACGAGAGCCAGAAAGACACGGACAGAGCCACTCGCCTAGACACCATTACCGTCGTGCGTGAAACCCGCGATGAGGCGGGTAAAACCGATGTATTCGAGAAAGACGTCTCCAATGTGTACGCCGGCAAGGAAGAGATCGAGCTGTACAAGGGCAGCTCCGTGGGGGATTTGTTCAAGGGCCTGAACGGTGTGTATGCGGGGGACTCTCGCAATAGCGGTGCGCTGGACCCGAACATTCGCGGTATCCAGGGTGAAGGCCGTATTCCCCTGACGATTGACGGCACGGAACAGGCAACATCGGTCTGGCTGGGACCGGCCGGGGTGGCCAACCGCAACTATGTTGATCCCAATATGATCAGCAGCATTCTGGTGGAAAAAGGCGTGTCGGCAACGTCGGGAGCCAGCGGGATTGGCGGATCGGTGCAGATCCGCACGCTGCAGGTGGAGGATATTGTCAAACCGGGCGAGACCTTCGGGATTGAGCTGAAGGCGGAAACGGCGACGAATTCGACCAAGCCGAATGAGCGTTCGTTCGGAGTGTTCGGTAAAGACTATAGAGACATCCCTGGCGCAGTATTTGATAAAGGTGGTACTAACGGCGTCATTCTGCCGGGATCCGTTTCGCCAGAGCGTATGCCTAAAGAAGGCAATGGCGGCAAGAACTTCAACTTCGAAGACCACTCCTATCGCCTGGCAATCGCAACCAAACAAGAGAACTTTGACCTGCTGGCTGCATACAGCTACCGCAGTCGCGGCAACTATTACAGCGGTAAAAAGGGTAGCGAGAAATACGAGTACGACTCGTGGCAAGAAGATGCGAAAAACGATAAAAGGCCGGGCTTCTCATCCCCAAGCATCAGCTACATCGCCAAATATTTCCGCCCCGGTGAAGAGGTCCTGAACACTTCCAGCGAACTGGAAACCACCCTGCTCAAGGGAACGCTGCGCTTACCTCACGATCAAGCCATTGATATGAGCTACATGCGCAGCAACCATACCTTTGGCGAAAGTGTGCCTTGGAACGTGGTCTGGGCCGTGCATGCGCTGGATGGTCAAGGCGAAAAAAAGATTCTGCAAAACGAGAACCCCTATAGCAAGGTCAAACAAGACACCTGGAATCTGAACTACTCCTGGAACCCCGAAGGTAACCGTTTCATCAACTTGAAAGCCGGCGCCTGGATTACCCAAAGCGACAGTGCTCGCCATCAGAACGGTGACGTGATCTATGGCACTCAAGGCGACGGGTGGAATGGTCGGGATAACGCGTGGGATGACTATACGGATTGCCACATCCTGGGCAGAGATCTACCCATGTGTGCCAACGTCCCTACGACTCCACCCGATAAAGAATCCAATGCGGATGGTCGTTTCAACATTGTGCCTCGCGCCTTGCAAATTACCGATCACCGTCGCACAGGTTTGAACCTGAGCAATGAAATGACTTTGCACTCCACCCTGGACTTGAGCTTGCAAGCGGACTTTACACGCGAAAAACTCAAACAGCATGACGCTTCGGAAAACCTCACGCACCTGACTGAACTGAACTGGGGCGTAAACCATATGGGGCCGCGTTCGGGCACCCGCCAACAATGGAACTTTGGTTTTAATTTTGATTGGCGCCCGATCGACTGGTTGCAGGTGAATGCTGGCGCTCGTTACAGCGACTATTGGTCGTATGACGACAAGCTGGCCGAGATGCGTAGCCAGCAACATAAGGATTGGGCCATTAGGCCCGCTCTGACAGGCTACAACTATCAAGTACAGCGTTTGATGACGGATCAAGAGGCAAACGCGTATGAGAACAAGATTATTCAAAGCTTGACGCCAGCCTATGAAAAATACAAAGAAGACTGGCAAACCTGGTATGACTTTGACCCCAGTTTTGTTGATGGCCCCCTCTTAACCCCTGAGGAGTTTATGGGTGACCAACTGCAACGAGGGAAAGTCAACGGGTATCGCTACACAGACGAATCAGTTTTTGTGCCATCTGGCCAATCACATGCCGGCTTTACTGCAAACAACCCCTTCACGAATGGCGAAATCGATACAAGTGAGAAGGTCACCGATGCCCAGGGCCAAAAAGGCACAGTGGATAAATATATTGCATCGAATGCCAACCGAAAGCCAGTTTATCAAGATGAGTCTGAAATACCGAATAAATGGGAAGAGCCCAAAAAGCAAAAAGATCACGCTTGGGTTCCCCATATTGGGCTGACTGCTTTCGTCACAGACGATATCCGTATCTATGCGCGGTACAACGAGTTTGTCCGCTTCCCTAGCCTGTTTGAGTCCTCCATGGCAATGGCTGGCAGCAGCAAAAGCTCCACAGGTGTCGCAGTTAGCCCGGAGCATGCCTACAACTGGGAAATTGGTTATGCCCACAACCTGAGCAGCTACTTTCCCAGCCTGGACTACGCAGACATCAGGATCAACTACTTCAATAACCGCATCAAAGACTATATAGACCGGGATTGGGACTTCAATGTCGTGCAATTTGCCGAGAAAAAAATGTCCGGCATTGAACTGCAAGCTCGGGTGGATAGTGGCAAATACTTTGCCAACTTTGGTGGCACGTACCGCCTGAAACAACAACTGTGCGACCACGACTACGCACAAACTTTTAATCCCATTCCTGGAGCGTCAGGTGGTCGCAACGTCCCTGGCTGCGTAGATGGTGGCTTCCCTCGCTCCTTTGCCAGAACCAGTCTGCAACCCCAGTACTCACTGAATCTGGATGTAGGTGCTCGTCTCCTGGAAAAGAAGCTATTGCTGGGTGCACGCGCCGTTTATCACAGTGCCGCCAAGAACAAAGACGAGGGTGCCTTTGGAGCTATGGGCTGGGCCTATAACCGAGCCAACTACTGGAACCCAATCCTGGTCTTTGATGCCTACGCCAGCTATCAGGTGCAGAAGAACCTGAATGTAGACGTGGCGATCAGCAATCTCACCAATCAGTACTACCTGGATCCCATGGCCCGCACCTCTATTCCGGCCCCTGGGCGAACAGTGCGCGTCGGTATGACAGCACGTTTTTAAGTTAATCAGTTTTTTGGGTCGTTTTCGTAAAAACGCCCTTTTTCTTCACTTAATGGAGTTCGTAATGAAAGCAAGTCTGAATGTACAAAAACTGGCTATTGTTTCGGCTTTCCTGCTGGCCTCCGCCAGCAGCTTCGCCGCCCCCGTTGCAGGTGGCGCTTCCAAAGGTTTTGTCGTTGCTGACAAACCCTCCACGATGATGGCTATCGGCGAAGCAGGCATCTCCATGCCCGGCACCGGTCCTTACACTGCGAACCCAGCCGATCAGTCGGGTGTGGTCAGCTTCAAGAGCGGTCCCATTTGGCAAACAAACCAGGTGTTAAGCAATGCAGACGGCCATGGTTACATTGAAATGCCTGCTGGCACGAAAATCTCTGAAACTTGGCGTCACACGATTAGCAGCGGTACTGGTGCCGGCACTCAAATCTACGCTTATCGTCAAATGAACGCCCCCCTGACTGGCTACCCACACTTCGGCGGTGAGGTCGTGGCAAAAGTTTCTGGTCAAGAAGTGTATTTTGGTGAATGGGCTCCGCGCGTCGCCAACCCTAGCCAAGGCAGCAGCACCAACTTGAACATGAACAGCGCAGACCGCACAGTGTTCTACACAGGCGAAAACCCAACCACTGCCATGCCTGCTCTGGTCAATGCTGAATACAACGTTGTAGCTGTACGTAAATACAATCCAGGCACTCAAGGTGGTGTATTTAGCGGCGTTTTGACAGCTAACTACGGCGGCGGTAGCGGTACATTGGCTGGCTCTGTCGGTGGTGTGAACTTCAACGGCACCTCCATTGCTTCCAATGGCCAATTTGCACAAGACTTTAGTGACTCCTCGAAAATTCGAGGCCAATTCTACGGTTCCCAAGCAGAAGCCTTGGCAGGTATTTACTACAACCCAGCCAACGGTGCCAAAGACATGGCCTTCGGCGGTGCCCGCTAATAACGGGTAGCTGACAACACTCTAGTGTTGCCATAAGAAAAGAGGGATCGACAAGCTCGATCCCCTTTCTCTCCGGACCCTGCGTCCATCTCCCCTTTTTCTTGCAAGGTTTTCATTCATGCATGGGCGAGCCCTTCCCCTTTTGTGCCTGCTGCTGGCCATGGCATCCAGCGCGGTGCAAGCCAACGACGACGATACGCGCCGACTTCTGAATCAAATCGACCGCAATCTGAACGAACGCGAACGCTCCCATTTAGTGGAAGAAACCCCGCCTGATGTGGACCCATCAGCCCTGATCACCATCAACGGCACAACCTATAGCGTCGATGCCACGCTGACCGATCTGGAACCGGCCATTTATGTCGCCATCAATCTGCAACAGTGGGCCAAGGTGGATCAGTTTGTAGAAAAGTATCAGGAGCTGCCCGGCCACAACCCTGCCCTGGTGTTGATGGCTCAAGGGATGGTGGCCCGTAGCAAGGACAATCACAGCTTGGCTATCAGCAAGCTGCGCCAGGCTCAGGAAAGCGATCCCAATATGATGCGCGCCAAGCTGGAACTGGCCCGCCTGCTGTTCGAGGACTATCAATCCAGCGAAGCCAAGGAGCTGTTCAGCCAGATTTCCTCTGCCGGTATTCCAGAAGAAGTACGGCCCGTGATCGAAGGCTTCCAGGGTGCTTTGCAGGACCGCAATGCCTGGCATGGTTCAGCCTCGATTGGCCTGGGCTACAACAGCAATATCAACAAGGAAAACGGCCAGGAAGACACCTTCTTTACCTGCTATTTCTTTGGGTGCTTTCCGTCAGTGCGCAAGATGCCAGACCCGGTCAAATCCACGGCCATGGTCTACGACCTGACCTTGAACCGGCGCTTCCAGCTAAGCGGCAACCACAATCTGCTTCTGCGCGGTCTGAGCTACGGCAATCTGTACGACAAGCATAAGGAAGCCGAGCCCAAGGACATTTATTACAGCGACAACACCAGCATTATTTACGCGGGCTACAACTACCAGGATGCTAAAAACGATCTGTCGATTACGCCCTTGTTCGAGAACAATTACACCAACCGTCGCACCAGCTATCAGTCCTGGGGCGGGCGCGTGGACTGGAAGCATAATCTTAGCGACAGGCTGCAAGTAGGCGTGAATGCTCAGCACAAGAGTCTGTCCTACAAAGGCGATTTACGGCAGTACTTTGAAGGCGTCAAAGAGAACCAGATAGGCTTGTACGGCTCGTATCTGATTGATGCCAAAACCGTGGTCTACGGGGGCCTGAATTACACCCGTAATCTGCAGTCTCAACAAACCGCGCAAAGCCGCAGCTATATGGCAAACCTGGGAATTTACAGGGCCTTTGATGCGGGTTTCAACATCAACGCCACGGCACTGTACCGGCAGACTCGACACGATGCCGAGGACTTGTTTTTGGGTGGACTGCGCAAGGACCGGCAACAGATTTATATCCTGAACGTGGGCATGCCACGCTTTGCGTTCCAAGGCATTACACCCAATCTGTATGTGAAGCACACCTTCAACAACAGCAATATCGACTGGGCTTTCAAATACAAGCAAACCGAAGTCGCGCTGAAGCTGGAAAAGCGTTTTTAAGCAGGGACTTCTTCGACCTTGGCGGGCTGATCTGGTGCAGTCCCGTTTTAGCATCAAGCGCCTGTAGCGACAGGTATCTTTTTTAGTGACAGGGAGCGTCGTGTCACTGTTGAGAGAAGCGCTTCCAATGATGTATCGGGGTCCTGTGGCAAGTCTCCAGGCCCAGCGGCAGCGTGTAGATCAGCCCTTCCCGTAATGCTGGTCCAAGAGACAGGACTATAAGGTCTTGTTCCCTGGATAAAACACGCAACAAGCATGAGACTATGATCAGCTTGCAGGGCCGACCGCCCTGCATTTGCTTTGTCTGCTTGCGTTGCGCCCTATTGCGGCCCCAGGCCCGGACAAAAAAAACCACAAAATTTGCCAAGTGAAAGCCCGGTTGACCATCAGCCGGGATATAGTCGAGCAATCGATTTTCCTTAGCAGACAGAATACTTATCCCTTGGAGTCTTTCCCCATGCTTGGCCAAGAAAAAGAAACTCGCTCTGATACCAGCCCTCAAGACAGCGCCTTTCTGGAAGAAAAAACCTTCCGCGCCCGCACTGTGCTGGTCTTTGGCACCATCACGGATAAGCTCGCCTCGGAAACCGTGCGCAAGCTGCTGGCGCTGGATGCCGAATCCACCGCCCCCATCACCATGATCGTGTCCTCGCCCGGTGGGCACCTGGAATCGGGCGATGCCATCCATGATGTGGTGCGTTTTATTTCCTCGCCCGTCACCATGGTCGGTACCGGTTGGGTTGGCAGTGCTGCCACCCACCTGTTCCTGGGTGCGGCCCGCGAGCGCCGCGTGTGCCTGCCTCAAACCCGTTTTCTGATTCACCAACCCAGCGGTGGCGCCGGTGGTCAGGCCAGCGATATGGCCATTCAAGCCCAGGAAATCATGAAAGCGCGCGAACGTATCGCTCAGGTGATTGCCCGTGAGACTGGCCAGCCTATCGAACGTGTACGTGACGATATCGAACGCGACAAATGGATGGGTGCCGAGGAAGCCATTGAGTATGGCCTGATCTCTCGCATTATCGAACGTCGTGACGAACTGCTGCCCGCCAGCAAGTAAATATCACCTGAGAGCCCCATCATGCTGACTATTCTTGGCAGAGAATCCTCCATCAATGTGCGCAAAGTCATGTGGACCTGCGCGGAGCTGAATCTGGAATTTGAGCGGCAGGATTGGGGCATCGGTTTCAAGGACGTCAACACGGACGAGTTCCGTGCGTTGAACCCCAACGCCAAAATCCCCGTCCTGCTGGATGGGGATCACGTGCTGTGGGAGTCCCATACCATTGTGCGTTATCTGGCCAACCGCCAGGCACCAACGGCCTTGTATCCGCAAGATGCCTGGCAACGAGCCAAAGTGGATCAATGGCTGGACTGGCAGGCGTCCGAGCTGAACCCGACCTGGACGTATGCGTTCTGGAGTTTGGTGCGTCAGTCGCCCAAGCATCAGGACGCCTCACAGGTTCAGGCATCCTTGGCGGCCTGGACGCAGGTAATGGGGATTCTGGAAAAGCACTTGGCGCAGACCCAGGCCTATGCGGCCGGACCGGAGTTCAGTCTGGCCGATATCATTCTGGGCCTGTCCATTCACCGCTGGCTGAATACGCCGTTTGATCGCCCGCTGCTCAAAGCAGTCGAAGACTACTATCACCGCCTGGCCGCGCGGCCTGCATTTGTAGAGCAATGCGCCGGTTTTCCCTAAGCACTGCGTTGCCTTGCCTGACCAAAGCCGCGTGCTGTGTTCGCGGCTTTTTTTATGCGTGACTGAACATCGGGGCCACTTGACGCCCTTTTTACAAAAACGGCAACGGCAACGGCAACGGCAACGGCAAACCAGCAAACTCTAAATCCAAATCTACTTAAAATTTGGCGCCAGATAACTGGCAAATACCTCATCAGTCGGCCACCACTTTTGTAATATACTTTTCCGCATGCGCGCCCTGGGTCCCCGTTTCGTTTTCCGCGAAATCCGAGTTTGGCAATTTCTGTTTTGCCTGGCTCTGCTGGCCTACGTCTGTCGCGCCATCGTCCCCGCAGGCTATATGCCTACCCGCTCTGCACAAGACAATGGCTTTGCCATTACCTTCTGTACGGCTGGCAATTCGGCCAATACGCTCTGGATTGATCTGGTCGGCCAGGATGGTCAGGCGGATTCCGATACGCATCAAAACCAGCAGGATTGTCCCTTTGGTATCGCGGCGTCCCCCGCCTTGTTGCCGACCTTGGATGCGCCTGTCCTGATCAGCCTGATTACATATCGGCGGGTTTTGTTGGCCGAGAGCAATCAAACCCGGCCACCGCTACCTGCACAAGGCCCGCCTTTAGGTTCACGCGCCCCACCCTTACGCCTCGCTTGATATATCCCCGTCCTTGGACGGTTTCTCTTTTTTATCTAGCCGAGGTTTTCAATGTCGATTTCTTCTACGTCTTTCCGTGCCACTCTGGGCATGGCTGCTGTGCTGTTCGCCTCTTCCGCTGTTGCACACGTTTCCCTGCAAACCAAGCAAGCCCCGGTGGGCAGCAGCTACAAGGCGGTTCTGTCCGTACCGCATGGTTGCAAAGGCTCTGCCACCACCAAAATCCGTGTCCGTATTCCTGAAGGCGTGGTCGGCGTCAAACCGCAACCCAAAGCCGGCTGGACCCTGGAAACAGTAAAAGGTGACTACAAACAGGCCTACACCCGTTGGGGTGCCAAGGTCAGTTCCGGTGTTCAGGAAGTGGTGTGGGCTGGCGGCCCCTTGCAGGACGAGCACTATGACGAGTTCGTGTTCATCAGCTATCTGGCCGATGAACTCCAGCCCAATAGCACGCTCTACTTCCCGGTTGTTCAGGAATGCGAACAAGGCGTGGAGCGCTGGATTGATCAAGCAGCTCCGGGCACCAAGGAAGCGGCTGACCATTCCGACACCCCCGCTCCTGCGCTGCAACTCTTGCCCAAGCCTTAAACACCCAGGCGGCTGGTGCCCTTGGGCATCAGCCTGAAGGAGATCTTATGCAAACGCAGACCCTGCGTGGGCGGGCTTATTGTCATCCACTGTCGGTGTTATTCCTTGCCCTGCTGTTGCTGGCCTGGACGCCCGTCCTTTATGCCCATGCGTCCTTGGTAGCCAGCAAACCCGATAGCGGCACAGTACTGGCTCAGGCTCCCAAAACAGCCAGCCTGAATTTCAACGAGTCCGTATCCCCCTTGCTGGTGAAGTTGATTCGTCCCGACGGCTCCTCCGAAGAGCTGGGGGATGTACTGACCCAAGACCATGGACTGGAATTGGCCTTGCCCCCCATGGACGCAGAAGGCACTTATGGTTTGAGCTGGCGGGTGATTTCAGCTGATGGCCATCCCGTGGGCGGGACGCTGACGTTTTCAGTTGGATCGCCCAGCACCAATCTGGTGGAAGATGCCAGCAGCAATCCCGTCAGAAACAGCCTGATCTGGCTGGCCCGACTCCTGGGCTATCTGGGTCTGTTTACGGGGATAGGCTGGGTGATCTACCGCGCCCTGATTCCAGAATCAAACGACGCATCAAGCCAGCAAAGCCGTATCGCACCGGGCATGCTGGCTTTAGGTGCCGTCGCCTTATTGCTGAACCTGGGCCTGGTCGGTGTCGATGCGCTGGACTTGCCCTTGTCCGCCTTGTTAAGTACAGCAGCCTGGAAAACTGCTGCATCCACCTCGATGGGCTTGGCAGTGCTGCTGGGCTGGGTCGCCCTGGCCTGTGCCGCCCTCTCCTGGAAAGCAAAAAACGTCACTAACCAGAAATGGCTGGCTGCTTTGGCGCTGATTCTTTTGGGAACTTCCTTAGCTTCCAGTGGCCATGCCAGCACCGCAGATCCCGCCTGGTTGTCCCGCCCCAGTGTCTGGCTACATGTCGTGGCGGTGACACTGTGGATTGGTTCTTTGCTGCCTTTGGCCTACGCGCTTCAACATGCTCAGGAATCCCGCCTGCTGACGCTGTTCTCACACTGGATTCCCGCCGTCCTGCTGGTTCTGATTCTGAGCGGAGCCGCGCTGATCTACGTGCAATTCGATCAGCTCGCCTCGCTATGGGAAAGCCGATATGGGCAAGTGCTCAGTGCCAAGCTGATTCTGGTCCTGCTTCTGCTGGGCCTGGGCGCCTACAACCGCTATCGCCTGACTCAATCCGTCTTGCAACAGCGTAGCGATGCTCGGCAAGCTCTGCGACGTGTGGTTCGTCTGGAGTATGTGCTGGTAGTGCTGATCCTGGCCGTGGCCGCTTTGTGGCGCTTTACCCCGCCTCCACGCGCCTTGGCCCAGCTAGTCCCACCCAGCGTTTCCAGCCATATTCATACCGAGGCAGGCATGGCGGACCTGTTGTACATCCCGGCTACAACACAGCACCCAGCCATTCTGACCGTCTCTTTATACGAGCCGGATTTCAGTCCCCTGAAGGCTCAAGAGGTGGAGGTGATTTTCAGCAACCCGCAGGCCGGGGTGGAGTCCATTACCTTTCCGGCCGAACTCACGCGTCAGGATCAATGGGAGGTAAGCAATATCCAGCTACCGCATCTGGCCAGCTGGAATATTCGTATTCAGGTACTGATTTCAGACTTTGAACGCATCCACCTGGATAGCACGCTGGATCTGCAAGCCGACTAAAGCCGGCGCCCCGAAATCAGAAGGGTTTCATATAACGCTTGATGGCCTCGATAAAGGCGCGAACATTGGGATGATGTTTGCGCCCGCCTTCAAACAGTAAAGACACGGGCAAGGCTGGCGCTTCATCATCACGTAGCAATGGCTCCAGCCGCCCAGCCTCTATCTCGCCCGCCACCTGATAAGACAGGGTGCGCAACACACCCAGACCCGCCACCGCTGCAGCAATTGCCGCATCCACATGGCTGACAGACAGACGCGGCACCCCACCCGCACGACGCACCTCATCCAGCCCCCAACCGCGATGCGGCCCTCCTTCATCCTCGACCCAAATCAAATCGTGATGCCGCAAATCTGCCAATGAAGCCGGTCTGCCTTTACGCGCCAGATAGTCGGGACTGGCACTGAAAACACGCCGAACTTCTCCGACCGGCACCACATGCAAGGAGCTGTCCGGCAAGTCGGCAATGCGGACCGCAATATCTATCCCTTCCTCCACCAATCGCACCAGGCTGTCGCGCAGAATCAGGCGGATTTGCAGTTGTGGATGCAGGCGCAACAACTCCAGCACCACCGGCATCACATACATTTTTCCGAACATGACGGGAGCCGTGACTGTCAGGGTGCCGCTGGGTTCAGAACGGCTCCCCTGCACACTTTCCACGGCCTGATCGATCTGGGCGATCCCCGCCCGGCAGCGCTCCAGAAACAGGCTGCCCTCTTCCGTCAGCCGCACGCTGCGCGTAGTGCGCATCAGCAATTGCACGCCCAGGCTGGTCTCCAACGCCGCGATGGTGCGCGACACCGTGGTGGGCGACATATTCATGCGCCGCCCGGCCTCGGCAAAGCTGGCCTGCTCCGCCACACAAATAAAAGTACGTAGTGTTTTCAGCCTGTCCATGCGCTCCGCCCTCAAAGACTATGCTCAAGAATCGCAATAATGAAGTGCAATTTTAGGTGATTGTTTCGCACTGTCATAGAAAGCAGAATGAATACCTCTTGTTTATGACTGGTGAACTGCCATGAAGCTCTATCACTACGCCCTGTCCGGGCACGCCCATCGCGCCGCCCTGTTTCTGTCTTTAAGCGGCTTGCCCCATGAGTTGATCGAGGTCGATATGGCGGCCAAGGCGCACAAGCGGGCGGAATTTCTGGCCCTGAATGCCTTTGGGGAAATTCCTGTACTGGATGACGATGGCCAGATCATTGCTGACTCGCTGGCAATTCTGGTCTATATCGCCCGCAAAATTGGCCCCTCGCACTGGCTGCCCAGCGATCCGTACCAGGAAGCGCAAGTACAACGCTGGCTGTCCGTGGCGGCGGGCAAGATTGCCTACGGCGCCTGTGCGGCTAGATTGGTCACCGTGTTTGGTGCCAGCTTCAATCCCGAAGAAGTAATTACGCGCGCCCATGCCACCTTGGCCACTATGGAACGCAGCCTGAAAGACCAGCGCTGGATTGCCGGAACCGAAGATCCCACGATTGCGGACATTGCACTGTACAGCTATGTAGAACGCGCCCCCGAAGGCAATGTAGATTTGTCCGCCTATCCCCGCGTTCAAAGCTGGCTGCGCCAGATCGAGGCCTTGCCCGGCTTTATCCCCTTTCAGAAAACCCGCGCCGGCCTGCAAGCCTGACGACGCTCTTGGAGCCAAACACATCATGAACTTCAACAAACTGGAACTGGACCATATAGGCATACGGGTAACGGACCTGGACATTGCCGAAGCCTTTTATGCCAAGCTGGGTTTTCTGCGCGACCCCGACGAATTTGCACCCCAGGCCAAAGCCTGCGGCCTGGTTCACACCAACGGAATGCGTATTCACTTGATCTATAACGGCCTGGCCGCAGAGGAAGGTAATGTGCTGCTGGATGCGCCTGTGAAACGGCCCGGCTACACCCATGCCGCCTTCATCATCGACAGCATGGACGAATTGCTGGGCTGGCTTGAACGGGAGAATATTCGCGTCAGTGAAGGTCCGGTGATGATGGGCCATGGCCGTCGCATGGTCTGCTTTATCCGCGACCCAGATTTGAATGTGCTGGAATTTAACGAGATTCTGGCGGCCTAGTTTGGTACGCAACGTAGGTGCATAACAGCCCCGGCAAGTATTTAAAACTTGCCGGGGCTGTACCCAGCTTTTTCTGACAAACCTGAGCTGCGCTGACTTACGTTGGCACTTGCCCTCTATCGAAGAAGAATCCATTGAGACAAGGAATTCAACAACTTGATATGCAAGAGACCCGCCCCTTTATCCAGGCCCTTCTCTGTTTTGCCAACACGTCAGCCTCCGACTAGCGCATCAAGGCTTCGATCGCCGCAATGGCCACCTCCACCCCATCTTCCTTCTCCATATCCCGCGCGATGTCTTGAGCACGGGCCCGCACAGCGTCTTGCTGAACAAACTCCAAAGCCGCTTTCAGCTGAGCACTATTGACCCGTTTTCCGGATAAAGGCTCCGGCGCCACACCCAACAAGGCCAGCCTGTGTGCCCAGAAAAACTGATCGCCCGCAAAGGGCAAAACAATGGACGGCACACCCGCTCTGGCTGCTGAATGCGTAGTGCCCGAACCGCCATGATGAATCACAGCGGACATGCGGGGGAATAAATGCTGATGCGGCACCTCGTCCACCTTGAAGAAGTTGTCCGGCAAGACCGCCTCTTGCATGCCACTCCAACCGGGGCTGAACACCACACGGCGACCTTGCATGGCTTCAATCATCATTTCAACAAAGCGCGCACGATCAAAACCGGCCATGCTGCCAAAGCCTATATAGACCGGTGCCTCCCCTACTGTCAGAAAGGCTTCCAGTTCCGCATCCATTGTCCAGTCCTGTGTCGGCATGATCCATTGACCACACAGCCGCGCACTGGCGGGCCAGTCTTTGGGTGGAGCCAGCAAGCTGGGGGAGACCCCGTACAACATGGGATGATCGGACCAGACCTTGTCCTGGGCGGGCAGCCCGCAGATCTGCCGCCGTGCCTGATTGGTGACCCGCTTGAACGCACGCCACAGCAGTGCATTCACCCATTCATGACTACGTTTATTCAAGAAGCGCGGCACCTTGTTCGGTGGCAGAAAGGGAGATGGAAAATCAGCGGTGGGAGTAATGGGTATCAGCCCGGTGCCAATGGCCTTAATGCCGCGACGCTCTGCTACGGACAGCCCCACAAAAGCGGCCAGACCCGAAACGATAATCGCATCACAACCCTCGCTGGCATCCAGCACTGTTTGCATCCAGGACGGGGTATTGGCATTGGCAATCGCCGCCAGCGCCTTGGCCGTTTGCTGAAAACCGCCCTTTTCCTGCACCGCACTGGACAGAATCTGCCCAGGCATCAGGGCCTGCCGTATATCACCGGCCAGGGGTAGACATGGCACACCCAAGGTTCGAGCAGAGCCTAAAGTGCCACCATCCGCCAGCAGGCAGACCTCATGCCCCGAAGCCATCAAACCCGCCGCCAAGGTGGCAAGCGGACGTACATCCCCCTCGGTACCGTAAGTCACAAGCGCAAGTTTCATGATCTGGCCTTGTTGGCGATAGCATCAATGGCATCATAATATTGCACGTCGTATACTTATGCAATTCGTATACTTTTAAATGCCTACCATGACTACAGACCACGATCCCGGTCGCCGGGAACGCAAACGCTTGTTGATGCTGGAGCAAATACGCCAGACAGCAGCAGCCCTGTTCGAGGAGCACGGCTACGAGGCCGTCACCATGGAGCAGATTGCGGACGGGGCCGACATTGCCAAGCGCACCTTGTACAAGCACTTCCCCAGCAAAGAGGCGGTGGTGGCGTTTCATGTGGATGCGCAGCTAAAGCAGGATCTGACTTATCTGCAACATGAAGTGGCTCAATGCCCTACGTTCCAGGCGCAGGCTTTGTGCATACTGCGTGCCTCGGCAGACTGGTGCACGCAGCACCCTGAGTTTCTAAAAGCCTATCTACGCCATCAATTGCTGAATACAGGCACAGCCAGCAAGGACAGTGACATCACTCAAACCTGGCAGGCATTGATGGCCTTGGCCCAAGACTCGGGGGAGCTGAACTCCTCGCTAAACCCCGAGCAATTGGCCCATTGGTTTCATCATCTGTATTTCGGAGCCATGCTGCGCTGGCTGAATCAGCCCGAGCTGTCCTTGCATCAGGAATTCGAGAACATGACCCAGTTGTTCTTGCATGGCGCGGCAGTAAAAGGCCCGGCATAAAAAGGCAGGAAACACTCCTGCTTTTTCGTGACTGACCAGATCAATCAGAATCAAGTCGCGCCAGCATGGCTAGATGCCCAGCCATAGCTCCGGCTCTGCCGTGCAGTCGGCCAGCAGCGCCAGGCCAGCATTCAGAATATCCTCCCGTGTCAGGCCGGCGCCTCCAGCCGGCCGCCCTCGCCCCCAGCTCATGACTTGGGCTGATAGCGCCTCTGGCAAGCGCGTCGCCTGCCATTTAGCGGGCCAGCAAACGGCTGGCTTCAAGCCGTGCTTCGCCCTCATCCACAACAAAACTGAATTGCAGGCCCAGCACCCGGCCCAAGGTCTGTTGCGCCAAACGTACTGCAGCGGGAATGGCCCGCCCCTTGTTTATCACCACCATGCCAGCGCACAAATCCTTCAAGCGCTGCTTGTTCTGCTTGAAGAACAAGGCACGTTGCTTGCGATCTTCGTGGCTTTCTTCATGGGCATGTTTCTCACCGCCCAGCCTGTCAGTCAGCAAGACAAAGCGTTGGCCTCGACTCAACAAGGCCTCCAGTTGATCCTGCGCTTGTTGCGGCGTTTGCGGCGTGCTGTGTTCTCTTAGAAACACCAATGGAAACTGCGTGTCATCAAGCTGCATGAACGGCTCCTTGCCATCAATAAAGACAGCCACTATCAAAGCGGCGCACGCCTAAATATGGGACGCCTCCAAAGGCGCGGCTCAAGCCGCCGGGCAAATACAAGCAAGCGGTGCCGCGCAGCAAATACGGTCGCACCGTAACGCCTTCACTTCTCATCACAGCCTGGACTCCACAAAATCGCGCAGTTGGGGATCTCGAATCTCCAGTGCATCAAACAGGCCCAAAGCTTTCAAGGCGGGCAAGGCCGCCACAATATCGTTCAAGGCGCGCTGTCGTTCCGCATCGCTGACATCAGGCTGGCGCAAGGCCGCTGCATTGGCCAGAAACGCGCCCACCGTGCCTTTACGAATGGTGGTGCCATTGATCTGAACTTCACTGGCATGATCGGGAAGAATGTCGTGTGCTTTCATCTCAGCTCCTTTTTGACTTGCTTGCTGCTCAGTTTAAGCAGAAAATATTTGGCATATGTACAACAAATCAGCCATTAAATAGCAGAATTACGCCATGAAAGATGAGCATGAGCTGCATGCCCTGGTCACGGCACCGGGCGATCCAATCATGATTGCGGCCGCAGGACACTACAACAAAGAGCTGGCCTCACAAGCCCATCAACATGCTCGTGGGCAGCTGTTTGGTTCTTTCCGCGGCCTGCTCTCTATTGGAGTGGAGGATGCCGTCTGGGTAGTGCCGGCCATTCACGCCGTCTGGCTGCCCCCCAACACCTTGCACTCAGGGCAATCCCACGGCCCCTTCCATGGCTGGAGCGTGTTTATCGCCGAGTCTGCCTGCCAGGACCTCCCCAAACAGGCTTGCACGATCCGCATGTCCGGCCTGCTGCGCGAGGCTGTCTTGCGTGCCAGCTCCTGGAAACCAGCGCTCGCTACTCCCTTGACGGATACCCAGGCCCACATCGCGGCCGTCATCCTGGATGAAATTCGTACCCTGCCCGTCGAGCCTTTTGGGCTTCCCCTGCCCCAGGACCCGCGCTTGCAACGCATTGCCCGCGCCCTGATTGCCGACCCCAGCAACAATCAAGGCGTGGAGCATTGGGCCGACTGGGCGGCTGTCAGCCTGCGCACCTTAAGTCGCCGTTTCGTGACCGAAACCGGCTTTAACTTCACCGCCTGGCGGCAACGCGCCCGCCTGATGCGCTCCCTGGAAATGCTGGCAGCCGGTGAGCCGGTTGCCACTATTGCCTACGATCTGGGTTATTCCAGCCCCAGCGCCTTTATCAGCCTGTTCCGGCGCAGCTTTGGGCACACTCCGGCCAGCTACCGCAGCCAACTGTGAGCCCTAACCCTAAAGCGCTTTACGACTGCCAAGGAATGCCATAAAGTGATGGAATAAAAACTCAAGCATCACTTTTAGACATAGGATGACCAACATGGAAATGCGCCAATTACGGATTTTTTGTGCCGTTGCCGAGCATGGCAGCTTTACGGCCGCTGCCCAGAAGGTGCACACCGTGCAATCCAACGTCACCATGCGCATCAAAGAGCTGGAGGCCGAACTGGAGCAGCAATTGTTCATACGCCAGAAAAGCGGCGTGGTGCTGACTCCGGCCGGACATACCTTTCTGGCCTATGCCCGCCGTATCTTGCAATTGACCGACGAAAGCCGTGCCGCCCTGCAAGACACCGGCACTCCCAGTGGTCTGCTGCGTCTGGGTTCCATGGAAACCACGGCCGCCATCCGTCTGCCCCAGGTTCTGACCCAATACCGCGAACGCTACCCCCAGGTTCAGCTGTCCTTGCAAACCGGCACCACGGCCGAGCTGATCAAGGCCATTGAGACCCACCAGCTCGATGGTGCTTTTGTCGGTGGCTTTCATCAAAACGCGGCCCTGACTCAGGAGGAAGTGTTTGAAGAAGAACTGGTACTGGTCAGCAGCAAGGCGGTGGAATCCCTGCCTGCCCTGATCGAAAAAATCCCCCAACAAACGGTTCTGGTATTCAGGACAGGCTGCTTTTACCGCTCCACGCTGGAACACTGGTTTTATCAGGCCGGGCTGGTGCCCAACCAGATCATGGAAATGGGCACACTGGACGGCATTCTGTCCTGCGTGGCCTCGGGCATGGGCATTACCCTGTTGCCCAAAGCCATCGCCCAGAACGGCAGCTTGCGCCTGCCCGTGCAATGCCACGAACTGCCGCCTGAAGTGGCGCGGGTGAAAACCGTGTTTATCCGTCGTGCCGACGCGAATCCTGGCTCGGCCCTGCGCAGCTTTGTGGCCCTGGCTCAAGCGCAATTCGCCCAATTGCCCAAGCTGGATCAGGGCGCGGCTAAACTGCCTGATCTGACGGGTCAGCCTGTGGGTCTGCCCAGCAGCGCCGCACAGGCTTTGCCGCAGTAAAGCGTCAGGACAAGCCCAAGGCCAGCTCCGCGACCCGCTCTGCCGCTGGCACAATGCTGTGGATCTTGCCCACGCCCTGACCGGCATACAAAGACAGTTTCCTGGCCATTCGGTCCTTATCAATTGCCCGCGCCCCACCCCCGACCAGACGCAGCACATTCCACTTGTCACGGTTGGGAATCACGCGATGCGGCGTGCCATAGGTCCAGCCAAAGGAATAGCCGGTGCGATATTCCGTATCGTCCGTGCTGGCTTCCAGAATCTTTTGCTTATAAAGCGGGTGTGCATTGGACTCCTCGCTGGCCAGAAAGGCCGTGCCCACCAATACGCCGGACGCCCCCAGAATCATGGCCGCCCTGACATCCTGGCGAGTAGTAATCCCGCCTGCCGCCAGTACGGGACGGCCTTGCGCACAGTCCAGAATCGCGGGTAACAACGACATCAGGCCAATCGTGCCGCGATTCAGGTGGCCACCACCCTCACTGCCTTGGGCGACGATAATGTCAGCCCCATGCGCAATCGCTTTGCGAGCCAAGGCCGCCGTGCCGGTCTGCACCATCACGATCATGCCGGCGTCTTTGGCGCGGGGAATCATGTCGGCGGAATAGTCCTCGGCATAGAACAGCGACAGGATGCGGGGCCGCTCCTGCAAGATCACCTGAAACTGGGCTTCGAACACCTCCGGGCCACCAAACTGCGGCACCACATTCACCCCGAAAGGCTGGTCCGTCAGCGCCCTGGTTTCCCGCAGCCATTTACGCAGCATCAAGGGAGCCAGACGCAAGCCGCCCAGCACACCCAAGCCGCCCGCATTCGCTACCGCCGCCACCAGTTGCGGCCCGGAAATCGCAGCCATGCCCGCCAGAAAAATCGGATACTGCACACTGCACATCTCCGTGATGATATTGCCCGCAAAGTCTCGATTTGCTTCGCTCATGATTTACAACTCCACCTGTTTGCCCAGCATGCGTCGCAGGGCCAGATTCTTCAGTACAAAATGGTTCTTGAATGCCCCGAAAAGATGCAAGGCCAGCCCCGCCAAAAAGGCCGTGGCGCCAATATTGAACAGCACATCAACCACGGCTTTGACCTGCTCATTCGGGCGGATCAAGGTAGGCAAAGCCAGACCACCGGGCAGCTCCACCGCCACTCCAGCCGCCGCACGGGACAACCAGACAGCGACTGGCAACAGCACCATCGCCAAGGCCAGGGCTGTCGCCACGGAACGGGCCACAATCACTTCCACCGGATTGGGCGACCCCACCGGCAAGGGGTGAAAAGACGTCACCCGCGCCCAGAAGCGGTAGATGGAAATCAGGAACAGCAGCGTCCCCAGCAGATTTTGCAGCTGCACCAGCCGCGCCTCGCCGGGGCTTTGGGCAATGGCCACCCCCAAGCCCAGAATGGAAAACAGCAAGGCCGCTACAAGCCAGTGCAGCACAATGGTGATGGGCGAGAACCTGAGTCCGTTGTCTCGCAATTGCATGATTAGCTCCTTGAAAAGGTCGCCGGGGGCAAATCCTCTACAGTGCAATACCAAGAGTGATCTGCTGGCCTGGGCCTGTGTCACAGTGGCCTTGGAACCTTGGCTGTGCCAAGAACCGTCGTTTAGGAGCCTTGACGATAGGCATAGCCATCGATCAAGTAAAATGATCAATGCTGATGAATGAAATCTTTTTTAATGATTGATGAACATAAGATTCTTCTCAGTAAGTCACGTGGCAGGCGTGCAACCTTCATCATCAAACCAGCCAACGGCAATGAGCCCTATCCGCAGGTAGTTCGCAAGAAAACCGCAGGTTCACCCAGGCCTCGCTTACATGAATCGGTTTTTTATCATCATTAGTGATTCATAGAATCACTATTCATCATTTTACTTGATTCATTCAGTCTTCTATCTTCCCTATCGATAGCACTGCTATCCCGACCTCAAACCAGGAGACTGAAACCATGACTCACCTTACTGTCTATCTTGACCACTGTGAAAAAAGCTACATCTTGCCCGGCTTTTGATTCTTATGGTGACGGACGCTCAACGCGACATCATCAGGACCGCTGCCCCGCTGCTGGCAAGCGGCAGCAAAGCCCTGACCACCTATTTTTATGAATTGATACTGCGCGACTCCCCACCGATAAGCCCCTTGGTCAGCCAGATCGCCAACAATCACCTCGCTCTGCAGATCCAGCCCAAGCATGACCCAATGATGGACACTTGCCAGCTGCAAGCCATACGCGAAGAGCTGATCGCGAGGATGACAAGCAACGAGCTCATAGATGGATGGGCCGCTGCCTATCAGCAGTTATCGAACTTGCTAATCGAAGCCGAACGTCTGATTTACGACGATATGGCTCTCACTTCCGGCGGCCTTGCAGACCGCCCTCTCAATCAAGAATGAACCATCATGCCACTACTGAAATTTGATCTGATCCAAGGCCGCAACGACGAAGAACTGCGCCTGCTGCTGGACACCGCGCATCAAGCCATGGTGCAAGCCTTTGATGTTCCCGCCAGCGACCGCTACCAGTGCGTGACCCAGCATCGTCCCGGCGAGCTGATACTGGAAGACACTGGCCTGGGCTATCCGCGTAGCGACAAGGTGGTACTGCTGCACATCGTGTCCCGCCCCCGCAGCGAGATCCAGAAAGTCCAGTTCTACCGCTTGCTGGCAGAACGGTTGGAACAGAACTGTGGTGTGTCGCCCAATGATCTGATCATCGCTCTGGTAGAAAACAGCGATGCTGACTGGTCCTTCGGGCGTGGGCGAGCGCAGTTTTTGACGGGGGAGTTATAGGCTAAAGACAGGTATACTCGCCCAGACCGTTTTTACAGGAACGGTCTTTTCACCGAGGGGAGCCTGGCGAGCAGGCTGAGAAACTGCCTGGCCAGATTGCACCGCAGTGACCCGTTGAACCTGATCCGGGTCATGCCGGCGAAGGGACGGGTATGTACCTGCTCGCCGCTTGCTGCCGGATGGCTATCCTTGACTAGGAGTTGCTATCTTGTCTTCTGACCACTCTCCCTCCCCCGTCGGCCCAGTTGCCGCCACCCTGGCTGCCGTCATCCATCAAGACCGGATTTTGCTGATACGCCGCGCCAATCGGCCCGATGCCGGACGCTGGGCCTTTCCAGGCGGCAAGATTCGCGCGGGTGAAACCATCATGGCGGCGGCCCATCGGGAACTGGCCGAAGAAACCGGCGTACAAGGCCAGGCCTTGCAGGTCTTTGATGCATTGGATGTGTTTGACCGCGAGCCCAGCGCCACACCTTTGGCCTACTCGCACTTCATCCTGATTGCCGTGCTGTTTCGCTGGCAACAAGGTGAGCCGCAGGCAGGCGATGACGCTCTGGACGCGCGCTGGTTCAGCAATGCCGAATTGGACAGCCTGGATGTGGCACACAGCTTTGATGTAGTCCAAGTTGCCCGTCAGGCACTGGCATTGGCTGCCACTCAAGATCAGGCAGGCCAGGCATGATTCCCAATGTATTGAGTATTGCGGGCACGGACCCGACCAGCGGTGCTGGTATTCAGGCTGATCTGAAAGCCATGTACGCCTTGGGCACCTACGGCATGAGCGTGATTACGGCCGTAGTCGCGCAAAACACCCAGGGCGTGCGGCGTTTTGTGGCGCTGGAGCCGGAGTTTGTGGCGGACCAGCTGGACGCGGTGTTTGAGGATGTGCGCGTGGATGCCATCAAGATCGGCATGATCGCCAATGCAGGGATTGCGGAAGCAATTGCAGACCGCCTGCACCATCACGGCCTGGACTGCCCGATTGTGCTGGACCCGGTCATGGTCGCCAAAAGCGGGGATCGTTTGCTGAGCCCTGAAGCCGTGTCCGTCTTGCGCGACAAGCTGCTGCCCATGTGCACCCTGCTAACCCCCAACTTGCCCGAAGCGGGCGATCTGCTGCACAAACCGGAACCCGCCTCGCTGCAAGAGATGCACAGCACCTTAAGCGAACTGTGCTTGCTGGGCCCTGAGTGGGTGCTGCTCAAGGGCGGCCATCTGGACGGCCCGGACAGTGTGGATTTGCTGCAAGGCCAGGGGCAAAGCCATGTTTTTCAGTCGCCCCGCATCCCGACACGCAACACGCATGGCACGGGCTGCTCACTATCCTCCGCCATTGCCGCGCTGCTACCGGGCCGCAGCGTGCCAACTGCGGTGGGTTTGGCCAAGGAATACCTGAATGGCGCTTTGGCCGCGGCTGATCAATTGCAGATCGGCCTGGGGCAAGGTCCGGTCCATCACTTCCATGCTTTGTGGCCGCAGACAGAGCCTATAAGGACACCGTAAACCCAGAAATAGGGCCGACCCTGCATTTAGCAAGCCAATCCTACCTGTCCCACGTCGCCTTCGCCCAGCGTTTAGGCTACACCTTGCAGGCGACGTTCAGCCGGGCCTACAAGCCTCTGAAAGGACAGGCTCCCGGTGCAGTTCTAGATTTTCAGCCCGACAGCCCCGGAATTTTTACTAGAATAATGTGCTGACTAATTACTCCTATAATTCAGAGCACAAACGGGTTTAACAGGATGAAGTAATTTTTATATTTCCTGACATCAAACATTACCGTTTTGTCATGTTCGCCTCATAGTCGGCATCAGCCTTTTTGATCAATCCATTTCTTTAATGGATGAGTCTGCCAGCTCATAAAGCTCCGGGAAGCCAAATGTGGAATTGTTTACTGATTGAAGATGACCGGGAAAACGCCCGGTATTTAGTGAATGGCTTATCCGAGCTGGGTTATTCGGTGGTGGCCAGTCATGATGGCGTTTCCGGTTTGGAAAATGCCATGAAAGATGTATGGGATGTGATTATTCTTGATCGCATGTTACCCAACAATGTTGATGGTCTTTCCATTCTTTTTACCTTGCGATCTTTAGGTAAAAAAGTTCCTGTATTGGTATTAAGCGCTTTATCCGGCGTGGACGATAAAGTGGATGGTTTAAAAGCCGGTGGCGATGATTATTTAATCAAGCCTTTTTCCTTTCAGGAATTAGCCGCCCGCTTGCATGCCCTGATACGCCGCAGCAGTGACAGTGCGGAAATCAAGAATTTGCAGGTGGATGATCTGGTCATGAATATCCGCAACCAGAAAATCTCCCGTGGGGACGAGGTGCTGGAGTTGCAACCACGCGAAATCAAGCTGCTGTCCTACCTGCTGATGAATAGCCACAAGATCGTTACCCGCACCATGCTGCTGGAAGTGGTCTGGGGCTATAACTTTGACCCGCAATCCAATGTCATTGATGTGCTGGTCAGCCGTTTGCGGCGCAAAGTGGACAAGGAAGGCGCGACGCCCCTGATCCATACCGTGCGTGGCCGTGGCTATGTACTGAGCGACAAGGACAGCATCGACGGATTCAAGCTAAAGCGCTGCGATGATTGAATTCATCAAACGCCTGTGGGAGTCCACCTCCTTCCGGCTGACCCTGAACTACAGCATCCTGGCCATCTTCACCACGCTGTTTTTAATCGGCTTTTTCTATGTTCAGGTGTTTGGGGCCTTGCGCGACGAGCACCTGCGGCAGATTAACGTCGCCGTGCAGCGGCTTAGTATTGCCTACGAAGTGGGCGGGCGCGAAGAGATCCTGCGCATGATCGAGCTGACCCTGTCAGACCGGATTGATTCGGGCCAGGAAATCTATCTGCTGCTGGATGAATTCAACCACACCCTGGTGGGCAATATCAGCGAAATTCCCGGTCTGGACAATCTGCCCGAACGACAAGTGGTGGAAGTGCAGATCAAGCATATCGACGCCCTGTCCGAAGGCAATGTCCGCGTCACCAAGCTGTCTGGCGGCGAAACCCTGGTGGTCGGCCACGAGCTGGGCACCTTGATCGAGCTGCGTGCCATGCTCAGCCGCATCATCGTCACCTCCATGATTCTGGCCTTGATGCTGGTGATTCTGGGGGCCTATGTATTCAGCAATGAGCTGAAATACCGCGTGGGCCGCATCCGCTTGCTGACCGAACAAGTGGGCGCGGGCGACATTTCCAAGCGCATCACCTCCGAGAGCGAGGACGTTTTTGGCCTGATCCACCACGACATCAACCGCATGCTGGACAAGATCGAGAGCCTGATGCAAGGCGCACGGCATATCTCCGATACCGTGGCCCACAATATCCGCACTCCACTAACCCGTATTGTTGGCAAGCTGCGCGAGACCCAGAACCTGCCCGGCGTCCCGCCCCATGTCCGGGAGGCACAGCAAGACGCGATTGAAGAAGTAGAAAACCTGAGTGTCCTGCTGGGCAAGTTGTTGCAAATTGCCGAACTGAATGCCGGTGTGCAAAGACAGAACTTTAAGGCCTGCAATCTGGAAGTGATTGCCGAGGACGTGCTGGACCTGTACAGCTTCTTCGCTGAAGAAAAAGGCGTCACGTTGCAGAAAAAGAAAATCGATAGGGTCATTATTAATGGTGACAGCAATTTATTAGCCAGCGCTTTAGCCAATCTGGTGGATAACGCCGTTAAATACGCCCATTCCCATGCCAGTGTTGAAATTAAAAAACGCTTTGACAATAAAATCGCCATCATTGTGGAAGATGACGGCCCCGGATTACCGGAAAGCGAATACGAAAATTTGGGCAAGTATTTTTATCGATTCAATAATGACAGCGAAGGTTTTGGATTGGGATTAACCAGTGTTGCCGCCATTATTGAATTACACCGGGGCGAGCTGATTTTCTCCAAAGGGGTATCCGGTTTGAAAGTCACCATTGTGCTGCCTGTTTAAGCCTTACCAGCCCATTCAAACATGACCAAAAGGTAATGAAACTGTCACCCTAAGCCATCTCCTGCTCCGCTAAGCTAGCCTCATTTTTAATTGCTCTTTTCAGGGTTTATAAAAATCATGCTTGCTTTAGGGGAATGAGGAGATTCATGAGCAGACAAAAATATTATTCAGCCGGCCTGATGGTGGGGGTGGGCGTATTTACCGTCCTGATGGGACAGAAATACTCCCTGGGCACCATGGCCCGCATGGGACCGGGCTACTTCCCGTTTCTGCTGGGCATCGTGATGATTGTGCTGGGCGCGCTGTACCTGTTTGTAGAGACCGCCGCACACGACGATGAGCAGGAAGAAGACTACGGCCCGCCGCAATGGCGTGGCTGGCTGGCGATTGTGAGCGGCATCATCGCCTTCATTATTCTGGGTCGCTACGGCGGACTGGTTCCCGCCACCTTTGCCCTGGTGTTCATCTCTGCCATGGGCGACAAAGAACATTCCTGGCTCACTGCCCTGCTGCTGTCCATTTTTGTGACGCTGCTGGGTGTGGTTATTTTCTCCTGGGGGCTGGAGCTGCAATTCCCCCTGTTCACTTGGGGCTAAGCCATGGAAATTCTATCTAACCTGATGCACGGCTTTAGCGTTGCCTTTCAACTGGACAACCTGATGTGGGCCGTGTTTGGCGTGTTCATGGGGAACCTGATCGGGGTGCTGCCCGGCATGGGGGTGCTGGCAGCCATCTCCATCCTGCTGCCCCTGACCTACGCCATGACCCCTACCGCCGCCCTGATCATGCTGGCCGGTATTTACTACGGTTCCCAGTACGGCGGCGGCATTACCTCCATCATGTTGAACCTGCCCGGTACCGCCTCGCACGCGGTGGCGTGTCTGGACGGCAACCCCATGGCTCGTAACGGCAAGGCCGGGTCGGCCCTGTTCATGTTGATGTTGTCCTCCTTTTTTGGCGCCACCATCGGCATTCTGGCCATGATTCTGTTCTCGCCCGCTTTGGTCGATATCGCCTTCAAGTTCGGCCCGGCTGAATACTTTTCCATGATGATGCTGGGCCTGCTGGCTGGTGCCACCCTGGCCAAAGGTTCTGCCATCAAGGGCGTGGCCATGGTCGTCATGGGCTTGATCTTTGGTGTGGTCGGTACAGACGTGAACAGTGGTGTCTCGCGCTTTGACTTCAATATCCCGGAACTGCAGGACGGCTTGCAGATTGTGGCGCTGGCCATGGGGCTGTTCGGTATTGCGGACTTCCTGAAGAACATCAACCGGATCAATAGCGGCCACACCAAGGCCATTGGTAAAGTTTCCACCCGCTCCCTGCGTCCGGAAAAAGGCGATATCAAACAATCCAAAGGCGCTCTGGTGCGCGGTACTGCCATTGGTGCAGCTTTCGGGATTCTGCCCGGCACAGGCCCGACCATTGCGTCTTTCATTGCCTACGCCACGGAAAAGAAAGTTGCCAAGAACCCCGAGCGCTTTGGACGTGGTGCGATTGAGGGCATTGCTTCGCCCGAAGCCGCCACCAGTGCCTCTACCCAGACCAGCTTCATTCCTACCCTGAGCCTGGGCATTCCCGGCGACCCGGTCATGGCCTTGATGCTGGGCGCGCTGATCATTCACGGCATCCAGCCTGGCCCGCAAATGGTGGTCGAGCACGCCGATATGTTCTGGGGCCTGATCGCCAGTTTCTGGGTGGGCAACATCCTGCTGCTGGTGCTGAACCTGCCCTTGATCGGCATGTGGGTGCGCCTGCTGTCCGTGCCCTTCAAGTACCTGTACCCCGCTGCCTTGTTCTTTGTGTGCGTGGGTGTCTATAGCACCAACAACAACCTGTTCGATGTGAATATCGTGCTGCTGTTTGGGGTGCTGGGTTACTTCTTCATGCGCCTGCGCTTTGAGGCGGCCCCCTTGCTGCTGGGCTTTGTCTTGGGACCGATGGTAGAAGAAAACTTCCGCCGCGCCCTGCTGCTGTCACGTGGTGATCCGATGATCTTCCTGGAGCGCCCGATCAGCATGGTCTTTATCATTGCGTGCATCTTGCTGATTCTGGGGCTGAGCTACTCATTCTGGCGCTCGAACAGTCAGAAAAAGCTGGGGGCCTTGGCCAAGGCCTAACAAAAGTGTACTGGTTCGTTCAGGTACTAATTTGAACGCTGCACCCAGCTGAAAACAAGAAAAGACGCCGAGCAGAAATGCTCGGCTTTTTAGCGCTTTCCTATAAAACCCCGGTGTTCTCAGGCCAAGCCAGAACTCATCGATCCTCACACGCAGTAACAAGCGCTAAAGCACAGTAGGATTGGGCACATCCCCATACACTTCTTGGGGATCAAAGGTCTTGGCGGACTCCACAAAGACCAGATTCTGATCCTTGCTATGTTCAGCACCAACCGGCACTTGTCTGTAGAAACAGGAGTAATAGCCCACGTGGCAACTGGCCCCGGAACCGGCTACCCGCACACGTAGCCACACGGCGTCCTGGTCGTCGTCGATACGCATTTCCTCTACCGTCTGCACCAGTCCACTGCTGGCACCTTTATGCCAGAGCATTTGACGCGAGCGGCTCCAGTAATGGGCTTCACCTGTCTGTATGGTTTTTTCCAGGGCTTCCCGGTTCATGTAACCCAGCATCAAGACCTCGCCATTATTAGCGTCTGTCGTGATGCAGGCAATCAGGCCATGCTCGTCAAACTTGGGGGCCAGTTCGTGACCCTCTTCCACTTGCTCTACCGAAATTCGGCGGCTCATTTGTACTGCCGTATTTTCAGCAGACCTTGTGTCTTGTCCTTTAGTCTTCACGTTTCTTCCTTGTCATCATGGGTTCCGGGCGATATTCGCAGTCGGGTTTCAGGCAACGGCCATACAGCACATGGCTATGTTCCAGAATCTGAAAACCCCGTTCTTGAGCAATCGCTTTCTGTCGCTGCTCGATAGCCTTGTCATGAAATTCCTGCACACGCCCGCAGTCCGTGCAGATCAGGTGATCATGATGCTCGCCGTCATCCAGCTCATAGAGCGCCCGGCCGGATTCGAAATAAACCTGCTTTAACAAGCCTGCCTGTTGCAATTGAGTCAGCACGCGATAGACGGTCGCCAGACCAATCTCGCTGCCTTGTCGGATCAATTGGCGATACACATCGTCCGCCGTCAAATGACGAATACCGGGGGCCTGAAAAATCTCAAGAATCTGGATACGAGCGGTGGTCACCTTCAGGCCACGCTCTTTAAGCTCTTTTGAATCCGTCATGGCGCACTCCTTGCTGAATTGGCGGCTAAGGGACTTCCAGAAAACGCAGCGGCCTGCCTTGCGCCTGCCCTGCCAAGGCTTCATCACGAACAACACAATGGCCATGAACAATGGTGTGAATCGGCCAACCCACAACCGGCATGCCATCGTAGGGAGACCAGCCACTGACGCTGGCAATCCAGTCATTGCGGATACGGCGGCGCGCCTTCAAATCCACGATGCTGAAATCCGCATCAAAGCCCACAGCAATGCGTCCCTTGCCTTCCAGACCAAAAATCCGGGCAGGCCCGGCACTGGTCAAATCCACCAGCCGTTGCAGGCTTAAACGGCCTGCATGGACATGGTTCAACATCACGGGCAGCAAGGTTTGCACGCCAGTCATGCCGCTGGGTGAAGCGGGATAGGCCTGGGATTTTTCCAACAAGGTATGGGGCGCATGATCGCTGCCGATAACATCCACCACACCCGAGCGGATCGCCTGCCATAGCGCGTCCTGATGGGCTTGCTCGCGCACCGGCGGATTCATTTGCGCCAGACTGCCCAGACGCTCGTAGCATTCCGGGGCTTGCAGGCTTAAATGATGCGGGGTCACTTCTACTGTCACTCGGTGTTTGTGTGCGGCCAGAAACTGCATTTCCTCTGCGGTAGACACATGCAGCACATGCAAACGGCGATTCACCTCTGCCGCCAGACGAACAATGCGTTGGGTGGCCTTCAAGGCACTTTCCACATCACGCCAAACGGGGTGTTGGCGCACGTCACCACTATCCAGAGCGATATGTTTGCGTTCACGCAGCCTGGCCTCGTCCTCCGCATGCACCGCCATTCGTCTGTGGCCATGACGCAAGATGCGGCGCAGGACTTCGTCCTCATCCGCTAATAGGTCTCCAAAGGAACTGCCCATAAAGACCTTGATGCCTGCACAACCTGGGAGCTGCTCCAGTTCCTGCAAAGACTCGGCATTCAAGGCCGAGCCACCAATATAAAAGGCGTGATCACACCAGCTGCGGCCTTGGGCGGCATCCAGCTTGGCTTGCAAATCGGCAGCTCCCAAGGTCAAGGGATGGGTATTAGGCATCTCGAAAACCGCAGTCACCCCGCCCAGGACCGCGCCCCGTGTACCCGCCTCCAGATTCTCCTTATGCTCCAGCCCTGGCTCTCTGAAATGCACCTGACTGTCGATCACCCCTGGCAATACGTGCAACCCCGTAAGGTCCAGCACACAGTCTGCACTCCAGCCGGGCCGCAAATCACCAAGAGCCATAATCCGGCCTTGTACACAGGCGATGTCGATGCGCTCGGCACCGTTAGGTGTGAGCACCGTGCCGCCACAGAGCAGCAAATCGGCATGACGCAGATCATGCTGCTTGGTCGTCTCTGCGGTTCGGGAGGTAGGAACCTTCGGGGTTTCTAGCGTCATGGTTTTGCCTTTACAACTTCCGCATCCAGAGCGTCTTGTGCCGTCAAACGAATCCGCTCCATCATGTGAAACAGGCCATTGGCGCGATTCGGTGACAAGTGCTGCTCCAGTTCAATTGCCCGTAAAAAGTCGGGGGGATGGGAGATGATTTCTTCAGGCGGACGCCCCGAATACACCTTCATCAATAAAGCCAACAAGCCCGTGACAATGGCGGAATCACTACGAGCCTGAAAAAACAAGCTGTGATCACGCAATTCAGCGACCATCCAGACCTGTGCCTGACAGCCGTGCAAGCGGTTCGCCTCCGTACGCCATTTGTCCGGGAAGTCCGGCAAGGAGCGTCCCAGATCAATCAGATATTCGTAGCGCGCCATCCAGTTACCCAGGCACTGGAAGCTGTCCACAATGGATTGCTGGACTTGGGCTATGGGCTCTTGCGCGGCTCCCTTATCCACGGCCGTCTCCTGAATGCTTGGATGTGTGGCTGTCCTGATCACCAAGAGCCGGAACAGGGTCGTGCCCGCCCGGATACCAAGGGTGGCAACGGACAATACGCCGTGCGGCCAGCCAGGTTCCTTTGAAGGGGCCATGCGTTCGCAAAGCCTGAATCGCATACTGAGAACAAGTCGGATAAAAACGGCAGCGTGGCCCCAGCAATGGGCTGATAAAAAGTTGGTAGCCGCGAACCAGCAGGACCAGGACAGAGACAAGAAAGGCTTTCATCGCCGCTCCGAAAGACGGGAGCGAAGCATCAGGTCAGACGGGCTGATCGTGATCTTGCTGGCCTGCTCCAGCAGCAAGAAAGTTTGATGTTGCCGCTGTGTGTGGCAAGGATCAATAAGGGCTAAAACACTCATAGCACCACGCCTTCCTTAAGCCCTGAAAGAGACATCTCTGCTGACAAAGGAGTCTTGAACGCCACCGCGTCATGGGGATGCAGGCTCTCCAGATGGCGGACCTGAATACCAGGGTTCTGATAGCCCGCCAAGGCCGCTTCTATACGACGCGCTGCGTCCTCCACAAACATCAGGTTCTGGCCATTCAAGGCCGCAAAGGCCTGCTCGTCGGCCCGTTTGACGGCGGTTTGCAAGGGTGTTGCCAGTGCCTTTTCAACACGATCAATCAAGGCTAAAAACCCAAAATTCTCGCTATCTTCCGCTACTTCAACCTGAACCAGAGCCTGACTGCGCTGGCTATGTGCAGTGGCCAGACTGGCGTGCTTATGCAGCCAGGCAGCTACCTCATCAGCGTGCAAGACAGGCTGCTTTCCAAAGGCCTGCATAAAGCCCTGTTCAATCAACTGCCGAGCCAGCGCAGCCGAACAAGGACAGGTCGACGAATAGCCAATCTGAACCTGCACCTTGCACACAAAGATACCGTCCAAAAGTCTGGCTTCCAGCACGACGGGATAGGACTTCCAGCCTGCCAGCTTCTGCGTCACCAAGGCAGGCCGTCGCACCAGTAAATCAAAGCTGAAACCCAAGCGCGCACTGCGCGTACCGCAGTCCTCCTGGCTATCCACCATGCTTTGTAAAAGACGTCGCAACTCCAACGGTGACAAGGCTTGCTCTGGTGGCACATCATTCAGCAAGCGGTACAGCCTGGACATATGTATCCCTTTCACATGCGCCAGCGGCAAATCCACCTGGGCATCCACACGCGCATGAAGTTGGCGCGTATAGCCCGGTTCGACCACGGTAATGGGTAAGTCGATTTCCTCCATGCCCACCCAGGAAAGCGGAGTCAGACCATAGCTGGAATCGTTCAGAGCCGGGTCGGGAAGTACAACAGTCATACTCAACATCCAATCAAAAGGTCTTGCTCTGGCCGACAGGGACTTGGCAAGACCTCAATTCCATCAAGGCCAGTCTGAAAACGGATTCGTCCATGTGGTCCAGGTGCTGGGGCCGCTGGCCATTTCTTCATCGTTTAACAGGCAGGCATCGAAACGGGCGCGCAATGCGGCCTCGTCCATATCCATGCCAATCAGAACCAGCTCCTGACGCGCGTCCCCAACCCGCTCATCCCATTTCTCCTTGATCAGCGCTACCGCTTCGGGATCCTCCGGCCAACGCTCAGGCGGCATGGATGCCCACCAGTACCCCGCCACGTGATAGCGAGCCACCGCACCAGCCTGGGACCAGGAGCCCGCCAGAGTGGGGAAATTTGCCAACCAGAAAAAGCCTTTGGAGCGCACCACCCCAGGCCATTCACTTTCGACCAGTTCCTTGAAACGCTGCGGGTGGAATGGGCGGCGTGCACGATAAACAAAATTGCCTATGCCGTACTCTTCGGTTTCCGGGGTATGAGTGCCACGCAATTCCTGCAGCCAGCCTGGGGCCTTGGAAGCCTCTTCAAAATCGAACAAGCCGGTGTTCAGAACGCGGTCCAAGGGCACCTGGCCGAACTCGGCTGTTTCAATACGAGCACGAGGATTCAGACTGTTCAGAATGGCCATCAGGCGCTCGCGTTCTGGCTCGCTGATCAAATCAATCTTGTTCAGAACCAGCACATCACAGAACTCGATCTGCTCAATTAACAGATCCACAACAGTACGCGCGTCTTCTTCACCCAAGGATTCGCCACGGGACTGGATGCTGTCTTGCGAGCTGTAATCGCGCAGGAAGTTAAAGGCGTCCACTACCGTGACCATAGTATCCAAGCGCGCGACTTCACCCAGGCAACGGCCATCCTCGCCCTCAAAGGTGAACGTTTCAGCCACGGGCAGTGGCTCTGAAATGCCGGTGGATTCAATGACCAACTGATCAAAACGCCCTTCTTTGGCCAGACGGTCCACCTCCAACAACAAGTCCTCGCGCAAGGTGCAGCAAATACAGCCGTTGCTCATTTCCACCAGCTTTTCATCGGTGCGCGATAGCTCGGCACCACCGTCACGAACCAAAGCGGCATCAATATTGACCTCGCTCATATCGTTCACGATGACGGCCACGCGGCGGCCTTCGCGATTGTTCAGGATGTGGTTCAGCAAAGTCGTCTTGCCCGCCCCCAGAAAACCGGACAAAACTGTTACGGGAATGCGGGCTGCGGGATCGACTGGCGTGTTATCGAGGGTCATCGTCATTTCTCTTCTTCCTTGAGGCATCAATGGGCAGTTCCTTGCAGAGGACTTCTGTCAATTCTGATATGTTATAACATAACAATAATTGACCAAGAAAAAACCCTCTTACAAGGAGGGCTTGACGACCAGGACAGAGAAACTGGTTTTCACAAAGCAAGGTCACAGGAGTCTGGAGTCTGGAGTCTGGTGTCAGGTGTCAGGTGTCAGGCACGTAGCTTAGCTCTGTTTGTGTTGCCCGCCACTGCTTGAACAAATCAGCCCGATGTCGGGGATAAGACTCCTCCAGACAGACCAAGCCCTGTATCCTGTCCGTCCGGAAATGCCGGAAGTCCCCTTTCAATTCGCACCAACCCACCAGAATCCGGAAGTGCTGAAAGTAGCCCAAGGAAAAAGGCCAGATCACTCTCTCCGATTCCTGGTCTGCCCCGTCTATATAAGTGATGCGCAGCTTGCGCTGCAAACGAATCGCTGTACGCGCAATGCCGAGATCAACAAGCTCAGCATCCTGAATCACTCTAGGCCCAACCCGTAAAGCGGTGCTGTCCAGGCCGTCTCTCAAGCTATCGGGCAAGACCGCAGAGATCTTGGCCATGGCATCGCCAGCCGCTTTGGTCAGCGGCTCGTCCGCAAACTTTTCTACCCAGCGAAAACCCAGTATCAAGGCCTCCAGCTCTGCTTGAGAAAACATCAAGGGTGGCAGCATGAAACTAGGTCGCAGCACATAACCGACTCCCGGCTCCCCTTCTATATCGGCACCTTGCGCCTGCAAGGAAGCAATGTCCCTATACAAGGTCCGAATGCTGACACCCAACTCTTGGGCCAGCCGCGCACCACTCACCGGGCGCTTGTGTCGGCGTAGCACTTGTAAAAGGGAAAGAAGTCGTTCTGCTCGGGCCATGCCAGATACTGCCATTTTTTGGCAGCATGGTCACCCATAATGATCTGCTCAATCACCTTGTTGGAGCGATCATGAATCACCCAAACCTTTTGCTGCTCTATGTCCAAGACCCCGCCGCCAGCAGCCTTTTCTATGAAAAGCTGCTTCAAAAAGCGCCCGCTGAATCCTTCCCCACCTATGTCGCGTTTGAACTGAACAAGGGCCTGACCTTGGGTTTGTGGTCTACCCAAGCAGCCAGCTTTGTCTCATCCGGAACTGGGCATCGCTCCGAGCTTTCTTTTTTAGTGGACGATGATGCGGCTGTTGATCAGCTGTATCAAACCTGGGTGACAGCGGGTATCACCATAGAGCAAGAGCCCATGACAGCCGTTTTTGGGCGCACATTCGTTGCACTGGACCCGGATGGACACCGATTAAGGGTCTGCACAGCAGCGTAAGACTGACGCTGCATTACGTGCAAAGCCGTCGGACTCCAAAGAACAAGGGCTATCCCGGACTTGATCCAGATAGCCCCTGCTCCCTCCAGGCTCTGCGAACAGCACAAATCAATCTGTCACCATCGCTCTGCGCATAATTTTCTGCGCGACTGACGAAGATGCCATCGTTCCCAAGGTACCGTAATGCGCTCCCCAAGCTCCCACTTCCCCGCCGCAACGCGTACTTAAAAACACATCCGCCACTTCTTGAGAGCTATAGCGCAGCAGCTCGGCCGCCTGCAAGACGCGGGCGACGGCTTCGGTCATGGGGCGGGCCAGAAACTCATCCTCGATTGCCGCCCGAACCAAACGCTCAGTGTGCTGTACCAGTGCATCGAATCGCTTGTCTTGCCCAGCCAAGGGTCTGATTTCATTGAAAACCGCCTCCACCGTAAGCGGATCTCTGATCATGGCGCGCCGCACATCCATGCACATCATATTCGCCGTCCCCTCCCAAACACTGTTCAAGGGGGCCTCTCGATACACACGGGCCATGGGGTTTTCTTCAATAAAACCATTGCCGCCGTGACATTGCAAAGCCTCATTCGCAATGGAGGGTGCACGCGAGCAATTGAAGTACTTAGCCGCAGGCGTGGCCACCCGAGCCAGCAGCCTTTCGTGTTCACTGCTTTGCATCAGATCAGTGGCCTTGGCCACGCGTAAGGACATCAAGGTTGCCGCTTCCACTTCTACCGTCATATCCGCCAGCACATTGCTCATCATGGGCCGATCGGCAATGGAGGTTCCAAAAGCCTTGCGTGATGTCGTGTGACGCAGGGCCAAGGTCAGCGCCTGCCGCATCAAACCCGCCGAGCCAATAGCAAAATCCAGACGCGTCAAATGCGAGTGCGACAGAATTTCCCGAATACCGCGCCCTTCTTCCCCAACGCGAATTGCCAGCGTACCCGCATATTCCACTTCACTGGACGCGTTGGAACGATTACCCGCCTTGTCCTTCAAGCGTTGTACAAAAAAGCGGTTATAGCTGCCGTCCGGCAAGGTACGGGGCAAGAAGAAACAGGTAACACCGCCATTGACTTTAGCCAACGTAAAAAAACCATCAGACTGCGGCACTGAGCAAAACCACTTATGCCCCGTCAGCTCATACCAATGCGCCGTAGCGCCGTGATAATCCGCGCTATGGGAGAAGCGCGCAGTAGTCTGCGTCTCGCGCAGATCTGAACCGCCCTGCTTTTCTGTCATCGCATAGCCAATGACCACCGAGGGCTTGTCCCCCACTTCGCGACGACTGTATTCGTAGCGCGTCCCTTTGAGCTTGTCCGCCCAGATCGCCAAAGCAGGTTCAGCCTCGAAACCGGCATACGCCGCATACGCCATGCCGGTCGGGCAGCCCGTACCATGCTCCACCTGATTCCACAGATAGGACAAGACCGCACGAGCGAAGTGGCCGTTTTTCTCTTGCGTACGCCAGCTTAAATTCGGCACCTCGTGCTGCCAGGCCAGGGTCATCAACTCATGCCAGCTGGGGTGAAATTCCAGCCAATCAATCCGGTTGCCGAAACGATCATGCGTTTTAAGTTCAGGGATATGACGGTTCGCCAAACGGGCCAACTCCTGAACATTTTCATCACCAGCCACCGCCCCCAAGGCCTGACAACGCGATGCAGCCCAAGGGGTTTCGCGGCGAATGGCCTCAGTTAAAACCTGATCTCCCGTAAAAGCATTGAAACCACTGGCGGGCAGAGCCTGATTCAAAACCTGATGCGTGCTGTAACGGTCCTCGGGCGCATTCAAAATGCTGGAGGGAAGCGCTTGGTTCATGGTTGTCTCCGAACTGTTTTTCTAAGGAGTGGCAGAAAGGACTGCCACGCTGGCGCACGCCATCTGGGCAATCTGGTCAGCCAGCGCGGCCACTTGGCGCTGGTAACTGTCCGTACCATCGTGCTGCTGACGGCTTAAAGGAGAAAGCGGGCCAATCAGCCCTTCCATGAAACCGCCCACAATGACAGTCGCCGCAATATCGGGCTGCACATCCTGGCGCATTTCCTGAGCGCCCTGACCTGTGGAAACAAGGGAGTGGATGACCTGGCTGATCGCGGCGCGATACACCAGACGAGCCGCGTCGATTTCCTTATCGCAAGGCTCGGCAATCAAGGCATAGGCCAATCGAGGATTACGCATGGCACGCTTCACGAACGTGGAGACAGCGGCATGCAGGCGCAGCATGGAAGAACCATCCGCCTGCGCAATGTCCGTGAGCACATCAACCTCACGCTGGGACACCAGCGACAGAACTTCCGCGAACAGCTCGGCCTTGGAGGGGAAGTAACGATAGACCGTCCCCGTGGCAATACCGGCTGCGGCCGCCACACTGGCTACCTGCGCTTCCTGCCAGCCACCTTCACTGACCAAAACGCGAGCCGCTTCCAGAATACGGCTGCGATTGTCTTGCAGACGGGCTTCAACGGCGGGAGTTTGACGATAGGCCATAAAGAAGTGAACTCTGATTCATTACATGAGTGAATCCTAATTCATTTCTTTGTGGTGGACAAGAATTTCTTTGGCCAGAGCTGTCAGAAGACTCACCTACTGAGCTTGCAGGTTGCTTGGGAGCATCTGTTATTTGAAGCGACAAAATCAGCAGCGCCAATAAAACTGCCCCCAGCAACAGCGATGGCGAAACCATCAATACTGTTTGCTGGGGGCAGCCTGAACTCGCTAGCGTGCAGGTATCAAGCCTATCAGGCCGACAGTTCCTTACGAACGATTTCAGCACCGGCGCTCAGGGCGTGCAGCTTGCCACGAGACACGGCGCGTGGCAAAGGTGCCATACCGCAGTTGGTGGAGGGGTACAGCTTGTCAGCGTCCACAAACTTCAGCGCCTTGCGCAGTGTGTTGGCCACTTCGTCAGCGGTTTCAATCACGTTGGTGGCCACGTCAATGGCACCAACCATCACTTTCTTGCCACGGATCAGTTCGATCAAATCCATGGGAACGTGGGAGTTCTGGCATTCCAGAGAAATGATGTCGATCTTGGATTGCTGCAGCTTCGGGAAGGACTCTTCGTACTGCCGCCATTCCGAACCCAGAGTCTTTTTCCAGTCCGTGTTGGCCTTGATGCCGTAGCCGTAGCAAATGTGCACGGCGGTTTCGCATTTCAGACCTTCGATGGCACGTTCCAGAGTAGCAATACCCCAGTCGTTCACCTCGTCAAAGAACACGTTAAAAGCGGGCTCGTCAAACTGGATGATATCCACGCCTGCGGCTTCCAGCTCTTTGGCTTCCTGGTTCAGGATCTTGGCAAATTCCCAAGCCAGTTTTTCACGGCTTTTGTAGTGGTTGTCGTACAGCGTATCGATCATGGTCATGGGGCCAGGCAGCGCCCATTTGATCGGCTGCGAGGTTTGCTGACGCAAGAATTTGGCATCATCCACAAACACGGATTTGGGACGAGTCACGGCACCCACAACGGTTGGCACGCTGGCATCGTAACGGTCACGAATACGCACGGTCTCGCGCTTTTCAAAATCCACACCTTCCAGATGCTCGATGAAGGTGGTGACAAAGTGCTGGCGGGTTTGTTCGCCGTCGCTAATCAGGTCGATACCGGCATGCAATTGTTCTTGCAAGGACAAGCGCAGTGCATCTTTCTTGCCTTCGACCAGGTCCTCACCTTCCAGTCTCCAGGGCGACCAAAGTTTCTCGGGTTCAGCAAGCCAGGAGGGTTTAGGCAAACTGCCAGCGGTGGAGGTGGGTAGCAATTTTTTCATAATAAATAACCTTGTTGTTTTTGATGAATCAAAGCGCGTAACTGGCTGCCCATTGATCAAGAATCACTTTGTATGGCTTGATAAAACTTTCTTCAGTAAACCGGCCCTGCTCAACCGCCAGACGGCTACGTTCTTCGCGATCGTAGACAATTTGCGTAACCGAATGATCCGCATTTTTCAGGCTGGGCTGATAGCGCATTCCTGCTGCCGAGTTGGCATTGTAAATCTCGGGTCGATAGATTTTCTGGAATGTCTCCATCGTACTGATGGTACTGATTAATTCCAGATTCGTGTAGTCACTGAGCAAATCGCCACGGAAGTAAAAAGCCAACGGCGCAACGCTATTTAGGGGCATGAAATAACGAACCTGCAGACCCATTTTTGCGAAGTACTCATCGGTCGGCGAGAACTCATTTTGCTGGTATTCAACGCCCAATACGGGATGCTGATTACCTGTACGGTGGTAGACCTTGCTGCTGGACACGCTCAGGCAAATCACGGGGGATTTGTTGAAGTTTTCCTGATACAGCGTGGAGTTCACGAAAGCCTTGAACAACTTGCCATGCAAGTCACCAAAGCCTTCCGGAGCGCTGAAACCATTTTTGTTCTTGTTGTGCTCCAGCAGAACCACGCTGAAATCGTAATCACGCACATACGAAGAGAAGTTGTTGCCCACAATCCCTTCAATACGCTTGTTTTCCTTGTGGTCAACGATATTGGTTTTCAGGATTTCGATGGTAGGGAATGTAGAGCCATTGCCTTCAACATCAATATCAACTGACACAATATCCAGTTCAACCGAGTAACGATCCCCATTCGGGTTGTCCCAATGGGCCAGATTGTTGAAGCGATTGTCGATCATCTTCAGGGTATTGCGCAGGTTTTGCTGACGGCTTTCACCACGGGCCAAGTTGGCAAAATTGGTGGTGATGCGTGTGTTGTCGGATGGACGGTAGTTTTCATCAAAACGGATGCTTTTGATGCTGAACGCGAATTCTTTGTTCATTTTTATGTATGCCCTAATTTCTGATTTCAATCTCGAATTTATTTTCAGCCCAGCCACTGATCTGGAAAAATAAATTCATCTTATTTATGTATATGTTGCACTGTTTGTCGGATCTGCTTCGGGGGCTGTACTGCTTGCTCTCTTCTTCCTGGTGAAGCCAGAAAACAGTGTTGAATCGCCCTCAAAAAAAGTCCCGGCATTTGGCCGGGACCTTCCGCCAAACTCACTCCTGATCGGATCAGGTACTTGCCCGCAATGCTTTCGCTGCGGCCACCATATTGGTCAAAGCTGGAATCACCTCAGCCCATTGGCGTGTCTTCAGACCGCAGTCGGGGTTCACCCACAGACGTTCTGCTGGCACGCGCTCGGCGGCTTTCTTCATCAAATTCACAATGTGCTGCTCGGTCGGAATATTGGGCGAGTGAATGTCGTACACGCCAGGGCCGATCTCGTTGGGGTACTGGAAGTTTTCGAAGGCTTCCAGCAACTCCATGTCCGAACGGCTGGTTTCAATGGTGATCACGTCCGCATCCATATCAGCGATGGAGGAAATGATGTCGTTGAATTCCGAGTAGCACATGTGTGTGTGGATTTGCGTCTCGTCACCCACGCCGTTGGCGGTGATGCGGAAGCTTTCCACGGCCCAGTCCAGGTAGCTTTGCCATTGCGATTTACGCAGTGGCAAGCCTTCACGCAAGGCGGCTTCGTCGATCTGAATCACATGCACACCGGCCTTTTCCAGATCCAGCACTTCTTCGCGAATGGCCAGCGCCAGTTGCAGGCAAGAAGCCGAACGAGGCTGATCATCACGCACAAAGGACCAGTTCAAAATCGTCACAGGGCCGGTCAACATGCCCTTCATGGGTTTTTGGGTCAGGGACTGGGCGTAGGTGATCCACTCCACCGTCATGGCTTGAGGACGGCTGATGTCACCAAACAGGATGGGTGGTTTAACGCAGCGCGAACCGTAAGACTGCACCCAACCGAATTGGCTGAATGCGTAACCGTCCAGCTGTTCACCAAAGTATTCGACCATGTCGTTGCGCTCGGCTTCGCCGTGCACCAACACGTCCAAACCCAGTTTTTCCTGCTCACGTACGCTGCGCTCAATCTCGGCACGCATGGCGGCCTGGTAGCTGTTTTCGTCCAGACGACCGGCCTTGAACTCGCTACGAGCACGGCGAATTTCTACCGTTTGCGGGAAAGAACCAATCGTCGTGGTGGGGAATGCGGGCAACTTCAGGAATTCAGCTTGCTTGGAGGCACGCTGTGCGTAAACGCTCTTGCGCTTGCCCAGCTCGGCCGAAATACGAGCCACCGCTGCTTTCACCGCAGGATTGTTCACCCGGGGCGAGTTGCGACGGGCAGTCAAAGCGGCCAGGTTCTCGGCCAGTTCTGCCTTGACGGCATCACGACCTTGGCTCAAGGCTTTACCCAATACCCGTAGTTCGCCCAGCTTTTGCAAAGCAAAGGCTAACCAGGACTTCACATCAGCATCCAACTTTTGTTCGCTGTCCAGATCAACCGGCACGTGCAGCAGCGAGCAGGAAGGAGCAATCCACAAACGGTCGCCCAGTTGCTTGGCGATGGGCTCAACCCAGTCCAGCACGGCGGTCAAATCTGTTTTCCAGATATTGCGACCATTGATCACGCCCAGGGACAAGACCTTCTCATCACCCAAAAGCTTGAGCAGTGCATCCACGCCATCACGATCATTGATGGCATCCACATGCAAACCGGCGACAGGCAAGCTGGCGGCCAAAGCGGCATTTTCCAGCAGCTGACCAAAGTAAGTCGCGACCAGCAACTTCACGCCAGCAGCCTTCAGTTGCTGATAAGCGGTTTTGAACGCTTGCTGCCAATCGGCATCCAGTTCGGTAACCAGAATAGGCTCATCAATCTGCACCCACTCCACGCCTGCTTTAGCCAGCGTATCCAGCAATTGGACATACACGGGCAGCAAGCGATCCAACAAGGCCAGCTTGTTGGATTCATCCTTGGCCTTGCCCAGTGCCAGATAAGTCACGGGGCCAATAATCACAGGCTTGGCTTTCACGCCTTGCGCCTGGGCTTCAGCCAGCTGCTCCAACAAACGGGAGGCGTCCAGCTTGAACTGGGTGTCAGCCGTAAATTCGGGGACGATGTAGTGATAGTTGGTGTCGAACCATTTGGTCATTTCACCGGCAGCCACGCCACCGCAGCAGGCGCTGTGATCTTCCAGACCTTTGGCCGAACGACCCCGTGCTACGCGGAAATAGTTATCCAGCTCGTCACCATGAAAGCCCTGCACACGCTCGGGCAGGTTGCCCAGCAAGAAGCTGGCATCCAGCACCTGATCGTAAAAAGAGAAATCTCCAACGGGCACCAGGTCCAGACCGGCCTGGCTCTCCCAGTGCCGCTGGCGCAGTTGAGCGCCCAGCATCTTGAGTTCGTCACGCGAAGACTCGCCCTTCCAGTAGGACTCCAAAGCGAACTTCAGTTCCCGTTTGGCGCCAATGCGCGGAAAGCCAAGATTATGAATCGTCGTCATGTGCTGCTCTCAATAGGCCAGTGGATTAAAGAATGACTTGCATTGTAGGAAGCCGAATCAATGAAGTAAAATGGTCTTATCTCACCAACCCATGAATATCATTCACGTATTATGTTAGAGCGCATCCATCTGGCCGTCGTCCAGCAAGTTGACAAGCAAGGGTCCCTGACCGCCGCTGCTGCCGTGCTGCACGTTACCCAATCCGCCCTTAGCCACACCATGCGAAAACTGGAGCAGCAACTGGGCACAGAAATCTGGCGTCGCGAAGGCCGCAACCTGCAATTGACGCAAGCTGGGCAGTATCTGCTGGCCGTTGCCAACCGCGTCCTGCCGCAGCTGGATCTGGCCGAAGAACGCCTGGGCCAGTTCGCCCAAGGCGAGCGAGGATCACTGCGTATCGGCATGGAATGCCACCCCTGCTATCAATGGCTGCTGAAGATCGTCTCGCCGTATCTCAGCGCCTGGCCAGACGTGGACGTGGACGTGAAGCAGAAATTCCAGTTCGGCGGGATTGGCGCGCTGTTTGGCTATGAGATTGATCTGCTGGTCACCCCAGACCCACTTTACAAGCCAGGCCTGAAGTTCGAGCCCGTGTTCGATTACGAGCAGGTGCTGGTGGTCAATAAAGCTCATGCACTGGCCAAGGTGGACTATGCCAAACCCAAAGACCTGGACCGGGAAGTGCTGATCTCCTATCCGGTGGACATAGACAGGCTGGATATCTACAACCAGTTTCTGCTGCCCGCCGGCATCGCCCCCCGACGCCACAAGGCGATTGAGACAACAGACATCATGATGCAGATGGTGGCTAGTGGACGTGGAGTAGCCGCGCTGCCGCGATGGCTGGTGGAAGAATATGCAGAGAAGCTGGATGTTGTGCCAGTCAAGTTAGGCAAGCACGGGATCGCCAAGCAGATCTTCCTGGGGATGAGGGAAACGGAGGCGGTGATTGACTATCTGCAGGCGTTTATGGAGCTGGCTCGAGCGCCCGCACAGGCTTTTCCCGCAGGCCAGAGCAAGACGTAGAAAAACAGCCAAGCTTGCATCACACCTCCCCCAGCTGCTCGCGGATAACAGCGGATGAAAGCCGTTTCCCTGGAGAGCCAGGCCAGAAACATTACTTGCAGAACCTTATTTAAACGATCAGTACAAAATCCTTGCCAAACCAAACGAATGGATTTATATTTTTTTAACCGATCGGTACAAAAAAGGATAAGCAATGCAATTTCATGGCAAAGTCGCCCTCGTAACTGGAGGATCTCGCGGCATTGGTGCTGCAATTGTTCAACGCCTCGCCCAAGAGGGGGCCGACGTTGCTTTCACATACTCTGCATCGGATCAGGCCGCCAAAGTTTTGACCAACAAACTGAACGGCCAAACTGGCCGGGTTCTGAGCCTCAAAGCAGATAGCCGCGACCCGCATGCGGTACGCGAGGCGGTAAATCAGACAGTCCAGGAACTAGGACGGCTGGATATACTCGTCAATAGCGCGGGAGTGTTTTATGCCGGTGCCATTGAAGGCGCCACGCTCCAGGAAATCGACGACACCTTGGCCATCCACGTAAGAGCCGTATTTGTCGCCTCTCAGGCCGCGCTTGCATACATGGGCTCAGGTGGACGCATCATCTCCATCGGTTCTTGTTTCGCACAACGGGTACCCTATGGCGGCGTAACGCTCTACGCCATGAGCAAATCTGCCCTTATAGGTTTTACCAAGGGCTTGGCGCGGGAGGTCGGCGAACGCGGTATCACCGTCAATATCGTTGACCCCGGCTCGACCGACACAGACATGAACCCCGCTAATGGACCCGCAGTTCAGGCAGAGCTGGAATTAATGGCCGTCAAACGATATGCACACCCGCAGGAGATTGCGGCCGCCGTCGCCTATCTTGCACAAGCCCAGAGCCAATTCATCACCGGAGCCTCCCTGGCCGTAGACGGTGGTTTCACCGCTTAACGCTTATTCGTGTGTATCGCTTGGAGCATTGCCCTGCTCCATCGCATGTTGCAACGACAGCCCGATAGCAGGCTCAAGTTCAAGCTGTGTCGTATAAAGGAATAAAAATGCTCAAGGCTTGGGGATTATTAGTCGTTGCTGGCATGCTGGAAATAATCTGGGCTTTAGCTTTGAAACAAGCCGATGGCTTCACCAAGCTCTGGCCTGGCCTGATCGGCATCGTTGTTGCCATGACAAGCCTCATCTTGCTGGGACTGTCGCTCAAGCATCTGCCTGTGGGGACTGCCTATGCAATCTGGGTAAGTATCGGCGTATTGGGGGCTGCCGTTGTCGGCATATTGTTTTTTGGCGAGCAGGTGACAGCCATCAAACTTCTCTTTTTAGCCTTGATCATCATCGGGACAGCAGGTTTACGGATCATCGAAGAATGAGTGCAGATAAAATAGAAAAAAACGCTGAGCAGCGAACTCTGGGCCGTCCTCGACGCTTTGACAGGGACTCCGCTCTTCTGGCCGCCATGCGCGTTTTTTGGGCACAAGGCTACGAGGGCACTTCAATCCAGGACCTTGTCGCTGCCATGGGCGTCAATAAACCAAGTCTGTATGCGACATTCGGCTGCAAGGAAGCGCTCTTTCAAGAAGCAGTCCAGTTGTACGATCGTCTTGAGAGTCGAGCTACCACTGAAAGCCTTGCAAATGCCAAAACAGCCCGCGACGCTGTCAGGGCAATGCTCGAGGCCAATGCCCATGCCTATTCGACTACAGAAGGCCCCCGAGGCTGCATGATTGTCTTGTCGGCCCTGCTCGGCACCCCTGACAATCAGCCTGTCCGTGCTTTTCTGGCCCAGAACCGCTTGGAGGGCGAGCGGGCTTTGCAAAAACGACTCGCCCGTGGGGTGACAGACGGAGACCTCTCGCCGTCCGCCGATATCGCCCAATTAGCAGCCTTCTACACGACCGTTCTGGAAGGTTTGTCCATCCAGGCTCGAGACGGAGCCTCCCCAGAAAAGCTCAAGAGCATCATTGAGGCGGCGATGCAGGCCTGGCCAGCCGACTCAAAGCCTTGAGTCAGACATTTAGCGCAGAAAAATGGAGACTACTAGATGAAGAATGTTGACGTATTGTTCTTTGACATTTTGGGTACGGTTGTCGATTGGCGAGGCAGCATTACGGATAAAGTTGAAGCATTCCTGAAGCGTCACGACATGAGCCATATTGACGCAAGAGCTCTTACCGACACATGGGTCGGACACTATGACCGTGCTATTGACCCGATCCGTAAAGGTCAACGCAGCTTCACCTCTCTGGACACCATCAATAGGGAGAATCTGGAAACCTGCCTGGCACAACTCAATCTCCCCCCTTCCCAGTTTGATCACGAAGAGCTGAATATACTCAATCACGCTTGGCATACCTTAGACCCTTGGCCCGATGCTGTGGAAGGCATCACCCGATTAAAAGAACACTACATCGTTGCGCCCTTATCCGATGGACATACCCGGCTGCTGATCAATATGGCCAAACATGCGCACCTGCCATGGGACATGATTTTTGGTGCTGATATGTCCCAGTCCTACAAGCCCAGCCCTCGGGCCTATCTCCATGCCTGCGAACTGCTCAACATCTCACCTCAACGGGCCATGCTAGTCGCCGCTCACGACTACGACTTGGAAGGTGCACGTTCGTGCGGGCTAAAAACAGCTTTCGTCCCGCGCGAACAAGGGGCTAATCCGTCGAAAGAAACTGACGCACCACTACCAGATCAATGGGATTACAAAGCCGGGAATCTGCTCGAATTGGCAGCGCTTCTGAACAAAATCAGGTGACAGTCACAAGATTTTAAGAAGCTTTTGAAAACACACAAAAAAGCCCGCGTTATCGCGGGCTTTTCGACTTCCTATGCCATTAGATGTCTGGGTGTGCCAGACGCGGGATCATTCCCACTCAGTCATAAATAAGAAATTATTAATCTTAAAAAACAATAACTTGCATATCACAAATCATCTAACACCATTAAAAAAACCATACTCAAAAAAGCGCATAAAAGTATGCGCAACATCTTAACTAATCATCAACTGCCTTATCGAGCCCAGTCTCACAGTTTCATCAATGATGTGAATTAGAATCAAAGCTCAAATGTGCGGACTAGGCTGAGGCTTTATAAAAACACTGCCCTGACGTTTATCCAAATTTAAAGCAATGGCATCTGTATTTTGAGGTTGGTGCAATATGATGTGTGTTTAATCGAAGGTGAATGTCGAGAGCAGCCCATGCTGCTGCCAGCGGAACCGACTAGGAGCAGGCCCAGCAGTACGACATCGATTTTGATAAAGTGCACGACTTAAGTTATAGGCGCCCCGGCTAAAGACAGCGCTCAATGCAGCCTTCACAGTTTGCAAGAAGCTGTTGCAGACCCTACGCGGCGCAGCCAGGCCACGCACCTCCCGAGCAAAGGTAGCTTTTCATACAGTTCTTCAGCTGTTCCAATAATTACGGTGGTCTAGCACAAGGCCTTGAGCGTTTAGCCGCAAGAACGTCCCTCCACGAATGCACTGCGGCACACTTTTGCGCCAGCGACGCATACGAAAGTGGAACTCCCAAGCCAAAAACGCTCGTTGCCCTTGCGCCAGTTGCTCCGTCACTATAAAACGAGGAACATCCACGATCGTAAACATATGCGCAAAGATTTGCCGAATACCGTCCTGTCCGCGCACTTCATTGAAAGGGTCCTTAAAGGGCACATGCGGTGCATAGCATATGTTCAAGCGGCTGAGACACGCCGGAGTGAGCTGCTCATACAACTCCACTAGACGCTGCAAGCCAACTTCGATTTCGGGAGCAATGACAAAGTTCTGCGGCATCTGGCTCACAAGCCCGTCATGCGGTGCACCAGCGCAAAGCACCAGCGGTAAGGCAGCGCCCGCAGCCAGTCGGTAAAGCTGCGTAGCCACAAAACCCGGGTTCTCCACACTCACTGCCCCCCTTAGTTCGCAACGGCACCCAATCAGGTTTGGTCGTGGGATATCACTTATCTGCCTAGTGCTCTTCGCGGGCAGTTTTACCGTTTGTATATGACTATTGATGTTTTTAGTCGCCTGATTACCGGCTGGGAAGTGCATCTTGATGAATCGGCACAGCATGCAGCCATCCTCATTGACAAGGCGTGCCTCAAACACAGAGTTAGCAAAGATCGGCCTTCGGTCGGCGATCATAATCCGTACTCCGAGGCCCTGTTCCGAATGCTCAATATACACCGGCCTATCCCGCAAAGCCGTTTATGAGGCCGCCAAGCAGGTTAAGCATGCGCTATAAGAATCATTCTGCCCGTAACTGGAAACCGGTTGAAGAAGTCTGGCTTAACCCGGCCAAGGAGCACGACATCCCACATGAAAATATAAGGTTGGTTGCATAGATATCGGTCAACTTGTTTGACTAACACCGGATACCCATTCCAATATTTCGTGGACAACTCACCATTCCATTTGGACACCCTGCTACTTCGGCTATCGGCCAAAAGCAGAAGTTCAGTGGGTACCGCTACTTGTCTGCTTTGCGGGGATCTCGGTCGTGCGTACCCTCATGTCAGGTGGTCTGGCAGGGGGACAGTCCACAAGCACCGCATCCTATGCAGATCCACGAACGATGCGCCACCAAAACCGACAGCTCTGATATACTTTTCTGCCTGCGAGATAAGCAGGTGCTTTGAGTAGAAACAGCGAGTCCCCACGAAATGATGCGTCTGGTAGATCGCGTATTAGTTTCAACCACAAAGCGATTCGGTATTTCAACAATAAAAAAGGTAGTTTATGAAACGTTTGCTCAAGGCTACAGTCGCGGGGGTACTGGTGGTTGGATTGACTGGTTGCGCGCAGCTCGGCAGTGCTGTCAATATGCAGATACACAAGGCCAGGATTCGTGGCGAACCCGTTGACAAATTCGTGGATTATTTCGGCCGCAATATCGCAGTTGCCACTGTTCTGAACGGGAATCCTGCTTACACGTGGAATGCGTCCTATACAGAAGCCCGTACTGTTGAAGTGGACAGTTATGCGTACTACAACCAGGATCGCCCAGGCATGACCACAGGCATCGTCTACGGAACGCGTACGTTTGACCGTGATTGCAAATTGACGATCGCCTACGATGAAAGCACACGCTTGGTGACAGACCTGGAGCTGACAAATGAATTCGAGTGCACGCATGTTCGCGCGGAACTCGCGAAGATTCAGCCAGTGTGGGGCTTCTAAGCAAGTATGCTCCCACCCGGTCGGTACCAGGTGAGCTAACGACCCAAAGTTACCTGCAGAAGGTAACGCAAGATGTCCTGAAGGAATGCTCGTTTTGACACTGTAGACGCAAGATCAATATCAACTCGAAGATGATCCTAACATTACTAATAGCATTGGGTGCTTTGGCTTCTCTGTTCTTCAACTCAGGGAGCTATTACCACCCTTTTCCCTCTAACGCAGAATAAGTCTGCAACTCTGCGTTAACTGTCTACTGTTGATAGTACGGCAACGTACCCTAGTCCCTAACGTCACCCACGAGCAAACCAAGTGCACAGCTTGTACTAAGCAATAGTTGATTAAACTAAACTCAAAGAGAACAACATGAAAAATAAAAAATCTTCATGGTACTGGCTACATCTGCCGTTTTATGTCTCGGTGTTCGCCATACGGGAAACTGCCTGACAATGAGCATCTACAAGGTAAAGCCATAAATCAACAACTCGCTGAAGCTCAAGAACAGAACTTAGGCATTGTATTAACGCCTATCCTCCACGTCCGAGACATTGAAAAGTGAAATCTTGCTTTAGACGATGCAATGAATCAACGTGTGCTAACAAGCTTATGCACGCAAGTAACAAGCAACCGAACTCTAAACGTTCTCTTTGAAAAAACCGTTCAAGCAGCTACTCAATCAGTAACAGCAAACCAAAATAACTGTTGTAAAATGCAAGATTCTCACTAAGAATCTAATTGGGCAGTAAATATATTTACTGCCCATTCAATTGCTTTATCTATTGCACAACAAGCTCAACCCGCCTATTGCGAGAGCGACCAGCTTCCTGCGCATTACTTGCTACTGGCGAAAAAGAAGCTACCCCTTTAGCAACCAACCTTGCCACATCAATACTATACGAGTCACGTAAAGCCTCAACAACCGCTTGTGCTCTACTCTGAGACAATGCAAGATTTGTATCAAGTGAACCTTGGTTATCCGTATGGCCTACTACATACACTTTCAGACCAGCATTACTGGTCAGTAATTTAGCCATTTCTGACAAAGCCGCACTAGACTCCGGCTTAATCTCTGCTTTAGCGCTATCAAAGTAAATACCTGGAATAGCAACATATCCGTGACGCTCAAGTGATTGCTGCAACTCATCAGCTTGGAGAGTTTTTATTTGATCTAGCTCCAACTCTGTACCTTCTATAATTTGCTGATAGAGATACGTTCTATTGTTAGGAGTATCCTCCACTACGTGTAGAAACACGTGCACCTCCCCTGTTTCATCGCTACGACGCGACAGTACAATCCGCTCACTTGCACTACCAAAGACAGCATCACCAAAGCTTTGCGGTCGTACACGCCCCTCCAAAGAAATAAAAGGCATCATGTCCGTTCCACATGTTTCTGGACCGTGACAAGCAAACAATGTTTCAAAACCTCCTTGCTGCAGTGCCTTTTCATAGTTTCGAAAAACTTCTAGGGCGGAGTGTTCACCCGGGATTCTGTAAGAGATACTAGTAACCTTACCTTCCAGCTCAAGCAGCTCACTCGGTGCTTTTCTATCATCAATCTTAGCTCTTGGCAAAGACGCTGCATCGTAATTTTTTTGCAAGTAACTACGAATCTCTGCTCCAGGAAACCGATTTAATAGCTGATGATCCGATGAGCCTTTCACATCAGCAGCTAAGACAGTAGTTACACCCCCAGCTAATAATACTAAAAGCATTGATGAAATCGTTTTTTTCAACATATTCTTAAATAACCCGCAAAAAACTTAATCGCTAGAAATTGCTCTTTACAAGAGCCAACTACTACACACTCTTATACATAAAAACTTTACAGATCTTTTGGAAAGCCTATATTTTACGGAATGCACTACGCACCGCCCCACACTTCGTTAGGGCGGTAAGCTCAAAATTCGTAACCAAACGCGTCTGAGGATCATATAACATGGTCAACTGACACAAACGTAATACGTCTCTATCTTCATAAATAATACCTGTCCTCATTCCTGGGCGATCCAAATTATGATACGCATAAGAAGTATCAACTTCTACAGTCACTCTTTGATAATAGGAAAGATCCCATGTGTAGGCAGCCTCTCCATTCAAAACTGTTTCAGCCTCAACGCTACGACCAAACACACCGCGATATTTCTCTATTCTCTCGCCTCGCACCATAGGTTTCTCTATGAGGAGAGAACACCAAGAGCAGAACCAATCTCAGCTGCGCAACCACTCAAGCTTAGTGCCACAAACACTGTTAAAACCATTATATAAAACGTGTCATTTTTAGATCAAAAACATCAATTAAATAAAATTTTATCTTAAATAAAAACACGGAATTCTAACAATAATTAATAACGTTCACAATTACAAATCACATCAATTTCCAGATCGATAAAAGCCACAGAGAAAATAACTGCCGCAGATAGATTTTTTAATCTCGAATAAAGCGTTAAACTTCTCTCAGAATCGTTATGCAAGTAAAAACTGTTCGCTTTCGTAAAAAACGCAGAAAAAACTTTCAACAATAAAAATTATATTGTCGTGTGAGTATTATTGATCTTTAACAGCACAGTTTTGCCACTCAAATTTCCCTGAATGGTAACACCAGCCGGCAGCCTCCATCGCATCTTCCAAGACGAATAATGGTGCAATACTGGTTTGGTTATCCGACTGGCAGGTAAAAGAGGCAATATTTTCATCCCCTTTTGATACATTAACACCAGCCTGTAACTCAGCCTCTTCGTCCAGACGGTCGAAGCTTTGCCACACATGGTATTGATATCCCTGATGGTTAAATACAACACTTGAGTTGATAACTCTGCCAACGCCTTTCCATGGCGACACCGTTTTGGCGGAGAAATTTTCGCTTAGCGAAAGTCCCTTCTTTTCTTTCTCACTGAACTTATAGGTAAATTTCGGCTCTGCGTTGTCAGTGGCAGGCTCTATGCAAACCTGTAAATGTTTATTCTTAGCAACATTGCAAGAAACGAATACCTCTCCGATACAACTTTCTGCTACTAATGCCGAAACAGGATAATTAATAAGAAAACCAGCAGCCAATACTTTCATGCAGAAAATTGAAGCACAAAATCTATAATTTTTCATCAACTCACACCAAATCGCTATAATGCATCGACAAGTTAATCGGTGAGTGTACAGATTAACGCATTAGGCATATAGAATATTTTAAACATTTTGAAACAAAAATCAGGATAGGCATGAAAAAAAATGCACTCATAGTACTATCTGGCCTTATCCTTGGGGGCATATTCGGTTTACTTGATGTCAGCAGCATGATCGCTGATCAGAACGTAAACCCTGTGATTGGCTACGGCTCTGCTGGCGCTGTATTAACCATTCTTGCAACAGCCGGAATGATACAGTTGCCATGGGTCATTGCTGGTGCTGTTCTCAACGGACTGATCATCAGTTTTTTAGCTTCTTTTGCCACAAGCGGCATTCTCACCGGCGAATATTCGGGGCAAACGGTCAATGCAACCCCCATGCTGATGATCATCCTATTGCCACTGCCGTTTTTAGTGGCTTACGTACAGACCCGTCGTTTTGATTATGCCATCATCTATCAGTCCGCATGGAATATCTGCTGGCGCGTCTTCACAGCGCTTGCCTGCCTTTTTTGGGTCGCTATTTATTCTACGGCTTCGGGCATCGGTACCGATATTGTCGATCCTGAATTGATGCGCTTCATTTCCTGGCTCATTGCTGGCGCGATAGCAGGTGTCGTTGCCATATTAACAGATCGTCTTGAACCGTCTTTTACATCACCAAGATCACGTTTTATTGCTCATCTGATAGGGCCACAGCTATTGTTGCCGCTCATGGCGCTAATGATGCTCATCGTGTTTTTTGGCACGGAGTCGAATTCCGACTCCCAGCTTTCAATCAGCCTCACCGTGTGGGCAATGTTAAGCTGCTCTATTATTGCAACCATCATTAGTGAGCGTAATGAAACTGAGCGCCTGCAAGGAGCTTACGACAAATTAGGAAAAATCGCAGCGATTGCTGTATTAGTGTTCGGTTTCCTGTCCGCACAGCTGCTTTATGAAGACTTTCAAAACTTTGGCCTTGCGCCCGTTGATGTCACATTCATTTACCTGACAACCATCGGCCTCGTATACGGATTTTCCTATCTATGGGCGCTCACAGGCGGAGCAGTCTGGACACAGCGTTTACGGCGCATCAATCTTGTCATGGTGCTTCCTGTTTACGGTATCTTTGCTCTAACATTGACTGACGCGCTATCGCCATTGCGTATTGCTGCTCAACAACAAGTAGCGATGGCTCTTTCCAGCGATAAGCGTTTTACCGAAAACAATGTACGCCAGCTTATAAAATGGGGGGAGCCCGGTAAAAATGCATTAAAACAATTAAGAGAGGCAGCCGTTGATAAGCGTGACCTTGCAATCACCTTGGGCACACTGCTCCCCAAAAAACCTACAGCCCTCTCCGTGCCTGCTCAAGTTATCACGCCAGAACAAGGACTAAAATTACGTGATGAGTTAATCAATCAAACCGTTTTTGTGCCTAACACTGAGCAAACCCGCCTGGTTACCCGCGACGCGTTTTCACTGATGCCTGATTATTTATTCCAAGATTATGCTCATGCCTGCAAAAGCACCGACACACATAAAGGCTGCACGATTTATCTTGCTAACTTCTTGCCGCAAGTACAAGGCGTCACGATATTGATCGATACTCACAAAGCCAATCCGTTTCGTTTTCAGGCCTTACAAGTCAATGAGAAAAATTCGGCTTCCCTGCAAGTCTTTGTTAATGGTGACATTACCGATCAAGACAAAGGCAGCACCATGGTTCCTGTTGCGGGATGCAATGTTAATGCCATGCAATTTGGCAAGTCACTGGTTTTGGTATTGGATGGATTGGATAAGAAAAAGGCATGTCAACTATGAGCAAACCATTAACTTCTCTTTTTCGATCAGGATTTATCCTAGTCGCTGCTTTGAGCCTGTCCCAACCATTATCAGCGATCGCTAGTGAAGCAAACGGCGATCTGAAAGGAGCAAAACTACGCGAGCTACTGGATCAATCTGGCATTCAATGTCATGATGAAAAAACTTTCGACTGCGCCACAGACCCCCACAAGGTCAATATTCATAGTGACTGTTCTGTTGCACCTTACTATGGGGCAGTTTACGGCCAACCTACCAAACTCTACACAAAAGCAGACAGTGTTGAGAATGATCCGAATACTCTCACCAGTCTCGCTGAAGATCAGCTCATTTGCATCAAGGCTACCGCCAAATACGGTATTTCTGATGTGGCATATTTCATTATGGCGATGCAAGATGATCGATTCGAAAACTGCAACACAGCAGATATTTTATGTCGCGTCTCTGCCCCCTTGCCTGAGCCGTATAGCACGGCTATGAAACACTGTAAGCGCTTAGAAAATGGGGAAATTACATCCTGCCCGCAAGGTTGGGTAAAAGCGGACGCTATCGAGCCTTACCCGAATGGACTGCAATAGATAAGAGCAAAATAAAATGTTGCTATATACCGATCAGGTTGGGGGCAATGCTTAGCCCAATGAAAAACAGCCCTCCTTGCATAAAAAAGTTGATTGCCTCTATTTCTCGACCAGGCAAAGCGTATATGAACGCAGTTTGAAACCATCATCAATACGAAAACGATCCTGCAAAACGATTTTTAGCTGTGCTTCATTTAAAAACTCAGCGCGCAGTTCGGGTTGTGCGCATGTTGCCTTCAATGAATACTCTCCGTCACCGATTAATGTTGGCTCGGAAAATTCACATCGACTTTCAGCTATGCTGATATGTTGATTACTCAGCAAAGCCGTATTGATATTGTCAACCGCTTCACACTGTGTGCTCTCAACTGTATAGCGCCCTTCTTTCAAGGGCAAACGATCATCAGCAAGACTTGGAAAAGAAAAAAGGCAGAAAATTAGCAAACTGCGTATCGTAAAACTCATCATCAGATATTAGTCCCATTTATGCGGGGGCTGCGGTGGCGGTGAAAAATTTTCTGGTCCTAATATCCTATATCGCTCAGCCAGCATGGCAAGCTCTTTACATTCAGAAATCAACAGGGGCAGTAGTGTGCCGCCTCCAGCTTCTTTTTCAGCATCTGCATGACAGCGAGATTGAAGCTGTTCCTTCCACTCAATATAATCTCTATTTCTCTTTGCTTCGGTCGTTTCAATCGCATCATCTAGCAATCGCTCGGCCACAATAGCACGCTGAAAAGCACATAAATTAATATCGCGTTGGTTCAATTCACAAGCTTTAAGTGCAGATTGTAAATCACCAACTACAATACCACTTCGGTTCGCAATCTCGGCCAACATATGCTGCTCCATATTCCCCGAAGGTTTTTCGGCCAATACGCTTGATAACAATAAAACCAACTTAATTACAAATAGTATGAAAATTTTATTTTTAATCAATAAGTTGAAAAACGATATCGCATTGATACTACAATCAAAATTGGTATCAAAAAACTTCTTGTACCCTAAATAACTAGCTGCTCCAGCGTCTTAACATCTTTGAAGACAACATCTGACACTCACTTGAAGTGCTCGCGACCACATTCAATTTTCAGGTTCTCCTTGCTTCTTCGCTCACCCGTAACCGTGCTCGACTTAGTTTCCGCGACAAAGTAGACACGGGTGTCATTCTGAAACACCACCGCGCAGTCTGGGTTGTAGCTCCCCAATGGGGTATTAATATTGTAGCAATTGATAAACACGTAGATGGGAAGATGCTTGGCACAGGAAAGCCTGTAATTTCATCCAGGAAAGTCCGTGGGCAGGAAGGCCGATCCATCAAGGTATGAGCCCATCCTTCTACACTTGGCGTTACGCGGACGCTTAACTTTGAATTCCGTTGTGATCATACTTGCGGGATCATAGTATGCTGTAACGCTGCAGTGGCGCACTCGCTGTTCGTCTCTAAAGGCAAGGCCGCCGGATACTATAGGTCCACCAGGAATTTGTCGTGTGGTTCCGTACGAAATCGAAATTGTTTCTGTTTCCGTAAATTTCCACTGAAAATAGGGGCGACCTTTGTCGTCAGTGCCTTGATCAATGCCATAACGGGGCATCGTCGCAATCACATCCGAGACTGGATGCCCCACAAAACGTCGCGGGGAATCGTAATTGGTGGCGCACCCAGCCAGCCCCATCGCGAAAGTACCTATAGTAAGAGCAAAACGCAGAAGTCTCTTCAACAATTTCCAGTCTTCTTTATTTTGAAACAAGCTGTTTGGAGAAATTTGAAGCGCATCGCTTTCTAACCGTTTGTTGTTTTTATCAGGCATGATTGCTTTCCGTTTTTAGCTCGATGGAAAGTATACCTTAGAACTTTAAAAAAGAAACGCGGCATGCACCTAGATCAGCGGATTCCAAACTTCCAGTTTTTATTTGCCATTTTTCTCGGTCGCTACAGCTCTTTTTAATTTGCGCGCTTCCCTCAAAAAACAATCAAAAAATGACTTCTTTAGATCATTAGAAGACGACCAGAAAAAACTTTTGTAAAACAATGCATTACCAATGATGGGTGTGACTCCCAGGAGTCACACCCTGTGACAAATACTCAAACTGAATCGCCCCGGGAATCGCGGAGGCTGTTTGGTTAAAGTACAGCGTTCATCGGCACGGCAGCGGGGTGAGTACGGTGATAGAGTTCCTCCGCCTGTGCAGGAGGAATATACCCGATGGACCCGAGCAGACGCTGATGGTTGTACCAGGCGACCCATTCCAACGTTGCCAACTCCACAGCAGCCCTGGTTTTCCAGGGAGCTCGGCGATGGATCAGTTCGGCCTTGTACAGCCCGTTGATAGTCGCAGCCAGGGCGTTGTCGTAGCTATCGCCTCGGCTACCGACAGACGGCTCGATGCCTGCCTCGGCCAGGCGTTCGGTATAGCGGATGGACACGTATTGCGAGCCCCGGTCAGAATGATGGATCAGAGAGTCTGCGGGGCGCCGGTCATACAGTGCCTGTTCCAAGGCATCCAACACGAAGTCTGTACTCATGGTGTTGCTCACGCGCCAGCCAACGATACGGCCGGCGAATACGTCGATGACGAAGGCCACATATAGCCAGCCTTGCCAGGTCGACACGTAGGTGAAGTCCGAGACCCATAACTGATTGGGCCTGTCGGCATGGAAGTGGCGATTGACGCGATCCAGTGGGCATGCCTGCGAACCGTCGGCAATGGTGGTGCGCACCCGCTTGCCTCGGCGCACGCCCTGCAGACCCAGGTGACGCATCAGGCGCTCAACCGTGCAGCGGGCCACGGCAATGCCTTCGCGCTGCAACTGGTGCCATACCTTGCGTACGCCGTAGACTTGCATGTTGGCTTGCCAGACACGCCGAATCTCAGCCATCAAACCCTCGTCGCGCTGGCTGCGCGCACTGCGCAGTTCTGGACGTCGTTGGCGGGCGGCATGACGCCGATACGCCGATGGGGCAACCTGCAACACCTTGCAGATCGGCTCGACCCCGTAGACGTCCCGGTGCCGGTCGATATAGGCGTTTACTTCTTCAGTTCGCGGTCGAGCGCCGCCTGGGCGAAAAAAGCACTGGCCGACTTCAGAATCTCGTTGGCTCGGCGCAGTTCCTTGACTTCGCGTTCCAGGGCCTTCATGCGCTCGCGTTCACTGGTTGACATGCCATCACGCATGCCGCTGTCGATCTCGCTGCGCTTGACCCATTCCAACAGCGTGGCCGGCACGCAGCCCATCTTCGGCGCTATGGACTCGACGGCCGCCCACAGCGATGGATACTCGCCACGATGCTCTTGTACCAGACGCACGGCGCGGTCACGGACTTCCGGGGAAAACTTGTTCTGCTTGCTCATAAAGGCTCCATTCTCTCAAAGGTTGGAGCCTCCGCAAAACCCGGGGCAATTCACATGGTATCGGCTATCACTCATGGCATCATGTCTCGATAATACCACCTTGGATACCACGCTCAAGCGGTGCTTCCCGCTGCCATCAGTTGCCATATACTGCCAGACACAAATACAAAAAAGCCCGCAATTACGCGGGCTTAGCGGCTTTTTATGCCATCAGATGCCTGGCCGTGCCAGACGCGGGATCACTCCCACTCTATTGTAAATGGAAGATAAAAAGCCTTTAAATTCAATAGGTTATAAAAATATATCACATTAACACCATGTAAAATACCATGTCCGTTACAGCATCCGAATACTTCGCATGTACCACTAGAAACTCTTAGGATGCTACTTGGTACCTTGAAAAAACATCTCGTTCGTCTTCAGAAGCTTGATTAGCCGCAAGCCATTTGATTTCAGAGCAATCGATGCTTCATCTTTCGATACACACCATACCTTGGCGAGCTTTGCTGCCACGGTATTTGCTTCCCATGGCATCACATGCATACCCCTCACCTTTGCAAATGGTCCATCGCTCTCCGAGACAACGCGGTCACGGGGCATCAGTGCTGCCAGCTTGAGTCCATTAGCAGACTCCGTCATTGCAGGTCCAACGCTGAACCAACACCCGAATTCAGCAGCTCGCCGAAGCAGCGCAGGTGAGTCGGTAAACCAATGAAGGATCGCAGTGCCGAAACCAGGATTCGCATCAAGAATATCTAAAACTTCTTTGGCAGCAACCCTCGAATGGATGCTGAGAACTCGCCCCCCCAGTCTGACACAGTTTTCTACAACGGATTTGAATATGTGTGTTTGAAGTTCAAAGTGCTGGCGATACCGTGCGGAGCCATCTAGACCAATTTCACCAACCCCAGTGCAAGCCTCCATTTGCGACAGCAGCATCTCCAGTTCGCCATGCTTCTTATCTGCGACTTCTGGGTGGAGGCCTGGGGAAATAAACAACTTCTGCGTGGCTGCTAGAACTCTAGATGTCGCAGCATATGCCCTTGGACTCGTCGTCACCAACCACACAAACTCGGTTCGCTGCAGCGCTTCAATGTAAACCTGCTTGGCGTCGGGATAAAGATCCATGTGGCAGTGGAAATCCATTACAGCACACCATCTCTTCGAAGCAATGCCGCCAACTCAGCCAAACCCTGTTCAGCAACACGACGGTAATGTGGACGGTCAACGTCAGAGGCAAAAGTCAACGTGGCCCCCAGGAAGGAATCAATCCCTCGCTCTTCTGCAGTGAGTACAGCGCAAGCCACCGCCATCGGATCGTCCGCACTCGTCTTTCCAGCCGCAGCAAGGGACGAGAATTTATACCTCGTCGTGTCAGAAGAGTCCCAGCGCTGAATAGCTGCCTTACGCACCATACACGGTACGCATCGACCGCAGTGCGTTCGGTTGTAGGTGCGAAAGCGACCACAACTCGTCGTATCACAGGCATAGCGCGCCAGTAGTGTTTGATCCGCGCACTGAACCAACATCTCACCCTTCGTTTTGAACCGATATGGCAGAGACAATTGGGCATCGACGCCAACCGCATCGAGCAGCTTCTGAAGCAAGGACATAAACTGCGGATGTGTTGTTCTGGTGCTGAGGCTTGCCATTCGCCCTGGAAGCAACGGAGGGTTGATACTGATGAATCCGTTTTCTGGCACCAAAATATCAGGTCGGTTGACCGTCAGTAACGAAGTGGCAAGCACAGCGAGTCCATAGAACGCCATGGAGCGTGCTCTGGTCGACGTCTCCTTTTGGCTGCTGAAAACTACTTTATGGCTCCACTGCTGGTGCCAATCGCCACCACCTAATGCATTGGCGTAGGCAATCTGTCGAGCGGAGTCTTCAAAAGCTAGCTGCGATATAAATATTGGTCGGCGGCCCTGAGCTGTCGCATCTATTCCGCCTATCAGACTATCGAGCCCTCCAGAAAGCAAAGACACACAGTCACGCTCGCAAAGTCGACGATTACCTTTTGGTGGTGAGGGGCCGTCTGGTAGGAAGCGAAGCGTCCAGAAATCACCGGAGAGTATTCGAAGCATCTCCTCGATAATAGTTCTGTTTGCCTCCCACGGCACAGGATTATTGAGCGTGATATCGAGCTCAATTTGGCGCGTCCAGCCATCAGCACTGCCTTTACGAAGAACGGCCACATCTGCCGCATAGACAGCAAAACAAAAAAGCATGAAATCCCACACCGGGATTGACGGAGCATAGCCGGCTTTTTCAAGTTCACGTTGCCAACCACAGGCGATGCGCCCAACGTCAGCTCTCGATGACGGCTCCAAGAAGGTGAATGCCTGAGTGCCTGCAGGTAAGATCTTAGGCAGCGCATTAATACTAGAACAAAGTATCTTCATGATTCTGCAAACACCGTAAGCGCGTCTTGCAACGCCGAGGCCGCAATTTCTCGCATAGAGCGCGGCACACTGCCAGAGCGGACCTTTTCCATCGAGCGATTAACAACAACCATGATGTAGTCGAGCGCCTGTGCCAGGCGTTCTTGTATAACTCTGGGCGCGTACTCGAGCTTCTCAAAAACTCGCCCAAGTTCAAGCTGAACACGGTTGTAAACATCAAACGCCACCGTGTACGCCATTACGTTGGCAATTTGGTCGTCTGCAAGATTAAAGATGTCAGCATTGGGGTCCACTTCGTAGAGATGAGCAACGGCTTGGCTCATCGCGTGCTTGGCTGACTCCTCGTCAATGCTTCCCCCTGTTGGCACCAGTTTCTGCACAACCTCAAGTGCCGCATCCTGAGCTGAGAGGCCACGTTGTTTTACCGAAGCAACCCACGCATTGATACCTGGGTCTGTTCCTTCACGGGCTGTCGCCAGAAAGCCCCCCAATGAGGAGGCTGCTACAGCGCTCGTGCGCATGCGATTCGCTGCCTTGGTTGCCCCCCCATGCCTTTTTTAACGAAACTCGACATACCTCGCCGCAAGTCCGAGCCACTGCCAGAGCGCACGAACCCCGTCAGGGCTCTGCGCGCTTCCTGATAACGGCCCGATGGGGCAACAGCCGGCCCAGGTTCAGGTGGCGTAGATTGGCCTCCGTCCTGATCCCTGGTATCTGTGTCATCGGGGGGATCTGTCGGTGCAGTACTCGGTGATATGGGTGTGTCGGCGTGGCTAGAATCAATGCCGCCTTCGGCACCATCTAACCATGGCGGATCAAAAGAGACACCCGAGCCGGCTCCCGCGCTTGAGGTCGACGTACCCATTTATTTTTTCCTCGCATTTTCAATAGCGCGCTTGACTGACTGCGGCGTTTGATTATCGCTCTCCCACTTTGACAGAACGTCTTTCATCCAATCGCAATCTGTCAGCGCCGATACCAATCCTGGTGCGAGCGAAGTGATAGGTGCCTGGCTCACAAGCGCTGCCGCACGAGCTCCAGCGCTGGGATGGACGCGAGAGACCTCTACCAGCATCAAGATCTCTTCAGCCTTCTGCCAAGTGCGGCTAGACCGCCGGAGTTCCCATGCACGAGCCATGGCAAGACCAGCCTGGAAGTCACCAGCATCTCGAATTTGCTGTTTCAGCGCTTCATTCGAATTTCGGGCAGCGACCAACGCATCACGCAATGCTTTTCCAGCAGCATTCAGATCATCAGCACCAAAATCCCTCACTGTGCTATCGCGGCTGAGATGCAAGATCGGCCGCATATCCATGTCGCCAAGCATAGGTTCAAGCTGCAGCCACTCACGCACAAACGATTTATCTCCAAAGAGTGCAGGAAGCGAGTCTTCCGGATCTTTTGCAACTGCCTCTGCGTCATGAAGGATACTGATCCTCCCTTCACTTTCAGCGGAGACTCTTTCTGCCAAGGTGTTCGCTATTGTCTCGTCGCATCGCTCAAGCAAGTGCCACTTAGCCAGCACTTGAACATCCACATAGATATTTTGCGGTTTGGCTAATGCCTTGCGCAGAAACACTGTATTGAGAAAGCGTTTGATTAGCCGAGGATTGGCTTGAACCGTGCTTGCGCTAAAAAGCAGTGGTGCCAGCCTCTCAGCCAACCCCATCAGGCTCAGCAACTCTGTATCGCCCTTCGGCACTAAGGTTTCGAGAAATTCAAGATCCACAACTTTTCCTGTCCAGGTTTCCCGCAGTCGAGCCTCCACATTGGCTTTAGCAGTCTCAAAATTCATGGCATCTAGCTGACCGCTGCGATGCGCTCGCTCCAGAAACAGCAGTGCCGTGTATGCCTTAGTCTCATTGGAACCAAGCCTCGGTACACGCAACGGAACTTGAATCAACTTATCGAAATAATTGGTCGCGACGTCGTCGTCCAAGCCGGTACCAGCAAAATGCACACGAACGGCACCACGGATAAACACATCGTCTGCCGCAATGACGAAAGCACTACGACGCAGAAATAGCAGCAGACGAATGGCCTCCAGCGTTGAAATAGCGGTCTTGGGTAAGCATCTGTCGAGGTCATCGACAAAAACCACTAACGTGATATCCAGCTCCTCGAGCAGCTCCTCTAATGCTTCACGGAAGGATTGGATTTCTTTGGGCAGGGAAATGGGCTTAGCTTCATTCAATAGGCCCTTGGTGGCTTCCGAGGCATCCTTCACGGCAGCAACGCCATCTTTAACTGACTCGCTTTTCCACGCGTCAGCACCTGCTTCAATGGTTTTCCCAATCAGACCGACCGGAACGCCCGTGATCAGCGTTGCGGCAACCTCACCGCCAAGTTGAGCCAAGCGTAGGAAGTTTATTCGCTTCACGAGAGATGTTGCCTTATCGAGAAGTCCAACGTCCTGGGCCGCCGCCTCAAGTACCACATCCCCAACCGTCTGTAGCAGCGCTGTGCGTGCATCTTCAAAGCCTTGGTAAAGCCATGGATTGAAGGTTACTACCACGTACTTAGAATTCTCTGCCCCGGCAACTTTTTTACCGGTAGCATCCTCGGGCGACAACTCAGATGCGACCATCCGCACCAGCGACGATTTCCCTGCGCCCCAACCGCCAGAGATACCAATCGAGATTGGCTCGCACCCGGTCTCTCGAATGAGCTCGGCGCAAGCCTTTGCGACCAGGCGAAAGTTAACGTAATCAACGGTAGTCTCGTTGTCATGCCACATAGCAGCCCCTTTGATTTTGCAGCCGATACAATGAAGCCGCAGGTCCCGCTGCCGTCCTAGTAAGCGAATACTCGGTTTCTGTGCGTGGTACCGTCATGCTCTGAAAATGTCCACTTTGGTTTCCAGGCACTTACGCATACTCAGATCATTCGCGCCTATTTCAAACCAGCCGCTCGGCTTCTGATAGAAGTCCAGGCCACGACCAATTTTGATGATCCAGCCATTGTCGAGACGGATTTCCCGATCATGCAGATTGGGGTTGAGCTTCACTTCCAGCTCGACATCCATCTCCAAGAGACTTTGCTTCAGTTCATCTAATTTCTCTACAATCTCAGTCAACTGCGTATTGTCATCGTATCCGGTGATGAGGTTGATCCTCTTCACCGTTCCGACCTTTAAGACGCACTCACAAAAGCGAACGAAATTTTGAATTTGGTGCGAGAGTCGAATATACGGGTCTTCAATGACAACCGTCTTTGCTCCTCGCAGGTAGGGGCCAATAATCGATTCGTAGCTGTGCCCAACGTCGCCATACATAATCGTGAAATGACGCTCAATCGGCTCGCTTAAGTAACTGAAAAAAGCTTTCAGCGACAGCATTATCATGGCAATTACCGCGGTGACTCATGCTTGGCTCTAGATTATGATTAGCCAGAAAAGTAGTCCACTCGTAACTCGTGAATTGACTGCCTTGATCGGAGTGCACCATGACACGTTGTTTTGGTTTGCTTCGCCAGACCGCCGACAGTAAAGCCTGTAAAGCCAAATCTTTACTCATGCGTGAGCTCATCGACCAACCGACTACTTGGCGAGAGAATAAGTCCAATACCACGGCCAGATACAACCACCCCTCATGGGTACGTATGTAGGTAATATCGGTTACCCAGGCAATGTTAGGCGCAGCCACATCGAACTGACGATCTAACGCATTAGCGGCGATGCTATTTGGTACTCCTCCGTATGAGCTCGGCCGACGCCGGTACCCGACCTGAGCACGCCAACCTTGATGACGCATCAAGCGTGCTACGCGGTGCCGGCTGCACGATTCACCCTGTGCACGCAAATCATGATGCACCTTGCGGTAACCATACACGCGTGCGCTCTCAAGCCAAGAGGCTTGCACTAAGGCCAATAAGCGTTGATCCTCTAGGTAACGCTGACTATGAGTACTGCGTCGCCATGCGTAATAACCGCTGTGGTGCACCTGTAGCACGGCGCAGAGTAGACGTACCGCATATTGAGTCGAATGCTGCTCGATAAACGCGTACTTCAGCCGGACTCCTTGGCAAAGTACGCGGCGGCCTTTTTTAAGATGTCTCGCTCTTCAGTAAGTCGCTTAACCTCATTGCGCAAGCGCTTGATTTCAGCCGCCTCAGCACTCTCTTGCTCTCGCTGCTCGGCTGGTTTGTTATAGCGTTTTAACCATCCATATATACTGTGCGTCGATACGCCCAAACGCGCAGCCACTTCCGCAACGGGGCGCCCGTGCTCAGCCACCTGTTTGATCGCTGCCATTTTGAACTCTTCTGTAAATCGAGCCTTGCTCATAAGCGTCTCCTTAGGACGATATTATGAGGCAAAAATGTGTCTAGTAAACCTTGGTCGATTCATAGCGCCCTTGCGCCTGCTCACACGCAGTGCTGGATATTTAGCAGAAAGCCGCAACCCTGCCATCGCACAACCGCTGATACGCTTATTCATGCGCAAACACGGCATAGACTTAGCTCAGGCGCTACGCACCTGCGCCAGCGACTATCACAGCTTTAATGATTTTTTCACCCGAAAACTGCGCCCCGATGCACGCCCGCTCGCTCACGCTGATTGGCTAAGCCCTGCAGATGGTGTGGTGAGCCAAATAGGCGTGATACAAGCCACACACATGATGCAAGCCAAACAGCAACAGTACAGTGCCAGCCAATTATTGGCCGATGCTGCGCTGGCGCATTATTTTGAAGGCGGGCGCTTTACTACGGTGTACCTAAGCCCTCGTGACTACCACCGCGTACACATGCCCTGCGAAGGACGGCTACTGGGCATGTGCTACGTACCCGGCAAGTTGTTTTCCGTTAGACCAGACATCGTTGCCGCCATAGACGGCTTACTGGCCCGTAACGAACGGCTCATCTGCTGGTTTCAGCACCCGCAGTACGGTATTTTTGTCATGGTATTAGTAGGGGCTGCCATCGTAGGCAGTATTCACACGGTCTGGCACGGTGCGATCAACCCCACTGCTGAAAAGCGCATCAAGCGATGGCGCTATAGTGACGACAACCCCGAGTTATGCTTTGCGCAAGGGGACGAGATTGGCCATTTTCAATTAGGCTCCACCGTTATTGTTCTGATGCCACAAAACGATGTCAGGTGGCATACGGCATGGCAGGTAGATCGCACGGTTCTACAAGGACAGGCCATGAGTACCCGTTAAACGGGCGCTATTCAGCATTTCCCTACTGTCACACCCTAAACGTTACGGCATATTATTCCTGATAGGTTGGTAGATTTTTGACGCTATTATAAGAGGGGGTCCCTCCCGCAAAAATAGACAAACAGGAGCAGCGCAGTATGACAGCGGACATTGCAGTGGTGTTGGGTTTAGCCTTATGTGCAATTGTGTTGTTTGCCACCGAAAAACTCCGAATAGATGCCATTGCTTTACTCGTGTTAGGTTCGTTGGCAGTGATGGGGTTGGTCAGCCCTCAGCAAGCAGTAGCAGGGTTTAGCAATGCCGCTACCATCACCGTCGCCGCCATGTTTGTGCTGGCCGCGGGCTTACAAAACAGTGGAGCCTTATCGAGTATAGGTGACATGCTCAGTAAAACGAAGTCTCCACTTCAGTTTTTACTGGTGTTGTTTCTAATTCTGGCGGCTATCGCTCCGTTTGTGAACAACACCGCCGTCGTCGCGGTGTTCATTCCCATTGTGATGACGGCTACAGCACGTATCAATATGTCTGCCTCTAAGGCGCTCATTCCACTGTCCTATGTATCGCAAATGGCAGGGGTCTGTACCTTGGTGGGTACCTCCACCAACTTGCTGGTGAACGCGATTGCCCGCGATATGGGGCACCCCGGCTTTAGTATGTTTGAATTCACCTCATTAGGGGTGATCTGCATGGCTGTAGGCTGCGTTTACCTACTGACCATAGGGCGCTGGCTTTTACCCGACACCCGCGGTGGAGAGCTGGTAGAAGAATACGAGCTGGGCAAATACATCACTGAACTACGCGTTATGCCCGACTCGTCATTAATTGGACAGTCTGTTGGCGACGCTAAACTAGGTGAAGAATATGGCGTATTCGTGCTGGAACTGCTACGCAATGGTCGCAAAGTCTGGGGGCCACGTGAACAAACCTTAGAACCCGATGACATCCTACTGGCACGTGGCGACTGGACCCAACTCGACGAGCTACGTAAACAAACAGGCCTAGAGGTAGACCCGCAGTTCAAGCTGGAACAAAAATCCTTCGAGCAAGTAGACCAAGTTCTGACCGAAGTCATGATCGCGCCACGCTCCCGCATCAGCGGACGTACACTCAGCAGCTTGGGCAATGTGGGCTGGTACAAAAATGTAACCGTACTGGGCATTCACAGACGAGGCCAAGTACTGCGCGAACAACTGAAAACCGTGCGCTTGCGCGTAGGCGACATACTGCTGCTGCTTACCCCCGCCACAGAAAAATCTGACTTACGTGCGGATAACAACCTTATCGTATTGTCTGAGCGTGAGGCCGAAAAAAAAATGGGCTGGCGCGCGCCCTTTGCCTTACTCACCATGGCACTGGTTATTGCCCTGCCAGCCATAGGCTGGGTTCCCATCAGCATCACCTCACTACTCGGCGCCGTCGCCATGACACTGGCTGGCTGCTTACAAGCAGATGAAGTCTATGATGCTATAGATTGGCGCATCATTATTTTAATGGCTGGCCTACTGCCTTTAGGTATGGCTATGAGTGAAACCGGTGCTGCTGCATTCTTGGTAGAAAATACCGTGGGCCTTGTACAGTCTCATGGCCCCCTAGTAGTGCTGGCAGTGGTCTACCTAATGGCCTTGCTGCTAACCGAGTTCATGAGCAACGCCGCTGCCGCAGTGCTACTCACCCCTATAGGCATGTCCACCGCACAGATGCTAGAGGTAGACGCTACCCCCTTTCTGATCGCCGTCACCTTTGCTGCCTCTACCAGCTTTGCTACCCCCGTAGGCTACCAAACCAACACCATGGTGTACGGTGCCGGTGGTTATAAATTCACGGATTTCATTAAAGTTGGGTTACCACTGAATCTTATTTTTTGGGTACTGGGCGTGGTGTTTATTCCCGTCTTTTGGCCTTTTTAAGCAGCAGGCCTCGCTGAGGCAGCCACTAAGCTACGGGTACGCCTCATCGCATAAGCACCTACCACTGAGCCTACACTTAACATGAGAAAAGCAGCGCCCCAGCCTGCATTCTGTACGACTATGGGTACCAACCAAATAATGGGCACCGTTAACAAATACCCTAAGGCCAACTGCAACGTCAGCACCGAGCCCACATACTCACCTTGCGCCACCTCAGTTAACAGTGCAGAAAACTGGGCAGAATCCGCCACGATACTGCTGCCCCACAGTAAGGCTAAGCCAAACACCAACCAAGGATAGCCTGTTAAAAACCCAATCACAGCCGCAATCGCCCCAGAGATCACCAAAGACCAGTACGCAATCGTGCTACGCCCAAAACGATCGCTGGCAGCTCCCGCCAGCACACACCCCACACTGCCTATACCAATGACCACAAAAGTAGCTGCGGAAGCCCACACTGCACTGTTTGCGCTACCCGCTGTACTCAGCACGTACTGATAAAAGACAGCAAACCACGCCCACATTGCATACAGTTCCCACATATGACCCAAATAGCCTAGAGTGACCCAAACCACCGAAGGGCTGCGAAAAGCACGTACAGCCGCTACCAAGCTAAATGGCTGAATCGGGTAAGGATAAGGCCCCTCTTTCACAAATACGCCCGTGACTACAGCCCCTGCCACCGCAAAACCTGACGAGCATAGAATCACGGTTTCCCACGCTAGTCCCCCTAAGGCATTGACCAAATGTGGCATCGCCGAACCCAGCGTAATCGCGCCTATTAGTACCCCCATCGCCATGCCTCGCCTTGAGGCAAACCACGTTGCGAGTAACTTGATGGCGGGTGGGTACACAGCAGCTAAGCCAAAGCCCGTTAAGAACCTAGCGATCACCACGAACAAAACCTGATCTACCACCAAAATCAGTACGTTCACCAGAGCGACAAACAGCGAACCAACCACGATTAAGCCACGACCAGAAAAACGGTCGGCCCAGCCTAGCAGCGCAGAACATAAAGCCCCTGCAACAAAACCAAGCTGAACCGAAATGGTGAGCCACACCCGCCCACTACTCGTGAGCTGTAAATGCTCAGTCAGTTGCTGTACCACCGCCGTCGCAGAAAACCACGTGGTCATCACCAATAACGCGGTTAAAGCAATCAACCAAAGTATTCTCCAACGGTGGTGGTCTGGTCTCATATTAGTCAATCAACCCTTTAAGACTGGCTGTAAATGTGGTCGCTTTTCCATCCAAACACACTTCTCCTTTTTGATTCATGATGACGGTTCTGATGACGCAGATAGGTTTATCTTCGCGCACCTCAAGCACCTCCACCGTAGCCGTGACGGTATCACCCAAATACACTGGTTTGGAAAAACTCCAATCCACATGCAAAAACACCGTACCAGGTCCGGGCAAATGCTCTGCTACCACGGCATTAAGTAAACCTGTGGTCACCCCTCCTTGCACTATCACCCCTCCAAACCGTGATGCTTTAGCCAGTTGAGGATTCGTATGTAACGGCTGTCTATCACCGCTCAGCGCACTAAACAGTTCAATATCCGATTGCTGCATTGTTTTAGACAGCTCAGCGGTTTGCCCTACCTCTGGCATGCTGTTGATGGTTGCTGCCCACCCATTAACTACTTCACTCATGTGTTTCTCCTTTCTAGTAACACGGCAAAACCTTGCCCACCACCTCCGCACATCGCGGCAATTCCGTATCGTTTACCCGTTTGCGCTAAGGCATGGGCCAGTGTCAAAACCAAGCGAAAACCACTCCCTCCTAAAGGGTGACCAATCGCAATCGCTCCACCATTGATATTGATCTTATCTAAGGGGATAGCGAGCTTTCGGGCACTCGCCAACACCACAGAAGCGAAGGCTTCATTGATTTCGAATAAATCTATGTCCTCAATCGCCAGTCCTGTCTGCGTTAACACCGCACTAATCGCATCGGCAGGCCGTAAATGCAGGCTAGTGTCCGGTCCTGCGGTTTGCGCTGCCGCGATCACATAGGCCAAGGGGGTGTAATGGTGGCGCTGGGCATAGGCCGCCGAAGCCATCACCCCAACCGAAGCACCATCACTCATTTGTGACGAGTTACCCGCGGTTAAGGTGCCGGATGCGGTGAACGCTGGCTTCAACCCTTGCAAGGCCTCCAGCGTACTTGTTGGCCTAACCCCTTCATCACGGCTTAACGCATACGCAGACGCATCAACCAGCATCTCGGCGTTAAAGAAACCGTGCTCCTGTGCAGCGGCAGCGCGTTGATGCGAGAGCAGTGCAAACGCATCTTGGTCTTCCCGTGATATCTGCAACTGCACATTTAACTCATCAGACAGAGGCCCCATACCGGCATTTTGAATACCACACCACAACCCGTCATGGAGCGTGGTATCCACAAAAGAAACCGCCTGCACGCCTTTAATACCTTCACGCAATACCGCCGCATGGCGGCCTCTACTCATTGAGTCAGCACCGCCCACTACATACAGCTCCCCCTCGCCTAACAGAATTCGGCGCCGTGCATCTGCGACCGCGGCCATGCCTGCTAGACACACGTTGTTTAAGGTGAGCGCAGGCACATCTAAGCCCAACCCTGCATCTGTCGCTGCCAAACGGGCTGGGTTTTGTCCCATTCCACCTTGCAACACTTGCCCCAAGATCACGCCATCACAATGCGCAATATGGGGAATGCGTTGCTGCAATGCTCGGATAACAATGGCGTTTAACTGGCGACTCTCTAGGTGTGACAGCCCTCCTTTAAATCTACCAAAGGGTGTACGTAGCCCATCCAGTAGCACTACCTCATGTTCTCGCTTCATGTGTACCCTCCTCTTGTGTACTGTGGCTCACGCTAAACAGCGGCAAAGTGAACCCATTTTGCTCTCGCCATAGCAGTTCAACTCTGGCACCAATATTCACCACTTCTGCTGGTGCTCGAACCACATTACTGACGATTCGCACCCCCTCATCCAAGTCTATGAGTGCAACGTAGTAAGGGGTATCCCCCTGAAATGCGGCGTGCCCAGCCTTATGCACCTCCACAATAGAAGCGACCGTGCCACGCCCCGCACTACGCGTTGTACTCAAGCGTTCGCTCCAACAATGTGGGCAATGCCGTCGAGGGTAAAAAATTGACTGATGGCAATCGTCGCAGCGCTGTAATTGAAAAATATGCTCAGCCGTTTTCTCCCAAAAGGCATAGGTCAACGCATTGGCTGTAGGGCTGGGCTTAGATAACACCATCGACATACTAGGACTCCCTTTGTAAGACCATCGCGCACGCTTCGCTTAGCGTGGCACCATTTCCGGTGACCAACGCCCACTGCGCCTCTGCCACTTGTCGACCTTCTGCTTCATGGCGCAATTGACGTACCGTTTCTATGATGTGCGACATCCCCCCTGCTAAGTCTGGCTGCCCAAAAGAGAGTTGCCCACCATGGGTATTGATGGGCATGTCCCCCTCCCAACGTGTATTGTGCTCAGCTAACCAGAACCCGCCTTGCCCAACACCACACACCCCAGCATCCTCTAGGGTGATGGGCAACATGATGCTGTAACAGTCGTACAGTGACAGGGTGTCCATGTGCTCTATTCCCACACCCGCCTGCTGCAACGCCTGTGCTATTGCAGGCTTTAACGGGCCGCTGGTTAGCGACGGTGCCTGCGACATGGCGCGGTGCGTCACCTTCTCGCCTGCTCCTGCTATACGAATCACCGGAGCAGAACGCCTACGTGCCTGCTGCACACTCGTGACAATAAAAGCTGCCGCCCCCGAACACGGCATCACGATGTCATAGAGCCTAAACGGCGTGGCTACCATCGGCGCCGTCAGCACATCCTCTACCGTGAGCGGCTGGTCTCTGAAGTACGCATAGGGATGGGCTCGCGCATTGTCTCTTTGCATGACTAGCGCCTTGGCCAACTGTTCCGAGGTAGTGCCATATTCATAGCTATGACGAGCGGCTAAGAACGCATAGCTGATATTGGCCCCCGATGCCCCAAACGGGACATCAAACTCACGTATAGGATTACGGTTAGGGGAACGGGGTGGAGAGGCTTCTCGGGTATTACCCAGCACACATAATGCGGTTGTACACATCCCTGCTTGTATTGCGGCGGCTGCCCGCCAAGCCATGCCAATCGCTGAAGCGCCACCTAAATCCACCACACTGCCCACCTTGGGCTGAATGCCCAGATATTCCGCAACAGTGGCTGGTACATGCTGAGGCGTTTCGCCTACCTGTACCCCCACAAATAACGCATCTATATCTTCGCGTTCCAACTTGGCATCATGCAGCGCAGCAATAGACACGTTAGCCAGTAAGCTAAGCGTGGTTTCATTAACGGAGTAGCGTACCGGTGCACACTCCGCTATGCCGAGTATGGCTGCGTCAGCACTCATGACTTAACCTCGCTTTGCTCTTCAACACTACGCTGTATAGAGTCCAACGCTTCGGGATTAGACAGCGACCCTACATTGGTCACCGCTTTACCTAATAACTTCTGTAATACGGCTTTTTCCACCTTTTTACCGCTTAAGGTATATGGAATATCCGCAACTTCTATGATGCGTCGCGGCACATGGCGTGGGGAGCCTTTATGGCGCAGCTCATCCACAATGCGTTTACGTAAGCCATCATCTAGGCTGACAGATTCCGCACACAGTACAAACAACCAAATTTCCATGTCATCATGCACTGGGTAACCAATCACTAAAGCGTCTTGGATTTCGTCCATCACCTCTAAAATACGGTAGATTTCTCCGGTGCCAATACGCACTCCACCCGGTTTAAGCGTAGTATCCGTGCGACCATAGATCATCACGCCGCCACTCGCGCGCACCTCTGCCAAATCCCCATGTACCCACACACCCGGCACATCAGCAAAATACTCATCATAAAAACGAGCATCGCCGTTCTGCCCCCAAAATGTCAGCGGCATTGAAGGGAACGCCTCGGTACATACCAACTCCCCTTTTTGCCCCAAAACGCTGACATTACGCTCATCAAACACATGCACTGCCATGCCTAGTGCTGGCCCTTGAATTTCTCCAGCTCGCACGGCCTGACTAGGGTTCCCCATCACAAAGCACCCCAATATTTCTGTACCGCCAGAAATACTGGCCACACACATATCGTGATGAATATTTTGATAGAGCCAGCTAAAGTTTTCTGGTGTGAGTGGTGCTCCGGCCGAGGCCACTACGCGTATGCTGGTTAAGTCCAGTTGCTGCGTAGGTGAACGCCCTGCTTCCTCTAATAAACTGAGGTACTTAGGACTGGTACCAAAATGGCTCACTTTTAACTCTGCTGCCAACTCCCACAACACGTCGTAATGCAGCCCGTTGGGGGTCTTAGGTATAGCAGCACCGTCATAGAGCACCACGGAAGCCCCCGATGCCATGGACAACACCAGCCAGTGATACATCATCCATGCCGTATTGGTGTAATACAGCATGCGATCGCCCTGCCGTACATCACAATGCAACGCATGCTCTTTCTTAAGGTTCACCAGAATCCCGCCGGTACGGTGCACTATGCACTTAGGCAAGCCGGTAGTCCCTGAGGTGTAGACAATAAACACAGGGTGATCAAAAGGGTAACGCTCGTATACTGGCTCAACCGCCGTGTTGTTGAGCAGCTCAGTAAAACGCTGCACCTGCACATGGCTCATTTCTGGCACGTCCCCCTCACCCACTACAATCAATAGCTCTACGCTGGGTAACACGGCCAACACATCTTGCAACTTATCTAGCATGTTATGATGCGTGCCGTTATATAAATACTCTGTGCAACCCATCAACACTTTAGGCTCTACCTGCCCAAACCTATCGGTAATGCCGGTTACACCAAACTCCGGTGAGCAGGTAGACCAAATTGCCCCCAACGATGTCACCGCTAACATCGACACTAGGGCCTCTACGTTGTTCGGCAACAAGCCCACCACGCGGTCTTCTGCCTGAATGCCCATGCCTTTAAGGCTACGCTGTAGCTGCGCTACCATCAGACGAATTTCTGCCCGTGTGTAAACCGCTTGCTGACCATACTCATTGGCCTCAATCACCAGTATGTCAGCCCCTTCTCCTGCCAACATATTCTCGGCGAGGTTCAGCTTCATGCCATGAAAAAAACGGGTCTCTGCCATAGACGTTCTTTTCTCTACCACCTGCTGCCAACTACCCTCGTAAATCAGGCCAGAAAAATCTATAAACTGTTCCCAAAAATCGTCTATATTCGCAATGGAATAACGGTGTAAATCAGCATAATTTTGCGGTGCTATTCCTACCCTTTTTGCAAACTGGTGGATCTGTGTGTGCTGCTGCTGTGTCTCAGTAGGCGACCAGAGAACGGGTACATGCTTTTCAAAAGACATAGTGATTTTCTCCTTTGTAGCGATTACGAAAATAAGAGTGGGAATACCGTAAGGCCGAGGCTAAAGATGATGAATGCAACGATCATCATCACGGCGGTGTAGCCTAGAATGTCGCGCGCTTTTAACGCAGCAATGCCTAACAAGGGCAACATCCACATGGGTTGGATGCCATTGGTCACCTGATCGCCGTACGAATACGCCATGACAATCAGGCCAATATCTACATCCAGCGTTTTTGCCGCCTCAACCAGAATGGGCCCTTGCACTGCCCACTGCCCACCGGCTGAAGGGATAGCAATATTGATCAGAGCGGCACTCACGAATGAGAAAAAAGGTAAGGTGAACTGGTTCGATACTGAGATGAGCAAGTTTGCAAAGATTTCTACCAAACCAGACTTTGCCATCATGCCCATAATCCCTGCGTAAAAAGGGAATTGCAGAACAATCTGACCACACGCGGTAATGCCTTGATCTATGGCTTTCACGTACGCAATGGGGGTTTTGTACATGGCCATACCAATAATCATTAAGCTGAAATTAATGATATTGAGGTTGAGATCAAAGCCACGTGTCACGAAGTGGTAAATGATGTAAACCACGCCACCCAGCACAATCAAATAGTTCAGTAACTTAGAAAGCTCTAACTTTTCTGCTAAGGTTTCAGCGCTTTGCACCTCTTCTGTTGCTGCCGTATCCAGTGCAGGGGCTCGATCAGGAATTTCTTCCACATTTGGCGCATCTGGATGCATCGCTCTGTAGACCAGCGGAATACATACGGTAAATAGCGCCAAGGTAATCAAGCTAGGCAGCGAGAAAATGGTTTCGGTTACCGGTATGAGCCCTATAGCATTCTCTAAAAAATGCCCCTCGGTATTCACCAACAATGGCGCAGAAGCTGAAAAGCCATTATTGAAGATAATCAACGCGGTAAAGCCCGCTGCCGCAGCAAGGGGGTAATGCACTTTGATGTGCCGTTTTTTCGCTTCATAACACACTTCTTTTGCGGCAATAGCCCCCACTATTAGCCCCAACCCCCAGCTTAAATAGCCAAAACCAATGGCTAATAAAGTGATCAGCACAATGGCCTGCCCCGGGTTTTGAGGTAGCTTTGCTGCTTTCCCAATAATGCGGCGTACCGGTGGTGAAGAAGCCAGTACATAGCCAAATAACAAAATGGCTACCATCTGCATAGAGAAGTTCAGTAGATCCCAAAAACCCAAATACCAAAATGACACCATCTCCATTGGAGAAGATGGTGTCATTAGCACGCCAAGCACAAATATAAAAAGCGTTATCAAAATCGCAAATACGAACGGGTTAGGTACGTACTGCTTGGAGAACCTGACGCAAATCGCGCCCGCTGTCTTCAACATAGTTGTCTCCTCTCTGAAGCTCTCTGCTTCATTTGTTATTGAAGGAACTGAAGATGTAGCCATTCAACTAAAGTATAAAAATATGTGTACCGACCGATCAATAAGTACTTTCCATATGACTGATCGGTACAAGCTGATCTATACTCTAGAAATCTAGGCTAACTATGTGAATCTGAAAGACATGTCCAAGACGACAAATCCCATCAATGACACAGCGCAGGCTACAGAAACCGTGACAAATGATGCGTTAAGCACCAAAGAAAAGATTTACCGCATTGCAGCAGAGCTTTTTGCAAAAAAAGGCTTTCACGCAACAGGTATGAGCGATCTAGAAGAGGCTACCGGCCTAGGTCGCGGTGCGTTGTACTACCACATTGACTCTAAAGAAGAGCTGCTGTTTAACGTTACTTCGCGCTATCTCATCAGTTTGAATAAAATCGCTGACGATATTTCACAACACCCCGCTAAAAGTGCCGAAGAAAAACTGCGAGAGTTTTCTAGAGTCGTTATGCGCACAATCAGCAATGATTTGGCAGAGCTAACGGTGTGCTTTAGAGAAACCCACTCTATAGTGGGTAATCGCCGCACAGAGTTGCTAGAACTACACAAAAACTATGAAACCCACTGGCGTACACTGCTCACCGGTCTGTATCAAGAAAATGACTTACAAACGATGAACCCGCTCATGCTAAAGGCCGTACTAGGGATGTATCACTATAGTTATTTATGGTTACGGCCTGACGGTTCTAAGTCCACGGACGAAATTGCTGACTATTTCAGCGATATTATTATTAGCCAGCTACGCACGGATATACAAAAAAAGCCCCTAGAAGGCTAAACAGCTTGCTGAGTAAGCCTAGAGAGCTAGGCACAAAAAAGCCCGCATGATGCGGGCTTTTTATTCTCTGTACGTAGTAGCAGAAAACACCTACTACTGGTGCAGTAATGCGATTACTTCCCAGCCAATTCGTTACGCACAATTTCTGCACCCGCACTCAATGCGTGCATTTTGCCGCGTGCCACATCACGCGGCAGTGGTGCCATGCCGCAGTTGGTGGAGGGGTACAGATTTTCGGCATCTACAAATTGCAGTGCTTTGCGCAGGGTGTTAGCAACGTCTTCAGGCGTTTCCACGTTGTTCGTTGCTACATCAATAGCCCCAACCATCACTTTCTTGCCACGAATCAACTCAATCAAGTCCATAGGCACGTGTGAGTTCTGGCACTCCAAAGACACGATATCAATTTTGGATTGCTGTAGTTTAGGGAATGACTCTTCGTACTGACGCCATTCGGAACCCAGCGTTTTCTTCCAATCGGTATTGGCTTTGATGCCGTATCCATAGCAAATGAGTACGGCGGTTTCGCATTTCAAACCTTCTATCGCACGTTCCAGCGTCGCAATCCCCCAGTCGTTCACTTCATCAAAGAAAACGTTAAAGGCAGGCTCATCAAACTGGATGATATCTACACCAGCCGCTTCCAACTCTTTAGCTTCTTGGTTCAGGATTTTGGCAAACTCCCACGCCAATTTTTCACGGCTTTTGTAATGGTTGTCGTAGAGCGTGTCTATAAAAGGCTGGTCGATTCAATAAGCCGCGCAGCCCCTTCGCGACGCCTGGGGCGGGTCACGATCTAGCACATCAAGTCAGCAATTCAAGCATCAAAAAAAGCGAACCATATTGCACAAAATTAAATTGCGTACAAGGATTGCCAAGAGCCCACTGGAAGGCTACACGCTAAATGCTAATTTTGAGGAACAATCATGAAAGCTTATCGTATCTCGCACGGTGGAACGAGTGGCAAGACGAAGTACTGCGTATGACCGACGGCAAGGGAGTCGATGTAGTGCTGGAAGTCGGTGGACAAGAGACCATCACCCGCTCTGTTACCGCTACAGCCGTGGGCGGCACCATTGCTACCATCGGAGGTGTCAGTGGTTTTGGTGGTGGTGTCAACCCGAGCACCCTTGCTATCGGCGCCAAGCGACTGATCGGTATCTACGTCGGTAGTCGGGCGATGCTTGAGCAAGCAACCACACTTGCTGCTGGAGCTGGCATAGCGCCGGTGGTCGACCGCGTGTTCCCATTTGCCAAGGCGAAAGAGGCCTACCGTTACCTTGAGTCAGGAGCGCATTTCGGCAAGGTCGTGATCGACCTGACGCAATAGGTGCACCAAATCCATTTCCCGACTTCAATGCGCCACTGCCAAACCAAAAGGTCGACGGCACTCTTGTGCGATTGAAAAAAGTAGGTACAATGGGCTACCTACTTTTAATAGGGAAAATTTGCATGCCCCTTGCCACCACAAACAAGAGAGAGAGCGCCCATGATCGGCTGCTGAATGCCGCCGCCATCCTGTTCTACAACGATGGCATCGCGGCCACCGGCATTGACGCCATCGTCAAGAAAGCCGGCGTCGCCAAGAAAAGCCTCTACAACAACTTCACTTCCAAGGCCGAACTGGTCGCGAAATACCTGCAAATCCGGCACGCTGAATGGCTATCGCTATACGAGACCCGCGTACGGCAGGCCCAGAAGCCAGTTGATCGAGTCTTGTCGGTTTTCGAAGCTTACGCGGACCATGCCGAACATGCCTATGAGCGCGGGTTTCGCGGCTGCGGGTTGCTGAACGCTGCCGCCGAGTTCCCGGCTGGAGACGCCGGTCGCAAGGCCGTACGCGCTCACAAGGAAGAGGTTCAAGCCCTCTTGAACAAGCACCTTGCCGAACTGATGCCTGGCGATGCGGAACGCGCCGCACAGCTTGCCCGACATCTGTCGTTCTTGCTCGAAGGCGCGATTGTCCGCGCCGGCCTGGAAGGCAACAGCGATTGCGTCATCCAGGCCAAGCACATGGCCGCCTCGATGCTGGAGGCCGCGTGACAGTTTCATCAAAAGAGCATCTGCTCGGGATTGCCGGCGTCCTGGTGGCCTCGGTGCTTTGGGGCACGACCGGCGTTTCCGCCACCTTCGCCCCGGAAGTCGGCGCAGCCGCGATTGGGGCGGCCGCGATGGGCGTAGGCGGTCTGCTCCAAGCTGCCATCGCCACCCGTGCCATTGCCCGCCATGCGGCCGTGCTGCGCCTGCAATGGCGCTGGTTGCTGTTGGGCGCGCTGGCCGTGGCCATCTACCCGCTGGCGTTCTATGGCTCGATGCGTCTGGCCGGCGTGACAGTCGGCACGGTGGTTTCCATCGGCTCCGCGCCGCTGTTATCGGCTGCCATCGAAATGCTCATGGACGGCCTGCGCATCGGCATCCGATGGGTCATTGGGGCCAGCCTGGGATTGGTAGGCATGGCCTTGCTCTGCATTGCGGAAAGCAGCGGCCATAGCGCGGCTTCCGCTACGTCATCCATCATTATCGGCGTGGCCCTGGGCCTGCTCGCAGGCTTGACCTATGCGCTGTACTCCTGGGCAGCCCGTCGCCTGATGCAGCGCCGTATCCCTTCGCGGGCGGCAATGGGCGCGATCTTCGGCATTGGTGGACTGCTGCTGATGCCGGTGCTGTTCGCAACGGGTGCGCCGTTCCTAGTCTCATGGAACAACGCCGCCGTAGGCATCTACATGGCTTTGGTACCGATGTTTCTGGGCTATGTCTGCTTCGGCTACGGACTGGCTCGCATTGCGGCCAGCACGGCCACCACGATCACCCTGTTGGAGCCGGTCGTCGCGGCGGCGCTCGCCGCCGTCATCGTGGGCGAGAGGCTGCTCCCAATGGGTTGGGTAGGCGTTACGCTCATCTTCGCGTGCCTGGTGTACATCACCTTGCCGGTGCGGGCGCGCAGTCGAACGAACCCGACCTGACGGCGCAACACCAGCCGGTCAGGTATCACATCACCCTCTTTCAACGCTAGGAATGACAGTAACCATCATTTCATGGAATGACTTCGGAAAGGTCGAACTGCGCGTGGGGCGCAACATCAAGGCCGAGTTGCTGGCCGGTGTGGAAGCCCCTCCGGGGCTAATAGCCGATACCCTATATTCAATGACTCGTTCAACATGGTATCGGCTCTTTTTTCAAGGCAGAGTCTCTGTGCACCATGAAAAATGCCATTAATGATGCGAAGCGCACCATCAATGGTATTTGATTTTCTGAGTTAAATCAACATGTTACAGGCCAACCTCACTCCCACTCTATTATAAATATTATGACAAAACCCTTAATTTACAACTATTTAAAAACATAAATCTTGGCAACACCATGAGAAATACCATATACAGATTAGCTGGCTGAAAATGGCTTGTTCTGCCGGTGCTTGGGCTCTTCGTCGGCGATCTCGCCCGGCTGCGATGCCAGCTCCGCATCGCTCATCCCCTCCAACACATCGCGCAGACGCAACGTGCAGGCAATGGGCGGTGGCTCGAACACATACCCGGCAGCGAGCAGCCCTGCCTCAACCTTCTCTGTGATGAAAAACGGCTTATCCTGATGCGGTTTCGCCATGTTTGCTCCTCCTTGTTCTTGCTTTCGGTCGCCAATATGAAAAATTTGCACTATCCTGTCATCTTTTACCACTAGTTGGCTCACTTATGCCCAGCAACAGCGAAAGCGGAATTCTGACGATCAAGGACGTTGCCGAGTACCTGAAGGTAACGGAGCGGACGATCTACCGGCTCGTGGCAGCCAAAAAAATTCCTGGCTTCAAGGTCGGCGGGATGTGGCGCTTCCGACAAGCTGACATCGACGGCTGGATCGCCGCTCAAGCGGACAAGCCGGAGGCGAAATGAGTGGTGAACGTGACAAGCATTCGAGGATGGACACCTGATGGAGCTGATTGACAACATCAGTCGCTTGTTGGGCGACGATCTCAAGCAAACCATCCAGCCTGGGGCACGACTCAAGATCGCCGCTTCGTGCTTCTCGATGTACGCCTTCGAGGCGTTGAAAGCCGAGCTGGAAAAGATCGACGAGCTGAACTTCATCTTCACCTCGCCCACCTTTGTGGCCAACGAGGTCACCGACAAAATTCGCAAGGAACGCAGGGAGTTCCACATCCCCAAGCTTGACCGTGAGCGCAGCCTTTACGGCAGCGAGTTTGAAATTAAGTTGCGCAACAAGCTCACCCAGCGGGCGGTGGCCAGGGAATGTGCTGACTGGATACGGCGTAAGGCTAAGTTCAAAAGCAATCACACCAAAGCGCCCATGCAGCAGTTCGCCTGCGTGCAGACAGGTGGTGCCAATACCGCCTATATGCCTCTACACGGCTTCACTGCCGTCGATCTGGGCTACCAACAAGGCGATGCTGTCTCCAATCTTGTGAACAAGATGGACGATGCCCCTTTTGCTGCCACCTACCTGAGCCTTTTCGACCAAATATGGAATGATCCCGAGAAGCTGCAAGATGTGACCGCGCAGATCGGCGAGCACATCGCCTCGGTCTATCAGGAGAACTCGCCCGAGAGCATCTACTTCCTGATGCTCTACAACATCTTCAACGAGTTCCTCGACGACATCGACGAAGACGTGTTGCCCAACGATCGCACGGGCTACCAGGACACGCTGATCTGGAACAAGCTTTTCAACTACCAGAAGGATGCGGCCACCGGCATCATCAACAAGCTGGAAACCTACAGTGGTTGCATCCTGGCCGACAGCGTCGGTCTCGGCAAGACCTTCACTGCGCTGGCCGTGGTCAAGTACTACGAGTTGCGGAACAAATCCGTGTTGGTACTTTGCCCCAAGAAGCTAGCCGACAACTGGCTTAACTACAGCCGCAACCTCAAGACCAACATCTTCGCCCGCGACCGGTTCAGCTACGACGTGCTGTGCCATACGGATCTTTCGCGCACCAGCGGCGAATCCTTCGGCACACCGCTCAACCGCATCAACTGGGGCAACTACGATCTGGTCGTCATCGACGAGTCGCACAACTTCCGTAACAACGACGCCTACAAAGACAAGGAAACGCGCTACCAGAAGCTGATGCGTAAGGTCATTCAGGAAGGGGTGAAGACCAAGGTCCTGATGCTGTCGGCCACACCAGTCAACAACCGCTTCAACGACCTGCGTAACCAGCTTGCGCTGGCCTACGAAGGCGACTCGGAAAGCCTCAATAAGAAACTCCGCACCAGCAAGTCGGTGGAAGAAGTTTTTCGCAATGCCCAAGCAGTCTTCAATACCTGGTCAAAGCTGCCGCCGGAAGAGCGTACCGCGCGAGCAATTCTTGATTCGCTGGATTTCGACTTCTTCGAGCTGCTCGACAGCGTCACCATTGCACGCTCGCGCAAGCACATCCAGACCTTCTACGACACCAAGGACATCGGCCAGTTTCCCGAGCGCCGCAAGCCGCTGTCGTTCCACTGCCGACTGACCGATCTGTCAGACGTGCTAGGTTTCAACGAGATCTTCGAGCAACTTTCCCTGCTTAAGCTGGCCGTGTATGCGCCCATCAGCTACATCCTGCCCAGTCGTCTGAAGAAATACGAGGAAATCTACGACACCAAGGTCGGCGGCAAGGGCACGCTGCGTCAGGCCGACCGCGAAAAGAGCCTGCAGGCCCTGATGACGGTCAACCTGCTCAAGCGCCTCGAAAGCTCGGTGCAGTCGTTCCGCCTCACCCTGCAATCGCTGCGCGCCAACAACGAAGCGACGCTGGCTAAAATTGCCGCGTTCAATCAATCCGGTGGTGCGGCGACGGTGGGTGACCTCACGGAAGTGCTGGAAGGGCTGGATGCCGAGGACGACGACCTGCCGATGCCCGGTGACGAAGGCGGTGAAATCGGTGGCAAGATCAAGATCAGCCTCGCCGACATGGACTTGCCGTCCTGGGAGCACGAGCTCAAGACGGACTTGCAGGTTATCGATGCGCTGCTGGCCTCAATGAACAAGATCACGCCACAGGATGATGCCAAGCTGCAACACCTCAAGGCGCAATTGCTCAGCAAGATTGACAACCCCATCAACCCTGGCAACAGAAAGGTGCTGATCTTCACCGCCTTCGCTGATACCGCCGATTACCTGTACGCCAATCTTGCGCCAGAGCTGCTGGCCAGGCATGCCATCCACACAGCCAAGGTAACCGGCAAGGGCGCGCCGCAGTCCACCATCAAGAGCGGCACACACAAACGCAGCTACGACTTCCAGGAACTGCTTACCCTATTCTCCCCTCGTTCGAAAGAGAAGGCCGTGGTGCTGCCGGACGAGCCGCACGAAGTCGATCTGCTGATCGGCACCGACTGCATCTCCGAAGGCCAGAACCTGCAGGACTGCGACTACCTGATCAACTACGACATCCACTGGAACCCGGTGCGGATCACCCAGCGCTTTGGTCGGGTGGATCGTATCGGCTCGCCCAACACCAGCATCCAGCTTGTCAACTACTGGCCCGACATCTCGCTCGACGAGTACATCAACCTCAAGGAGCGCGTCGAGAGTCGGATGATGATCGCCGACGTTACCGCCACCGGCGACGACAACGTGCTGTCCGCGCAAGCCAACGACGTGTCGTACCGCAAGGAGCAACTGCGTCGCCTGCAGGAGGAAGTCATCGAGTTGGAAGATTTGAAAACCGGTGTTTCCATCACCGACTTGGGACTGAACGACTTCCGCATGGACCTGCTCAACTACGTCAAGGCACACGGCGAACTAAGCAATGCGCCCAATGGTATGCACGCCGTGGTTCCTGCCAGGCCCGAGATAGGCTTGCCGCCGGGGGCGATCTTCACCTTGCGCAACCGCGCCCTTTCTTCCAAAACAGGCGACATCAATCTCAACCAGCACAACCGCCTGCACCCGTATTACCTCGTCTATATCAGTCGTGAGAGCGAGGTCATTCACGATCACACCGAGGTCAAGCGCCTGCTCGACCTGGTGCGTAGCTGCTGCAAGGGGCAGGATAAACCCATCGTCGAAGCCTGCCAGCGCTTCAATCAGGAAACGGTCGAAGGTCGCCAGATGCAGACCTATTCCGACCTTCTGGGCCAATCCATCCGGTCAATGATCGACGTGAAGGAAGAAAAGGATCTGGACAGCCTGTTTGGCGGTGGCAAAACCACGGCGCTGACCAACACCATCTCGGGGCTGGACGACTTCGAACTCATCAGCTTTATCGTGATTCAGGAGGCTGAATGAGTCAGGGAGCGACTACACAACAGTCCGCGCTGATCGCCTACCCAAAGCAGGCCGCCGTTGACCGCATTCTGCCCAAAAGCAAGGTATACGAGCATGGCGGGGCCAACACCAGGCTGAAAGAACTGTTCGTCAAGCAAGTGGAACAGATCGTCTGGGCCTTCAAGCTGGCCTCGGAAACGCTCCACCTGCCCGAGCGGCCCGGCGTGCCAGAGATTCAGGTATTCAGTATCCAACTCAAAGGACCGGAACTACATCGGGACGTATTGCGCAGCATCGACGGGGCCATACCTTTCCCTATCGTGTTTGAACTGACCTTCGAGGACAAAACGCAGGTAATAGCTGCCTACAAACGTCCGAACGAAGCCGACACCAGCCGCTGGGTGCTTTCGGATTACTTTGCATCGAAGTGGTTCCCGGCTGGCTGCGAGCGCACCACTATGCCTATCGCTCTGCACCTGGGCGGACTGTACGAACAACTGCTCCATCGGCTAATCCCTTTGCCAGCGCGGCCGCAAGAAACGCTGGCTGAACTGATCGAGCGTGTTGAACAAGCGCAGGCCAAACAACGTGAGGTAGATAAAACCTCAGCTCGGCTGGCCAAGGCAAAACAATTCAACCGCAAGGTGGAGATCAATGCTCAATTGCGGCAGTTGAAGAACGACCATGCAGCATTGATCCGATAAAAACAAGGAGCCTACAGCCATGCCGAACACTAGCGAACAGACAATCTCACAAGAGCTGTACCCCAACATCGTAAAGGTCAGAAATGATGATAAGCCGCTGTACTTTGCCGAATTGTGGAACAAAAAATTCAAACTCCAGGAAGGGAGTGACGCATCTTGGGTTAGTTCGGAAGAGTTCAGCCAGAGGGAGCTTCGGGAGCACATCGAGCCGTGGCTGACATCACTCTTTCAGTCAGAGCACCTGTCTCTGTTGGCAGGGTCGGGGCTCACTCATGCAGTGCATTACTTGGCCGCCGGGCAAGGTGCGGCTGGCATGGGAGCGCTTCCGCTTGCCACTCAGCAAGACAAGATCAATGCAGCAGCCGAAGCGTCTGCAAGCCAGGCTGGAAGGAAAACAGGCAATGTTGAGGATCAACTGCGGATAGCCAACGAGCTGTTGCGTGGCCTGGAGATTCTTCAAGACGAGCAAGCCGACACATTGCGTGGGGAACTCGAAGCGGGAATGAAGACGTTCGCCGAGTCGATCCTTAAGAGCGAAACTGGAATTGCCACAGCCCCGGACGACCAACGTGAACAAGCCTTCAATACTTTAGTCACCTTCCTGATGAGCTTCGCAAGCCGGATTGGAACACGCGACCGTTTGAGCATTTTCACGACCAACTATGACCGGCTGATCGAGGCAGGAGCAGAACTGGCTGGTGTGCATCTGCTAGATCGCTTTCTCGGCAACCTGATGCCGATTTTCCGTTCTTCCCGGCTTGATCTGGACATGCACTACAATCCGCCGGGCATCCGTGGCGAACCTCGGTATTTGGAAGGCGTGTCTCGCTTCACCAAGTTGCATGGTTCTGTGGACTGGATACAGACCGGCAAGGATATTCGCCGCATCGGCCTACCGTTTGGGGCCGACACGGTTGAGCCGTATTTACAAGCTCCGGGCTTGGGCGGGGCAACAGCCCACAAACTGATGATTTACCCCAATGCTGCCAAGGACAGGGAAACTGCCGACTACCCCTATGTAGAGCTGTTCCGTGATTTGGCTTCGGCGGTATGTCGTCCGAACAGTACGCTCGTTACCTACGGCTACAGCTTTGGCGACGAGCATATCAACCGCGTAATCCGCGACATGCTCACCATTCCATCTACGCATTTGGTTGTGATCTCACGCAATGATCCGCTTGACCGCATCATGAAAACCTATGAAGAGATCGGCCGGCCCTCGCAAATCAGTTTGCTGATTGGCCCGGCTCTGGCCGACCTGACAACGCTTACAGAGAACTACCTGCCCAAGGCTGCGATTGACAAGACGACGTTCCGTATGAGCGAGCTGCTCAAGCAGCGCTTTGCCTCTCAGCACAGTGCTCCTAAGCTCCAGGGACAAACCGCTGAAGATGAGAACGACCAGCTATGAGTCTGTCTCCACTGGCACATGCCGACGCTTTGCGCATAGGGACGATAGATTTCGTCTCGCCCGATGAGATCAAGGTTTTGCTGGACATAGAAGCGCCAGGCAGTGTTTCCCTCAATACCGGCACGCCGCGCCCGTTCCCCCGCATCAATGGTTATGTGCTCGCACCGGGCGAGCAAGGTTACTTGGTCGCACAGGTGGAATGGATAACGGTCGAGCGTTCGCAGTACCCCAAGCGTAAGGGAATGCAGGACTTTGGTCTGGTAGATCTGCCGTACCCACTGCGCAAAATGAGCCTGAATCCACTGGGCATTCTGTCTTACACCGGCGGTGACGATAAGAAGGATCGCTACGAGTTTAAGCGCGGTGTACAGGCTTACCCCTCAGTGGGTGACCAGGTGCTACTGCCAACGCAAGATCAGCTTCGCGCCATTGTCGAGTCGGGAGAGAATCGCCGCGTCAAAATCGGCGTCAGTCCTTTAGCAGCCAATGCAGAGGTGAAGATCGACCCTGACCGCCTTTTCGGTCGTCATCTAGCTGTCCTGGGCAATACGGGCAGCGGCAAATCGTGTTCAGTTGCTGGCTTGGTTCGCTGGTCGATGGATGCGGCCAGGAAAGCGCGCAATGGCGCTGACCCGAATGCCCGTTTCATTGTGCTTGACCCCAATGGAGAATACGCGAATACCTTCAAAGGCATGGGAAAGGTACGGGTGTTTGCGGTCGATCCATCTGAAAACTCTGAAGATATTGAGCAACTCCAGGTGCCTTTGTGGTTCTGGAATAGTGCTGAATGGAGTGCGTTTACCCAAGCCAGTGCAAAGACACAGCGCCCGACTTTGATCCAGGCACTGCGGTCAGTGAGGGATGGTTCGATTGATGCTGCACCTACATTAAGCAGTGATACGCGACGCTATTTACGAACACTAGTAAGTGCCCTTCAAATTGAGCGGAATGCGGGAAACCCTTGGAGAGGTGCGGGGCCGGCAAAGGGCTTTCGCGATCGCCTTCAGCGATGGAGTGAAGGGTTTATGGTGGATGCTTCCTTCACCCAACAGGAAAGCGCCGCACTTACACAGCTTATCCAACACGTTGATCAACTACTCGTTACTCATCAAGGGGATTGGCCCGCCGTATTCAGCAGACAAGAAATTGATACCCTGTTGCAAGAGCTGAGTCAGACTCATTCAGCGTTCGGTGGGGGAAACGCCGATGCCCTACCCATTGATGCAGACGTGCCACGTCCGTTTACCGGTGATCAACTGCTACGCAGTGTCGAAGCCAATGCCGAACTAATGGGTGTTTCCGAGTATGTCGAGACGATGTTGATGCGGATCAGAACAATCCTTTCAGACAGTCGTATGCGGAACATAATCAGTGGCACCGATGACTTGGAGCTTTACGAATGGCTAACCAACTATATAGGTGATAGCGAAGCCTCAAACGGCTCCGTAACAGTGATTGACCTTTCGCTGGTTCCGGCGGAAGTGGTTCATATCATTACTGCCGTTATCGCCCGTATGACGCTGGAGTCGTTGCAACGTTACCGTAAGCTCAATGCGGGTAAGACGTTGCCTACCGTGTTGGTGATGGAAGAGGCGCACACCTTTATTAAGCGCTATCACGATGACGCGGAGAACCAAAACTCCGCAGCCATCTGCTGTCAGGTGTTCGAGAAAATCGCCAGAGAGGGCCGAAAGTTCGGCTTGGGTCTGGTGTTGTCTTCGCAACGCCCCAGCGAGCTGTCACCCACCGTCTTGTCCCAGTGCAATAGCTATCTACTACATCGCATCAGCAACGACCGTGATCAGGAACTGGTTCACAAGCTGGTGCCGGACAACCTGCGTGGCCTGCTGCGCGACTTGCCGTCGTTACCCTCTCGCAACGCCATTCTTTTGGGATGGGCATCTGAACTCCCCGTCCTGGTGCAGATGAATAGCTTGCCCAAGGATCAACGCCCCAAATCAGATGATCCCGACTTCTGGGCAGTCTGGTCTGGTGAAGGGCTGGAGGAAAGTGAGCACGGCCAGAAAATTGAACGCAGTGTGGACTGGCAGGAGATCGCGACTGATTGGCAACAAACCGGCGCAGGTGAAGTCAATCAGACTCCGTTGGGTGAAGCGGAAGATGCTGATGCCGCAGCCGAAGATGACGATATTCCGTTCTAGTAGGGCAGTTTTTTGATACTGCTGAATCTGCAAATATTTTAGGAAATTGCCCATGAATAAATTGAAAATGCATTCCCCCAACCTGACCGAAGACAACATCGCCCGCATTCGCGAGATTTTCCCAGGCTGCGTGACGGAAGCCGAGAGTGAAGATGGCAGCGTAAAGCTGATGATAGATTTTGACCAACTTCGGCAGGAGCTGTCCGACGTTGTCGTGGAAGGCCCGCAGGAGCGGTATCACCTCAACTGGCCGGGCAAACGCGAGGCGCTGCTAACGGCCAATGCGCCGATTGCCAAGACCCTGCGCCCGGTGCGCGAGGAAAGCGTGGACTTCGATACGACGAAGAACCTATTCATCGAAGGCGACAATCTGGATGCGTTAAAGCTGTTGCAGGATAACTACCTCGGCAAGATCAAGATGATATACATCGACCCTCCATACAACACCGGTAGCGATTTCATTTATGAAGATGACTTCGCAGAGGACACCGCATCGTATTTCGAGAATTCAAAGCAAATTGATCAAGCAGGAAATCGACTCGTAGCAAATACAGAATCCAATGGTCGATTTCATTCTGACTGGTTAAGCATGATGTTTGCGCGGCTGCGACTAGCGAAGAATCTACTGCGAGATGACGGGACTATTTTCATCTCAATAGATGACTTTGAAGGCAGCAACTTAAGGTCGCTATGCGACGAGATATTTGGATCACAAAACTATTACTGCACCTTCGTTTGGAAAAGAAGGAGCGGAGCAATGGACTCCGTAGACAACACCAGCGTTGATCATGAGTACGTGCTGTGTTACGGAAAATCGAAGGAGCGACTTGCAGGAATAGAGCGTACTTATGACGGATACACCAATCCGGATAACGATCCTCGCGGCCCTTGGAAGGCAGACAATTTAAGTGCCGGGAAAGCCGGTGGCGACGTCCACTACCCAATAACCGACCCAAAAACCGGAAACCAATTTCTTCCCCCGGAAGGAAGATACTGGCCGTACAGTCGAAAGACAATGGCTGAAAAAATCGCAGAGGGCAGAGTAATTTTTCCCGCCACGGCCGGTGGTAGACCAATGCTCAAACGCTTCAAGAATGAAGCAAAGTTTGACACCGTTCCTGTTTCCACTTGGATCGTTTCCCGACCAGAAGACAAGATCTCGAATTCATTGGTTGCACCAGCAAACACGCAAGGGACACGAGAACTTCAAGACATTTTCGGTGCGAAGCTGTTCCCTCACCCCAAGTCTACGCAGCTTGTTTCCTCGCTGGCATCTCAATGTCGATTGGAGGAAGGGGATATCGTCCTTGACTTCTTTGCAGGATCGGCAACAACGGCACACGCGGTTTTAGCGATGAATGCAAACAGCGGATCTAACGTGCGTTTCATCCTGGTTCAAATGCCAGAGGAATGTGAAACCGGAAGCCAAGCGAAAAAAGACGGATTCCAGACTATTGCTGATATAGGCAAAGAAAGAGTTCGCCGAGTCGGAGAGAAGGTTCTGAAAGAGAGCACCTGCAAGGAATGGAATAAAGACGTCGGCTTCCGAGTTTTGAAAGTGGACTCGACAAATATGGCCGATGTCTACTACACGCCGGATGCAATTCACAGCGCCAGTCTGGATCTATTTGTAGATAACATCAAATCCGACAGAACTGCAGAAGATCTACTCTTTCAAGTCATGCTTGATTGGGGCATTGACCTCGGACTTCCAATTTCCAAAAAGATAATCAATGAAGTGGAGTGCTTCTTCGTAGATGAAAACACTCTAGTAGCGTGCTTTGATTTTAGCGGAAGAATCAATGACGCGTTTATCAAGGAGCTAGGCAAAAACCGTCCGCTCAGGGTTGTATTTCGAGATCGAGGCTTTAAAGATGACGCCGCAAAGATTAATGCCGAGCAGATCTTGAAGGTAACCACCCCCGAAACCGAAGTCAAAGTGATATGAAATCGAGGAAATAGTCATGCCAAAAATCACGCATATTGAATACAAAGCTGATCGCGAACGTTACTGGATCTTTGTTGACGGCGAATACTGCACAAGCATTCGTGAAAGAACATTTCCCGCTCTCGATCTTAGGGTTGACCAAACTATATCCTGCGAGCAAATAAAGGAACTCGAGAGCCATCATTGGAAGCATGCATATGGTCAGAGCGCATGGGACAAAGAGAAGATTCGCTTGGGAAAGGTAAAGGACCTGATTGAAAGTTTCGATGATCGGGTTCTTGTTGAGGTAGTCGGATTCGGTGCCGACACGAATAAATTCATTTCAGGGCATCCCACGGAATCAGGCAAACCCGATCTTGAGGTGAAACTTCGGGATGGCGGGAGGATTCTTTTGCTCGTAGAAGTTACCGGCACAGAGTTCATGCGTGGCACAACGTACTGGGTGCGGCCGGACAAACTTAAATATTCCGAAAACCATTCAACGGAAGACGTATGGCTTGTGCTTCATTTTCTGAAGCCCATTGAAAAATTTGTCTTTATCAAGCCGAATCCAAAGAAGCGATATGCCGTCTCCAAAATGGAGATCAGAGGGTCAATTGAGTTGTACGTTGAATTTTCCGACTCTGATCAAGAGGTGGTGTCGATGGAACACTTCAGGAATCATCTCGTGATGAAAGTTAATCAATGAATAGATGGGATGAGCAGAGAGGAATGCAGTGATGAAATTGAAATTCAAGACGCAGTCCTACCAGACAGCTGCGGTTCAAGCAGTGGTGGACTGCTTCAAGGGGCAGCCGCCAGCCTCCAGCGAAGCCATCAGTTACCGTATCGACCCCGGCAAGGCCAAGGCGAAGACAGACAGCCTGTTTTCTAACGCGGGCTTCAAAAACGCCGACCTGGTGCTGTCAGACGCAGCCCTGCTCGACAACATCCAGCAGGTGCAGCGTCAGCAGAACCTGCCTGTTTCTGATGCGCTGGCCCAAACCAAGATCGCCCGCGTGAATTTGGACGTGGAGATGGAAACCGGCACGGGTAAGACCTATTGCTACATCAAGACCATCTTCGAGCTGAACAAGCTGTATGGCTGGAGCAAGTTCATCATCGTGGTGCCCAGCATCGCCATCCGCGAGGGCGTGGCCAAGTCGCTGGCGATTACCGCTGAACACTTCCTGGAGAGCTATCAGAAGAAGGCTCGCTTCTTCATCTACAACTCCAAGCAGTTGCATCACCTGGAGAGCTTTGCATCGGACGCGGGCATCAACGTAATGGTGATCAACGTGCAGGCGTTCAACGCCACCGGCAAGGATAACCGGCGCATTTACGAAGAGCTGGACGACTTCCAGTCACGCAGGCCCATTGACGTGATCAGCGCCAACCGTCCGATCCTGATCCTGGACGAGCCGCAGAAGATGGAAGGCGGCAAGACCCTAGATTCGCTGGTCAATTTCAGGCCACTGATGATGCTGCGTTACTCGGCCACCCACAAGACCACTCACAACAAGATTCACCGGCTGGATGCGCTGGACGCCTACAACCAAAAGCTGGTGAAGAAGATCGCCGTGCGCGGCATCGCGGTGAAGGGGCTGGCGGGTACGGCAGGTTATCTTTATCTGCAATCCATTGAGATTTCGAGCAAGAAGCCGCCTGAGGCGCGTGTCGAGTTCGAGCAGAAGCTGGCAGGCGGTAACATCAAGCGCGTTGTTCGCAAGTTGTGCAAAGGCGACAACCTGTTTGAGCTTTCCAACGGGCTGGATCAGTATCGCGATGGTTTCGTCGTCTCTGATATCAATGCCAATACCGATACGCTGAGCTTTACCAATGGCGTAGAGCTAACGGTGGGCGATGCTACGGGAGATGTGACCGAAGCGGCACTGCGCCGCATTCAGATTCGGGAAGCGATCAAGGCGCACTTCGACAAGGAACAGGTGCTGTTCTTGCAGGGCATAAAAGTGCTCACCCTGTTCTTTATTGATGAGGTGGCCAAGTACCGGGATTATTCCGCTGCCGACGAGAAAGGCGAGTACGCCCGTGTCTTCGAAGAGGAGTACAACCTGTATCTCAACGAGATGCTTGATCTGGATGAGACGCCCTACATCAAATACCTGAGGAATATTGCGGCCGATAAGACCCACATCGGCTACTTTTCCATCGACAAAAAGACCAAGCGACTTGCCGATCCCACGGTTGCCAAACGCGGTGAGAATGCTGGACTCTCCGACGATGTGGACGCCTACGATCTGATTCTGAAGGACAAGGAACGGCTGCTGTCGATGGGCGAGCCGGTGCGTTTTATCTTTTCACATTCGGCCTTGCGTGAGGGTTGGGACAACCCAAACGTGTTTGTGATTAGCTTCCTCAAACAGCCGGATTACAACAACGAAGTTACGCGCCGCCAGGAAGTGGGCCGTGGCCTACGTCTATCGGTCAATCAGAATGGTGACCGGATGGATCACCCGGCGACAGTACATGATGTAAACGTGCTGACGGTGGTGGCCAGCGAGAGCTACAAGAACTTTGTGGCGGCACTGCAGGATGACATCAGCAAGTCACTATCGGCGCGGCCGAGAGTCGCCGACAAAGCCTACTTCACGGGCAAAATATTGAACATGGCTGAGGGGCCGGTTACGGTGTCGGACGATCAGGCAACCGATATCGAGTTCTATCTGATCCAGAACGGCTACGTGGATAAGAAGCGAGCCATCACCGAGAAGTACCATCAGGCCAAAAAAGACGGCGCCCTGGTGGACCTGCCGGAAGAGTTACAGCCATACGCTGACCAGGTGTTTCAGTTGATCGACAGTGTGTTCAGCGAGAACCAGTTGCCAGACATCGGTGACGACCGAAAGCCGAAGAAAAACCCGCTCAACGCCAACTTCGATAAGCAGGAGTTCAAGGCGCTGTGGAACCGCATCAACCGCAAGGCGGCCTACAGCGTCGATTTCGACTCGAATGAGCTGGTGCAGAAGGCTATCAGGGAACTGGATACCAGCCTGTGCGTCACGCCGCTGCAGTACACGATCCAGGCAGGCGAGCAGACATCTGCCGTGACCTATGATGGGCTCAAAGATGGCAAAGCGTTTGAGCTGAAGGACTCCGTGACTGAAACCAATCACGTCTCAATCCACTCGTCAGTGAAATACGACCTGATCGGCAAGTTGGCCGAGGGCACGCAATTGACCCGCCGAACAGTGACGGAAATCCTCAAGGGGATCAACGTCGCGGTGTTTGCGCAGTTCAAGACAAACCCCGAGAGCTTCATCGCCGAGGCGGTACGCCTGATTAACGAACAGAAGGCGACAGTCATCATCGAACACCTGACCTACGATGCGGTCGAGGACAAGTTCGATTTGGATATTTTCACCGCAGGACAATCCAAGCAGGATTTTAGCAATGCTGGTGACAAGCTCCAGCGGCATATCTACGACTATGTAGTGACCGATTCCAAGGTCGAGCGGGAGTTCGTGCAAGAGCTGGATACGGCCAATGAAGTGGTGGTCTATGCCAAGTTGCCACGTGGCTTCCTGATTCCCACTCCTGTCGGTGATTACAACCCCGACTGGGCAATCAGCTTCAAGGAAGGAGCGGTCAAGCACATCTATTTCGTAGCGGAAACCAAAGGTTCTATGTCGTCAATGGATCTGCGCGAGATCGAGAACACCAAGATCAAATGCGCCCGAAAATTCTTCGATGAGATGAATCGTCGCTTTGCCCCTGAAAACGTCAAGTACGACGTGGTGGACAGTTTTGGCAAGCTGATGGAGGTGGTGAAGTAGTTCACCAACGCAGCGGGGCAGGTCATTTGACTTGCCCGCTGCGTGGCTAATCAACGTGTCTCTCATCCGTTGAAACGCGGACGTATCCTATGCGTTTGATTCATAGACGCACCTGGGACATTGAAACATTGATGCCCATATTGACACCAGATGACGACCTTGGCGGCGGTAAAGCGTGCCACGTTGAACTGTCCAGAAGACCACCGTTTGCTGAACACGCATTAACTGTTACTTATAACAAACTATTTTCTTTTTGGTGCCTCTTCCTTCTCAATAAATCCCTACCATGGTCAAAATCTACCCACTAGGGGTTTTAAAAGTTTTAAAGAGTTTTAGCTGTGGGCAACCCGAAAAACACATTTAAAACCAATATATTGCAAGCCCCCCTGGTCCCCAATGTACGGGTTTTAGCCCCTAATGTACGGAAAACAGCCCCCAATGTACTCGCTTTGGTCCCTAATGTACGGATCACTCACACAACTAAAACACTAGAGTTAGTCCGCATAACCAGGCTTAACTCTCTCTAAAGCACCTCAATAACGCGGCCCCTTCAAGGCCTTGCTCATCAATTCCATCATTTTCTTTTGGAGCAATCGAAAATCATTCATCAATACTTCAACAGAATGCGCCGAAGCGCCATGACCACGCTTTTCCAGCAACCAAAGTTTTAACAAGCCTGCCACCCTACCCAAATCTCCATTCACTTTCACCATGTCAGTTACAGCGTGCAGGTCTAAAACAGAACGTACTTTCTGATTCAACGCAAGCGCTCGCAAAAAAGCAGAGTTCGATAAGCCTGACATCTTTGCCTTTTCTTGAATTTCTAACATTTCCTCTGACGTTACAAAGACTTTAATGTACTTCCCTCTTGGCCTTGTGCCATAGGCTCCACTTCTTTTTTCTTCCATATTTTCCTCTCTGGTGCGGTAGCACCCGTATGCCTCGCAGAGCAAGCATGTCGTCGAGCTGCAGCGAGTCGATCAGGTGTTGAGGGACGGCAAGCTCAGCTTGTGGGCCCACAACACACATCTTGCCATCAGATTCAGTGCGATTATGTGCAACTCTCCGATGTCTAAAGCCTGTTTTTCACCAAATCGCATAAGATCGCATAAGATCGCATTAAGTCGCGTTTAATCGCGCAGCTTCGGATTAATCAATCCATTCGATCGCATACATTCGCATAAAATCGCCTTTAAACTTAAGTTCCCAACATCCTCGAATGAATGGGCACCAAAAAGAAGGCTTTTTCAACTCCAGCGACGTATTTGCCAAATAGACGAGTAGTGACGGACTCAATAGCCGTGTCTTGCATGTAGAACACGTACGACTTTTTGGCTCAAAATATGACTGATCTACCTTCACTTAACAATAAGCCTAACTCCGCTTTGATCAAGCGAACTTTGTTAAACGCGCAAGCCACACAAATACCCCAGAAATAAGCCATACTCGATGTATTGCGAGTCCCTTTTTCTTTTGGTGTCCTGACGGCCATAGGCCGACTGGCAAGGCTTGACTGCACTTAAGTGCGGGCAATGCCGCGCAGATAACTGAATATCCTGAATATCCTGCTAACTCCGGGCGGGTGTGCCACGTTTCGGGCGGCTGTGCCACGCTACCGGGCGGGTGTGCCACGCCATCGGGCGCCTGTGCCACGCTTCGGGCGTTGTAGACGTCATTTTTTGGATGCGTTCACCGTCGAGCAAAATCCCAATTTCTCGTAAATTTTGATTTTCTTCCTTAAGCCTTCGTCTTGCATCGCGCATAGCTTGACTTGATACTTGTCCCGCAACCGCCACAATAACAGTGTCAAAATACCAACCGCCTGTTGGTTCTACTTTATGACTCAAGATATGTCGTGCTACCGCTTGGCTGATACCATACTTCAGGCGAGCGATAGGGGCAGGATCGTAATACAGGCATAGGTCATGCTCAAGCAGCATTACCAGCGCTACACCAAGACGCACTCGCCATAGATTCCGCATCCCTCCACTCAGAGGATCTGGACGCGTCATAAGCGAAGGGATAACATGATCAATCAATCCACCAATAATCGGAAAATCAAATTGTGGGGTATCAATTGTGATCGTCGCTGCTCGCAGTTCAGCCAACAACTTTTCGATCTGCGTAAAGCTGTAGCGGCTATCAGACAGCGTCTTTCTCAACCGAGCAGGATCCACAAGAAGTTCGACGCCGCCATCTGAAACATCTCGACGACGTTCTGCACAATACAGAATAGCCTCCACTATGTCGGCATGCCTCTGACCAAGCCTGCCCTTCACGCGGCAACGCCCAAATGATGTATCCATCCAATCACCCTCAAGTAATCGTGGGCGCTGACTGGACTGATAGAGCATTACACGCGCCTGTACGCTAGTACTAGTAGGCGTGACAGCGTTACCACGACTCATCATCTGCTCCATTAACACTCGTCAGGGCACTCTCTTTGCTCGTGTTAACCAACTTCACTGGTACAAGAACACCGCCGTCATAACGCTTGTACCAGTGATCAATCGGAATGGCATCGTAGTTCTGCTTACTGACACCAAAACGGACAAAAAAACCTCTTCGATCATCACCTATAGGCTGTCGACTAAATTCCTGGTCACTAAGACTTTTAGCCTCTTTTTCTGTCATTTTGGCAATGAAACCGCACCAGCGAGCATTGTCGATTAAAGCAGATGCGCCTCGTGCTGCCTGCTGTTGATCCGTTCCTCCCTCACGAGCGCTACCTTTGCTGACGTGATGCAGATACAAAACTGAGGCCCCAGTACACGCTGCAATATGCTCCAACATAGCGATAAGTTTGGCCATGTCACTGTTGCTGTTCTCATCTCGATCATGAATCCGACTTAGTGTATCCAGCACGATCAGACGAGCACCGGAACAAAAGCTGATTAGATCTGCTCGTTGAACATCATCCAACACGTTCATTAGAGTTCCCATAACGGGCTTGAGAATCAAATTCTCTACGATAGCTTCACGTGCCTGTTTATTCAGATGTTGGCCGATAGCATGGATACGACGTACCAAGGCAACCTCTGGATCTTCTCCTGCGTAATAAATAACGCGGCCAGCACGAGGAGGAGAAAGCCCCACTAGATCACCTCCAGCAACGCTACATGCGATAGCCATTGCCGCTTCTAACGCCCAGAAACTTTTACCCGTAGCCCCAGGAGCCACTAATGCTCCTACTGTCCCTGCTAGGAAACCCGGCCAAATAAAATCTAATATTGGAGGCTCGCTCTCGAATGCTGCATGCAAGTCAATTGCCACAACTCACCCCCCCATTCCGGGTCTAGGGGCAGAGCCGGAATGCTTACATGCATCAATCCATGCCTCCACTTCAGCCAAATCCCAGACAACTTTACGACTGCTGAGCGCAATACGACGCGGGAACTTCCCTTCCTTTTCAAAGTTATAAATCGTGCGCTCACTCAAGGGAATTATTGAGAGTAACTGTTTCTTGGTAATAAGAACTTTGTTCGCTTTACTAAATTCATTTGTCACACCAAATACCTCGTTTTGTTTATTTGATGTTTAATTATTGCCCCATAATTCATGGTGTTTCCAGCATTTAACAGAACATAAAAACCAACAAAATCAACAATTTACTGTCCGTAAATCCACTATTTACGGACAACTTAGGTATTACAAACCACAGATTTACTTGGATTTAGGAAAGAGATCCCAAACCTATTGTTTTTGTCCGTCAAATACACCTTTTCCGGACATAAAAAAAGCCCACCAAAGTGGGCTTTTCACTACAAAAGCAGATTGCAATGCTCAAAATCAGTGCGCTGTGAGTACTTTTCCAACTGTCCACCCATCAATCATATCCGCCCAATCCTGTAACATTTCAGCTCGCTGCTCCCTATACTCTGCCTTGTTATACACCGCTCTCACACCCCGTTGTTCATGCGCCAGACACTTTTCAATCCAATCAGTGTTATATCCCGCCTCATGTAGCAAAGTGCTCGCGGTACGTCTTAAATCATGCGGCCCAAACTTCGCTAGCGACTGCCCTTCCTTTTGTGCCAGTCTATAGGTTAAGGTCAGCACCTGATTCAGTGTCGCACTGCTCATGGGCTTATCGGTGTCATAGCGGGATGGCAAAATGTATTCAGACCCACCCGCAAAGGTTTTTAACGCGATGAAGATATCCAAGGCCTGTCGGGATAAGAACACCAAATGGGGATTGCGGCGTTTCATGCGTTCTTTGGGGATGGTCCAAAGCGCCTCGGTGAAGTTAATCTCGCTCCAGGTTGCATTGGTCAGCTCACTCTTGCGCACCATGGTCAACAATAAGAGCTTGGCTGCGGCTCGTATAGAGGGGGATGTACCGATTCTTTCTATATATTGATACATCAGGCCAATTTCTTCTGGTGTTAAGGCCCGGTCGCGCGGTTCAAATCGAGCAATACTGGCTGGACGTACCAGCTCTGCCGGATTCTCTACTTTTTGACCGCGTTCAATCGCCCAGCGGAAGATTTGCAGCACCAACTCACGCGCATGTACAGCGGTTGCCGGTGCGCCTCGCTCTACGATGTGGTCCGTCAAGGCGCGTAGGTCCTCGTGGCCAATTTCTTGTAGCTTCATTTTGCCAAATCTAGGCAGCAGCTCGCGCTCATAGACAGAGCGGCGCATATCCCGTGTGGAGTCGGCCATTTGATAGCCGCGCAACCACTTTTGTGCCCACGCATCGAAGGTATCGGCATCTTTGACCCTAGCTTTAGCACGGGCTTTTTCTTTGGCTGGAGATTTACCGGCGGCGATCATCTTTTTGGCTTCGCCTAGTTGCTCGCGCGCCTCGGCCAATGTGATGCCGCCTAGACCGTAGCGACCAAAGGTGATGGTTTCTTGCCTGCCATGGATGCTGTAGTTGTAGCGAAAGGAAATGGTACCCGCAGGCGTGACGGCAGCATACAGCCCATCCCTATCGTTAACTTTGTAGAGTTTCTCTTGGGGTTTTAGATTTCTTAGCTTGGTATCGGTTAGCATTAGGTGCGGCTCCATATCGATTCTGATACCATGACTCAAAAACCACGTCAAAAATCAGAAAAAGAGTATTGAAAACAATACACTATAAAACTTCAATACCATGAGATAGAAAATAACCCCACATGGTATTTGCTTTAATCATGGCGTCAACGATTCATAATACCAAGTTTCATACCACAAATAAATCGTGCTTGAGGCTGCCAAACGGTGCCGGACCCTACCACCCTTAAAAACAAAAAAGCCCGCAGTTACGCGGGCTTAGCGGCTTTTTATGCCTTGTACTACTAGACTATTCCAGACGCGGGATCATTCCCACTCAATCGTCGCTGGCGGCTTGCTGCTGACGTCGTACGTTACACGGTTAATGCCGCGCACTTCGTTGATGATGCGGCCAGAGGTACGCTTGAGCAGCGAGTATGGCAGTTCCGCCCAGTCAGCCGTCATGAAGTCAGTGGTCTGCACGGCACGCATGGCAACAACGTATTCATAGGTACGTGCATCACCCATCACACCCACGCTCTTCACAGGCAGGAAGACGGTGAAGGCCTGAGAAGTCAGGTCGTACCAGTTCTTGCCGGTTTCTTCATCAATCGTATTGCGCAGTTCTTCGATAAAGATGGCATCAGCTTGACGCAGCAGATCTGCGTATTCACGCTTGATTTCACCCAGGATACGGACACCCAAGCCGGGGCCTGGGAAAGGGTGACGGTAGACCATTGCTGGTGGCAAGCCCAAGGCTACGCCCAGTTTGCGCACTTCGTCTTTGAACAGCTCGCGCAGAGGTTCCAGCAGTTTCAGGTTCAGCGTGTCTGGCAGACCGCCCACGTTGTGGTGAGATTTAATGCCGGTGGCTTTGCCGGATTTGGCAGCGGCGGATTCGATTACGTCCGGGTAGATCGTGCCTTGGGCCAACCAGCGGGCATTGCTGAGTTTGGCGGCTTCTTCCTGGAAGATTTCCACGAATTCACGGCCGATGATCTTGCGCTTGGCTTCTGGGTCGGTCACACCGGCCAGTTTGCCCAGGAAGCGGTCGGAGGCGTCGATATGGATGATCTTCAGGCCCATATTGTCCGCGAAGGTGCTCATGACTTGCTGAGCTTCGTTCAGACGCAGCAGGCCGTGGTCCACGAATACGCAAGTCAGCTTGTCGCCGATAGCCTGGTGGATCAAAGCGGCAGCAACCGAGGAATCCACTCCACCGGACAGGGCCAGAATGACTTCTTCGTCACCGACTTGCTCGCGGATATTGGCGATAGCCTCTTGCACGTAGTCAGGCATGTTCCAATCGCCCACGCAACCACAGATGTCGCGCACAAAGCGTTCGAACAAGGCACCGCCTTGGACAGTGTGGGTGACTTCGGGGTGGAACTGGACCGCGTAGAAGCCGCGGTCTTCATCGGCCATACCGGCGATGGGGCATGTAGGCGTGGAAGCCATCAGCTTGAAGCCGGGAGGCAAGGCGGTAACTTTGTCGCCGTGGCTCATCCAGACTTTGAGCATGCCGTGGCCTTCTGCCGTAGCGAAATCCTGGATACCGTCCAGCAGCTTGGTGTGGCCGTGGGCGCGGACTTCGGCGTAACCGAATTCACGCTTGTCCGAACCCTCGGTAACGCCGCCCAGTTGGCGGGCCATGGCTTGCATGCCGTAGCAAATACCCAGAACGGGTACGCCAGCGTCAAAAGCAGCGGCGGGAACTTGCAGAGCGTCTTCGGCGTAGACCGACGCGTGGCTGCCTGACAGAATGATCCCTTTCAGGCCTTCTTGGGAACGGATGAATTCATCGCTGACATCACCGGGGTGAATTTCACAGTACGCACCGGCTTCGCGTACGCGACGCGCAATAAGCTGGGTGACCTGGGAGCCGTAATCAAGAATCAGAATTCGCTGGTGCATGAAAGTATCGAGCCAATAATAAAGCGGTAAAGGATCTATTTTACGCTGTGTAGCGCCGCTTAGGGAGTGGCTGAAATACTCCAGGCCGAAATTGTCCCGCATCACTGGCATTCATGCGGCAAGGCAGCTACAGTACATGCAGCCATTTTGGGAGTTTCAGCATGCCTTCGAGTCGTACCCCTCGTCCGAGCGAACTTAATGAACACCAGGAATCCCGACCTGCTCAGGCCACACAACAACAAGGCGGCGGCAGCTATATCCCTGCTCCCGGCCCCTCCGGTGCCCGCTCGCATAGCTTTACCTATGAATGTCAGGAAGATACGGACGAAGTCTCCGACAGCCTGACCTTTGTGCTGGTTCACGGCGCCTGGCACGGTGGCTGGTGCTGGTCCCGCCTGGCGGCCCGGCTGCAGGCCAAAGGGCATAAAGTCTATACCCCCACGCTAACCGGCCTGGGCGAACGCAGCCACTTGCTCAGCCCGGACATCACCCTGAATACCTTTGTGGACGATGTCGCTAATTTGATACGTTGGGAGGAACTCTCCAACGTGGTTCTGGTGGGCCACAGCTTTGGTGGACTGGTCATTAGCGGCGTCGCCGACGTCATGCCACGCTGCATTCAGCAGCTGATTTACCTGGACGCCTTTATCCTGCCCAGCGGCACCAGCACTTTCGACACATTGCCGAAAAAGATTGTCGACAGCATGGTGGCCTCTGCCGGGAAAAGCACTGTTCCTGCCGTCCCCCCCCCTCCCCTTAGCGCCTTGGGCCTGCATGCCACGGAAGATCTGCACTTTGTCGGTAACCGCCTGACGCCACAGCCGCTTAGCGTCTACCGCTCTTCTCTGCGTTTACAGAACCCAGTCATTGGCAATGGCCGCCCCTGCTCCTATATCTCCTGCACACAGCCCACGTTCAGAGGGGTGGATACCTCGCGCGAATGGGCCCGTCAGCAAAAAGACTGGGAGTTCCGTGAACTGGAGAGCGGGCACTGCGCTTTGATGACACACCCCGACATGCTGGCCCGATTGCTGCTGGAGCTGGCGGACTAATCTGCCTCGTCCACGCTGTCTTTAGAGCGATAAAACTTTCTGGGAGTAACCCCGAAATGCCGCCGGAACACAGCTGCATATGCGCTTTGGCTGGCATAACCGTGTTGCAAAGCCACTTGCACGACAGGCTCACCGGCGGCCAAACCTTCCAGAGACCCTAGCAAGCGAGCGAATTGACGCCATTGCCCAAAGCTGATGCCGGTATGACGACGAAACAGGCGATGGAAAGTTTTGACGCTCATGGCCAGTTGCTTGGCCCAGGCATTTGCATCCCTATCATCATCAGGACTGGCCTCCAGATGTCGACACACCAATAGCAAGCGCGGCTCTTCGGGCCAGGGCAGATGAAACGGCAATACAGGCAGCTCGCGCAATTCATCCAGCAATAAGCGCATCAAGCGGCCATCACGACTGTCTTGCGCATACACCAAAGGAATTCGACTGGCCTCCAGAATCAGCTCTCGTAGCAAAGGGCTGACATCCAGCACACAGTTACGCGCTGGCAAGCCCGGAGCGGCATCCTCATCCACAAAGATCGTGCGCATTTTGACCTGTCCGCGCATGCGAACCGTATGAGGTCGCCCCGGTTGCAGCCAAACGCCACGACTGGGAGGCACCACCCAGCGTCCTTCCTGGGCGTCGATCACCATCACCCCTTGCACGGCGTACAAAAACTGCGCCCGTACATGCTGGTGCTCTTGAATAAGATGGCCGTCCGGATAATCTGCCGCCAAACCACTAATGGGCATCTTGGCCAGCTCGACAGGGATATGAATAAGAGGATCAAGCACAAGCTGTCCCATTTGCGCTAATTCAAGTCAGTTTAGCGAAAGACAGGCAAGCCGGTCTACAGCGAGCATACGTCTTCCTTATTGATGGATGCTTCCAATGCGCAACTACGCCTATCCGCTGGTGACCATGCTGCTCTGGTCCGGCAATGTAATTGTTTCCAAAATGGCGCACGGCCTGATCGCCGCACCTGCCATGAGTTTTTATCGAGTCGTGCTGGCGCTGGCCATCATGAGCCTGTTTGCCGCTCGCCCTGTCTGGCGACACTGGCACTCGATCCGTCCTCAACTACCCAAACTGCTGTTTCTGGGATTTCTGAGCATGGCGTTTTATCAGTGCCTGTCTTACTGGGCAGCTGCCAGTACCAGCGCCACCAATATGGCCGTGATTACGGCACTGACACCCCTACTGACTCTGTTGACCACACGTCTGCTGCTGCCAGGCTCTGGCCCTCGCGGGATGCTGCCCGGCGCCCTGCTGGCCTTGTTTGGAACAGTCTGGTTGATTAGCGGCGGCCATCCCATGCAACTGCTAAGCCAAGGAGTCCGTTCTGGCGACTTGCTGATGCTAACAGCAGCATTGAGCTACGCCTTTTACAGTGTCTTTTTGAAGAAATGGCATATCACTGTGCCAGCCTGGCAATCGACCTATCTTCAAGCCTGGGGAGCCTTGATCACCCTGCTGCCCGTCTTCTTCTGGCTGCCTGCTGAACAAACCCAGCTGAATGAGCAAACAGTCCCCCTGATCCTGTACGCAGGTATCCTGGCCTCCGTCCTGCTGCCCTACTGCTGGATCCAAGGCATCACACGCTTGGGCCCGGCCCGATGCAGCCTGTTCCTGAATATCCTGCCCTTCATGACCGCCATGCTGGCCATCCCATTGCTGGGTGAACAGCTGGGAGCACACCATGTGAGCGGTGGATTGCTGACTCTGGCAGGGGTGATTCTGGCTCAATGGCCGGCTCAACAATGGCTGTTCAAAACCAAAACAGCCCCTGCTAAATAAGAAGCACGGGAGTTTTATATTCAACTCCTGATATGAAATGATTTTCCAGCTATCCGCCACTAATTTGTGAGCTAACGAGTGACGAACTAATGAACTGAATAGCTGAATAGCTGAATAGCTGAATAGCACTCTTAGGGTAAGCGCACCCCGCAGTATCCAAAGCAAGGCGTCCCGTCATAAACGGGGCGCTTTTTATTATTTAGAGTTCTCTGCATTCCCATCCCTCCCACCTCATAAAGAGTCGCTCCCTGAATGAAATAAGGGCTACACAGCACCAGCCAAGGTGGAAATAGCAAAGGCTGAGATAGCAGTAGTTACTGCTATTGCTGTTGCTGTGATCTTGATGGTGACGGTGACGGTGACGGTGACGGTGACGGTGACGGTGACGGTGACGGTGACGGCAGTGATTGTGTAGAGCCCTGACCAAACAGCCAACACACCCACAAAAATCCTAAGTGCAAGATACAGGCAGGGCTATATATTTCTCGATCTGAGCCTCTTGCGGCCTGGGCGGGGGCGCGGGGCGAGTCAGACTGCTTGCCGCGGACGGTGTCGGGATACGGGATGCAAGCACTCTGCTGTTTGAACCCGACGCTTGTGATTGGTCCGGGGGACCAATCACCGGGTGAGTTCAGAGTGCGCCCGTATCCCGACACTGCCAAGGGCACCGGTGCGCAGCACCGGCAAGCGGTCCGCCCCACGCCCCCGCCCAGGCCGCAAGAGGCGTCTATTCTGAGACCAAACCCTACCCCACAACACAAAGGAGGAAACCCAAAAAAAACCGCCAACCCAAAGGCTGGCGGTTTCTGGCATGCAAGAGACTGGCTAAGATCAGTCAGCGCGGTAGTTCGGCGCTTCCTTGGTGATCTGCACATCATGTACGTGGGACTCACGTACACCCGCAGCCGTAATTTCCACGAACTCAGCCTTGGAGTGCAATTCCTCGATGGATTTGCAACCGCAGTAGCCCATGGAAGCACGGATGCCGCCAACCAGTTGGTAAATAATGGCAATAACACTGCCCTTGTAGGGCACGCGGCCTTCAATACCTTCTGGAACCAGCTTGTCAGCGTTGTTCGAAGGATCCTGGAAGTAGCGGTCAGCCGAACCATCGACCATGGCGCCCAAGCTACCCATACCGCGGTAGGACTTGTACGAACGGCCCTGGAACAGCACAACTTCACCCGGAGACTCTTCAGTACCGGCAAACATACCGCCCATCATGCAAGCGGAAGCGCCAGCGGCCAAAGCCTTGGACACGTCGCCGGAGAAGCGGATACCGCCGTCAGCGATCAGAGGTACACCCGTACCTTCCAATGCCTTGGCAACGTCAGCAATTGCTGTAATTTGAGGGACACCCACACCGGCCACGATACGAGTCGTACAAATAGAGCCAGGGCCGATACCGACCTTGACGCAATCTGCACCGGCCTCGACCAGAGCGCGAGCGGCATCAGCGGTAGCAATGTTGCCGCCAATGACCTGAATGCGAGGGAAATTCCTCTTGACCCAGCGAACGCGCTCGATAACACCACGGGAGTGACCGTGGGCAGTGTCCACCACCACCACGTCCACACCGGCTGAGGCCAGTTTCTCGACACGTTCTTCAGTACCGTCACCTACACCAACTGCAGCGCCAACGCGCAGCTGACCGTGGCTGTCTTTGCTGGCCAGGGGGTGCTCGGTGTTTTTGACAATATCCTTAACCGTTGCCAGACCACGCAGCTGGAACTGATCGTTCACGATCAGCACCCGCTCCAGGCGATGGCGGTGCATCAGGGCCTGGGCTTCGTCCAGCGTGGCACCTTCGTGCATGGTGATCAGACGCTCTTGAGGCGTCATGACATCCCGCAAAGGAAGATCCAGGCGGTCTTCAAAGCGCAGATCGCGGTTGGTAACAATACCCACCAGCTTGCCGGCTTCAACCACAGGCAGACCGGAAATACCGTGTTGACGCTGCAGGTTGATGGCATCGCGCACCTTCATGGTGGGCGTAACCGTAACCGGATCAATCACGATACCGAACTCGTGACGCTTCACACGTGCAACTTCACGTGCTTGAGCATCTGCGGTCAGGTTCTTGTGGATGATCCCGATACCGCCTTCCTGTGCCATGGCAATAGCCAGACGCGCTTCGGTGACCGTGTCCATGGCAGCCGAAACCAGCGGGATATTCAGGGTGATGTCCCGCGTAAAGCGGGTGAGCAAGGATGTATCGCGAGGCAGAACCTCGGAGTAAGCGGGAACCAACAACACATCGTCGAAGGTCAGTGCTTTCTTGATGAGACGCATGCTTTTATAACTCCGTCCAAAAATCGATTATACGCGTAAGCAATTACGCAATCCAGACCCGAGCGTTGCGAAACATCCGCATCCAGGGAGTAAATCCACCATTTGCCATCTGATCAGCACCCTGATCGGCGGCGCCCCACTGCTCTGGCGTCCAGGACATCATGACGTTACGCGTCACACGTTCCGGGTGAGGCATCATGATGGTGAAGCGGCCATCTGCCGTGGTGACACCCGTCAAACCGTAAGGGCTGCCGTTGGGGTTCAGCGGGTATTGCTCGGTGCGCTGACCGCGGTGATCCACAAAATGAACTGCAGCCGCTACCTTGGATGCATCGCCCTGACGCTGGAAGTTCGCAAAGCCTTCACCGTGAGCCACGGCTACTGGCAGGCGTGTCCCTTCCATACCCTTGAAGAACAAGGATGGCGAAGCGGCGATTTCTACACTGGAGAAACGAGCCTCGTATTTTTCCGACTGGTTACGGGTAAAGCGTGGCCAGAATTCCGCACCCGGAATCATGGGAGCCAGGGCCGCCATCATCTGGCAACCATTACAAATACCCAGACCAAAGGTGTCGCTGCGACCGAAGAAAGCAGCAAACTGATCGGACAACTGATTGTTGAAACGAATGGTTTTGGCCCAGCCTTCACCCGCGCCCAGAACGTCGCCGTAGCTGAAACCACCCACGGCCACCATGCCTTGCATGCCTTCCAGCGATGCACGGCCCGACAGCAAGTCGGTCATATGTACGTCCACGGCCTCAAAACCAGCAGTATCAAACGCCCAGGCCATTTCAACCTGACTGTTGCAACCCTGTTCGCGCAAGATGGCAACACGTGGGCGCTTGCCGGTCGCGATGAAAGGAGCGGCAATATCTTCCTGCGGGTTGAACATGACACGCGGCGAGATGCCTGGGTCTTGCACGTCTTCCCAGCGATCGAATTCGGCCTGTGCGCAAGCGGGGTTATCGCGACGTTCCATGATGCGGCGGCTAACTTCGCTCCACTGTTGTGCCAGTTCCACACGTGGGGCCTGGTAAATGCAAGCGCCATCGCGGTAGAACTCGACCTGATCGGTCTTGTTCAAGCCACCAATCACATGGGAGTGGGCCGACAAGCCTGCTTCACGCAGGATTTGCATGACCTGGTCACGCTGAGCCAAAGGCACCTGGATAACAGCACCGGCCTCTTCGTTGAACAAGGCGCGCAAAGTGATCTCATCGCGCTGTACGGAAACCTGTTCGGCACGGATCTTGTAATCGCCCCAATCGGCAGCATGAGGGTCGATGGTCAGCATGTCCAGGTTCACGGACACGCCGGTATGGCCGGCAAAGGCCATTTCGGCCACGGTCGCAGCCAGACCACCGTCGGAACGGTCATGGTAGGCCAGGATAAGATCCTGGTCGGCCAATTGGCGAATGACCTTCACAAAAGCCAGCATGGCTTCGGCGTCCTGCATATCGGGCACGGACTGGCCAACCTGATTGAAGGCGTGAGCCAATACGGACGCACCCATGCGCTGCTTGCCCTGCCCCAGATCAATCAAGACCAGAGCGGTATCGCCCACATTGGTTTGCAGTTGGGGGGTCAAGGTGCGGCGCACATCGGCCACTTGAGCAAAAGCGGTCACAACCAGGGAAACTGGCGAAATCACCTGACGGGATTCACCGTCCTGCTCCCAACTGGTGCGCATGGACAGGGAGTCCTTGCCCACCGGGATGGACAGGCCCAGGCTCTGGCACCACTGGCTGACAGCCTGAACGGTGTCGAACAGGGCCGCGTCCTGGCCGTCTACGCCGCAAGCGGCCATCCAGTTGGCGGACAGTTTGACGTCTTTCAGGTCACGCACATCGCTGGCGACCAGATTGGTCAGGGCTTCAGCCACAGCCATACGGCCAGAGGCAGCAGCGTCGATCATGGCGCTAGGGCTACGTTCGCCCATGGACATGGCTTCGCCACGCACGCCTTCAAAGTCAGCCAGGGTCACGGCGCAGTCGGCCACAGGCACTTGCCATGGGCCAACCATCTGATCGCGACTGCACAGGCCACCCACGCTACGGTCACCAATGCTGATCAGGAAAGTCTTGTTGGCCACGGTGGGGTGACGCAGCACCCGGTGCATGGCTTCGGTCAAAGGAATAACGGTCAGGTCCAACTGTTCGGCCACGCCGTCCAGACGCTTGACGTCGCGCTCCATGCGGGGAGCCTTACCCAGAATCACATCCATAGGGACGTCAACAGGACGCTCCTCGATGCTCTTGGGGGCGTGCACTTCGTCCACACCGGGCAGACCTTCACCGAAAGTCACGCGCAATTGGCGCTCTTCGGTAGCCACACCCACGACGGCAAAGGGGCAACGCTCGCGCTGAGCAATACGTTCGAAACGCGGCAAGTCCTTGGGCAGAATGGCCAGGACGTAACGCTCCTGGGATTCGTTGGACCAGATTTCCGCAGGCGACAGACCGGACTCTTCGAGAGGAACGCGCGTCAGTTCAAAAATAGCGCCACGCTCGGCATCGTTCACCAGTTCCGGGAAGGCGTTGGACAGACCACCCGCCCCCACGTCGTGGATGGCAATAATGGGGTTGTTCTCGCCCTGCTGCCAGCAGCGGTCGATCACTTCCTGGGCACGGCGTTCCATTTCCGGGTTGCCACGCTGCACGGAGTCAAAATCCAGTTCAGCACGGTTGGCACCCACACCCATACTGGAAGCGGCTCCGCCACCCATACCAATACGCATACCAGGACCACCCAGCTGAATCAGCAAGGCGCCCACTGGCAGAGGATCTTTGTGAGTCAGGCGATCGTCAATCGAGCCCAGACCACCGGCAATCATGATGGGCTTGTGATAGCCCCAGCGCTGATCGCCAGCCGTTTGTTCAAAGGTACGGAAGTAACCCATCAGGTTGGGACGACCAAATTCGTTATTGAAGGCAGCACCACCAATCGGGCCTTCAATCATGATGTCCAGCGGGCTGGCGATACGGTCAGGAATACCGTGGGAGTCTTTTTCCCAAGGTTCCATTTGTTCAGGGAAGCAAAGATTGGACACGGTAAAGCCGGTCAAGCCCGCTTTGGGCTTGGAACCACGGCCTGTTGCGCCTTCGTCACGAATCTCGCCACCGGCACCCGTCGATGCGCCGGGGAATGGTGCAATCGCCGTAGGGTGATTGTGGGTTTCCACCTTCATCAAAGTGTGAACCAGCGCTTCGTGGCGCTGATACACAGGCTCGTTGGCCTGATCGTTGATACCGGCGTGGAACAGAGTGGCTGGGCCACCCGTCATGATGGCCGCGTTATCCGCATAGGCCACCACGGTATTTTCTGGTTGCGCGGCGTGAGTTTCGCGAATCATGCCAAACAAGGTCTTGCCCTGGCTTTGGCCGTCAATTACCCACTGTGCGTTAAAAATCTTGTGACGGCAATGTTCGCTATTGGCTTGCGCGAACATCATCAATTCCACATCGTGCGGGTTACGACCCAGACGTGTGAAGGCCTCCATCAGGTATTCAATTTCATCCTCGGACAGCGCCAGGCCCATTTCCTCGTTGGCCTGCTTCAAGGTTGCCACGCCACCGCCCAGAACATCCACGGTCTGGATGGGCTTGCCTTCCAGTTGGGTGAACAGTTCCTGACCGTCAAACTCCAGACCGACCACGGTTTCAGTCATGCGGTCGTACAGCAGGGCAGCCAGTTGTTCCAACTGAGCCTGATCCAGTTCCTTGGCACCCAGCAAGCCACGCTTAGGGGTGATGATGTAACGCACGCCACGCTCGATACGGCGTACCGCTTGCAAACCACAGTTATGGGCGATGTCAGTCGCTTTACTGGCCCAGGGCGACACGGTACCCAAACGAGGGATGACTCGCAGAACCAAGGCGCCTTTAGGCGGCTGAGGGTCCAGCGCAGGCAGACCATCGTCCAGCAGATCGCTGAGGTGCTGACGCGCACTGGCATCCAAGCCGGACTCTTCAGTCCAGACATAGTATTCGTGCAAGGCAAGAATGTCGGCAACAGGCAGTTGACGCTGCTCGACACGCTCTAGCAAACGCTCACGACGAAATGCGGAGAGCACGGACGAACCGGGGAAGTACAGGATTTGGCTCACGATACGGGAGGGGCAAAAAAGGTGGGAGAAATAGAAAACACGCCATTTTAACCGGAAGCGACACAAGAGGTCACATCGGTAAATGGCGTGCACAAAAAGGGAAAATTCAGTTCAAACAATGGAGCCGCAAGCTGGGCTGGAGACACAGCAAACCCGGCAAGCTCGACAAGACGTCTTGAGGGGCCGGAACGATTCGCGCCCCGTAATCTCCAATACGGACCCGGTACGGCGTTCAAATCGGGCTGTCTCCATCCAGATCAGGAGCTGGCGCGGGCTCGGGATAGGACACTTCCAGAATATCCAGCTCTTCCTTGCCGGCTGGGGTGCGCAGCACCACAGTGTCGCCTTCACGCGCCTTGATCAGCGCACGGGCCACCGGTGAAATCCAGCTGATACGGCCTTGCAAGGGTTCAGCCTCATCCACCCCCACAATGGTGATGGTGAACTCTTCACCCTGGCTGTCGCTATAAACAACCGTTGCACCAAAAAACACCTGATCGGGGTTGGGCTGCAAGCCGGGATCGACCACTTCAGCAATTTCCAGACGCTTGGTCAGGAAGCGGATACGGCGGTCAATTTCCCGCAGGCGTTTTTTACCGTACAGATAATCGCCGTTCTCGGAGCGGTCACCATTGGAGGCGGCCCACGAGACGATCTGCACCACCTCGGGACGTTCCTTGTTCATTAAATGGGTCAGTTCGCCACGCAAACGGCGATAACCCAGAACCGTCATGTAATTCTTGGTGCCACTGGGTAGCGCACTGGCCGGTGCGTCCAGATCGTCATCGTCGTCCTGATCGGACTCTTTCACAAAAGCTTTATTCATAGTTTTCAAGGCTCCTGCTAGAGCCACTCCTGCCAAACGGGTTTCAATCCAGAGGGCAAAGGCGGTAAACCGCCTAAATCAACACGCCCTTCGCTGGGACCATGAAAATCCGAACCACAGGACACTTCAAAACCATAGCTGCGTGCTACCTGGGTATACACGCTGTATTCCTGCGGAGTGTGACTGCCCGTCAGCACTTCAATCCCCACACCACCCAATTCCAGAAACTGGGTATACAAGGCATGGCTGCGGGTGCCATCCAATTCGTAACGTCCTGGGTGGGCAATAATGGCCTTGCCGCCCGATTCACGTATCCAGCCCACCGCCTCTTCCAGGCTGGCCCAGACGGTTTCCACGGCGGCGGGCTTGCCGTCCGCCAGATAGCGGCGAAAGGCCTCATTCATATCTACGCAATACCCTTGCTGCACCAGAAAACGTGCAAAGTGCGTGCGGCTGATCAATTCCGGATTGGCAGCAAAAGGAACAGCACCTTCGTAAGCATTGGGGAAACCTAGCTCCGCTAAGCGTTCGCTCATCTGACGAGCACGTTGCTCGCGCCCGGCGCGCACCTCGTGCAGCGCTTGTTGCAAGGCAGAATGGTCCGGATCTACGCCCAGACCCACAATATGAATGGTTTTCTTCGCCCAGGTGACGGAAATTTCCACCCCATCCACAAAGCGCATGCCCAGGTCCTCGGCATGCTGCCGGGCCTGTTTCAAACCACCAATTTCGTCATGATCCGTCAGGGCCCACAATTTCACCCCGTTAGCATATGCACGCGCGGCTAGTTCCGCGGGGCTGAGCACACCATCTGAATAAATGGAATGGCAATGCAAATCAACGGGCAAGCGGGCCTGAACACTCATAAGGGGCTATCCAGCAAGAAAGTAGTCGATGTGGTCGATTTGCTCGGCATTACGCAGCATGGGCGCATGGCCCACATTGGGGATGGTCACCAGTTGCGAGTTGGGATTGCGCTGCAACATTTCCTGAACGACCTCTGCCGTCAAGAGATCCGACTGCTGCCCACGCACAATCAGAACCTTGTCCGGCAAGCCTTCATAGGCAGCCCACAACAAAGCCTGTGCAGCCTCCAGATCCACATCTGCCTGCTGAGCAAAGGCTTGCGACAGGCGCAAATCGTAATGGCGACGCCATTTGCCTTCGTGTTCCACAAATACATGACGGGACATATCCGCCCACCCCTCAGTGGAGTGCTCTCCGAAGGAGGCCGAGACGGAACGTACATACTCCACCGCCTGATCGAAGGTATCAAACAGCACGGACTGGCCAACGTACTCGCTGATGCGCTGCAGGCCTGTCATGTCCAGCGCCGGGCCTACATCGTTCAAAACAACACGACCCAAAGGCAACTGCAAGGGCTCAGCCCCCAGACCAGGTCCGGGGCGAGCCGGACGCAGCAAGGCTGACATCGCCTGCCCCCCTTGCAAGCCCAAGGCAATCAAACCGCCCATGGACGTGCCCACCCAATCCAGCCGTGCTGGCTGCAAACGGGCAATCAGCACCAGCATGTCGGCAACGTATTGAGGGATAGCGTAAGCGGACGGATCAATCAGCCAATCAGAGCGGCCACGTCCAACAATATCAGGGGCTACCACGCGGTAACGCTTGGACAGGCGCTGGGCCAATTGATCAAAATCCCGGCCTGTACGCGTCAAACCATGCACGCACATCAGGACCTGGTCGTTATTGGGATCGCCCCACTCCCAGTACGCCATGCGGTGCGTGCCGGAGGCACTGGCACACATAACCCAATTAAGGCGCGGCTCCTGAAGATCAGTTGTCATGAACGCTCAGACCAGAATTTGACAGATAAAGGACTATTGTAGCCCAGCCCGAGGGCTTTACTGTGCCGTTTCTGTCCTGCCGTCAGGGTGGTGCCGGGGGCTGCCAGTAACGGGCGTAACGGTCCCGCTCTCCAAAGTAATACAGGGCCGAGGGGCGTGACTCCACCGTCAAGGCTCCCCATTGATCAGTGCGCAGGAATAAAGCACCGGAGCGTTCCCAACGAGCTTGTACCAGTGGATGCGGATGGCTGAAACGGTTCCACCAGCCCAATTGAGCGATGGCCAAACCTGCCTGTATGTGTTTGACAAAATGCGCCCCCGAAGAAGTCCGGGAGCCGTGATGCCCAACCACCACCACGTCAATAGGCCCCAAACCTGCTGCCACAATGGCCTGTTCTTGTGCCACACCCGCATCACCCAAAAGCAGCGCACTGTGTCGGGTACCTTGAACTTCCAGCACGCAGCTAATGGCATTTTTATCTTCCTCGCGACCATAGACGGCCTTGAAGCTGGCCTCATCTGCGGGCGGCCACCAGAACCGGAAACGTACGCCGTCTACCTCCCAGTACACATCCTGCTCGCAGCGCAAGGCTTGTGCCGGGCGAGTCGTGGAGCCAGTTGCCAAACCCAGCAAACGCTCTTCCCGATTCAAATGGGCGTCCAGGTCAAAGCTGCTATAGGAGCGGCTCACGGGCACCGCCTGCAATACACTGCGCGTCCCGCCCACATGGTCCATATCGGCATGAGACAGCACCAAGGTGTCTATCCTCCCTATTCCCTTGGCTTTCAACCAGGGTGCAATGCTGCGCTTGCCCTCATCAGAATCAGGGCCGTAGCGGTTTCCTACATCGAACAACAACACCTGATTACGTGTACGCAGCACCACCGCACTGCCCTGACCTATATCCAAGGCAAACAAGTCCCAGTCTCCCTCCTGTAACAAGGAGGGTCGTAAAGCCAAGGCAGGTACCAGTAGAGACAGGCCGCTCAAGCGGGACACGAAGCCTTTAGGCAGGAGCAACAACAACACTCCCAGCAAAGCCAGAACTGTCCAGGCCCAATGCTGGGCAGGCACCGGCATACTGGCAAGGCTGCGCTCCGCCAACCAGACCGTAGGCTGCATGGTGAAGTCCAATACGGTATGAGCAAGATAGGCGACAGACTCGCACCAGGCTGGCGGAGCCTGCAATGCCGCCAAAATCAGCAAGAGCAACACCAAAGGCGTCACAACCGAGCCAATCAAGGTGATGGCGTAGGCATTCGCGGGCAAAGAGGCCAAGGATATTTCATGGAACAAGGGGGCCAGTGCAGGTAATAAGGCCAAGGTAATCAGGACCTGCAACTGAGTTGCAAACCAGACCCGCTGCCCCCAGCGCTGCCACCAAGACCCCGGCTGCGGCACCTGCCCCATCAAGGAGCCAAAGGCGAACAAAACCGAGACAGCGGCAAAAGAAAGATAAAAACCCGTCGTCAGCCCCGCCCAAGGATCGTGTAAAACCACACACAGGGCGGCAATCAGCAAAGTCCGGCTGGCCCCCAAATGCAAGCCCCGGATACGGCAGACACCCAGCACCAGCAACATTAAAAAAGTGCGCTGGGCAGGAACACCCCAGCCTGCGACGACACAGTAAGCGCCCGCCCCGGCAATCCCTACCCAGGTCGCGGCGACCTGGGCGGGAATCTGCTCGGCCAATACCCAGCGCCCCCAGCGGATACGTCGCCAGCACCAGGACACCAAGGCAGCCAACAAGACGGCCAAGAACGTAACGTGCGTGCCGCTGATGGAGACCAGGTGCGTCAGACCACTGCGATTGAAGATCAGCCAGTCCGATGCGGCGATACTGGCTTGATCACCCAAGGACAAAGCCAGCATCACCCCGCCCCAGCGTCGTTCCTGTACGTAGGGCATCAAGACGCTGCGCAAATGATGACGCAGACGCTCTGTCCACGTGGGCCAGGACTGCGCCGGATCGAAGTCTACTTGTTGTGGCTGACCCCGAACGCTGCCCACGGCCCGCCAGCCTTGAATGATGGCATGACGTTCCGCATCAAAACCGTGTGGGTTACGGGTCCCTTGAGGTGGGCGCACCAATAAGGACATACGCCAGCGTTGACCAGGCATCAATTCCGGAAAGTTCTGTACAGCCGGCTCACGGTATAGAGAACGATGACCTTGAGCGGCAGTCCAGCGAACCAGAATCTGCTCAGGCAAACCAGGCGGCTGAGAGTTCAGGACTCGAGCCTGAAACTGTCTGTAATTCGGCCCGGCCTGCACCAGGGATTGAATCTCCAGTTCCACGCGACTGACTTTATTGATGTCGGCGACCGGGACGGATTGAGCCAGCCGGTCTTGTATATGCCAAACGCTGTAACCCGCTCCCAAGCAGGCAAAGACCAGAACATAAGCAAAAGAGAAACGCTGTGCCAGCAAGATGCTCAAAACAGCAGCACCCAGCCACGGCCAAACAGGCAGGGCCAGATAGGAAGGTTTCAGGAAATGGGTGAATGTGGCTGCGGCCACAAAAGCGGCTAAACATGCGCGCCCTAGCATGGGCTCTGCCCTGCCATCGCGACCTCCACGCAAATCTATAGCGTAGAGTTCAGGGCTGCTTTAAAGAGTCAGCAAAAGGACACGTTGCTCACATCGGCTTGTACCGATAGGCAAGAAGATCCTCTTAGCTCAAAGATGGGTCATGTGAAAAGGCACAGGAAAAAGCAGTCCCGACAAGCAGTTCAAAAAATCTGAACCCTAGCTAATACCCCTGGCTAGACAAAAACATATCCAGCCTCGGCAAGACTCGTCGCGCCGTGGCACCGGTCTGGCTGATGACCTCATCCACGTCCATCCCCCGCAGCTCCGCAAGACTTTCCGCGACTCCCTTCACTTCGGCCGGTTCATTACGAACCGAGGCCAGTGGCGTTCCCGGCTCCACCAGCCAGGACGGTGCCAAATCCGGTGCATCGGTCTCCAGCACCATATCGGCAAGACTCATGTCCTGCGCCAGACGGCGAATCTGCTTGGCACGACCAAAGGTCATGGCCCCACCAAAACCCAGCGCACAGCCCTGACGCACAAACATCTGTGCCTGCTGCTCGCTACCGTTAAAAGCATGGGCGATTCCTCCTACTCCCGGAAACTGCCGCAGATATTTCAGTACCCGATCCTGGGAGCGGCGCACATGCAGAAGTACAGGTAAGCCATGGCGTTGCGCCATAGCCAATTGGGCCTCATACAGCCACTCCTGATGGCGGCTGGCCTCGTCGGTTTTCAGCGCTGGCACAAAGTAATCCAGACCGATTTCACCCAGAGCAACAAAACGCGGATCATCCAGCCGCAGCTGGATTTCCTGCTCCAGGGCTTCCAGATCTGCCTCACCCGCCTTGGGTGTAAACAAAGGGTGAATACCCAGCGCGTACACACCACCAGGCGCAGCCTTGGCGGTCTCGCGGGCAGCCTGAAAATCGAATACACCGACGGACGGCACCACAATCGAACGTACACCTGCCGCGCGGGCGCGCTCAATGACCTGCTCGCGATCTGAAGCAAATTCGGGAGCATCCAGATGACAGTGCGTATCAATAAGCATAATGAAACTCCCCACAAGAACCGGCCTGCAAAGGAGAAGGCCACGGTTTTACAGACCGTGACCCTGCCGGCTATCACGACCGGCGTTCGGCCCTGATTTCCTGGGTCAGGTAGCCTTTGTCCATGACCAGCTGACGATGGGCCAAGGAAGCCAAGGCCTGGTCATGAGTCACGATGACAAACGCCGTGCCGAATTCTTCATTGACCCGGCTCAACAGCTCAAACATGCCTTCAGCGGTGTAGCGGTCCAGATTACCCGTAGGCTCGTCCGCCAGCACGCAGGCAGGCCGTGTCACCAAAGCACGTGCCAAGGCCACCCGCTGACGCTCGCCCCCGGACAACTGGCCCGGATAGTGATGCACGCGCTGGGACAAACCCACCTGTTCCAGCACCTGCTGAGCCTGCTCACGCGCCTCTGCACGCTTCATGCGGCGCACGATCAAGGGCATGGCCACATTGTCGAGCGCATCAAACTCGGGCAGCAAATGGTGGAACTGGTACACAAAACCCAGCACCTTGTTGCGCAGCTGACTGCGCTCGCTTTCATTCAGGCTTTCCGTCTGGGTGCCGTTGACCTCGATACTGCCGGTATTGGGCTTGTCCAGCAGGCCCAAAGCATGCAGCAAAGTACTTTTACCCGAGCCGGAAGCACCAATAATGGCCACCATCTCGCCACGACACACCTCCAGATTCACCCCGGAGAGCACTTGAATGCTGTTGCCACCTTCCTCGTAGTGGACGCTGACATCGCGCGCGCGCAGCACGGTTGGAGCGATAAGATCAGTCATGACGCAGCACCTGTGCAGGTTGAAGCTTGGAAGCACGCCAGCTTGGATACAGCGTGGCCAGGAAGGACAGAACCAGCGAGACGATAGCAATCAGCACAATATCGTCAACCTGCGGGTTGGATGGCAGCTCGCTAATAAAGTAAATCTGCTGCGGAAGGAATTTACGGCCCATCAGGTTTTCAATAAAGGGCACGATCACGTCGATATTGTAGGCAATCAAGGTGCCCAAGCCGACACCCAACAACGTGCCCACCACGCCGATCAAGGCGCCCTGCACCAGGAAAATACGGGCAATCTCGCTGGGGGTGGCGCCAATCGTACGCAAGATCGCAATGTCCGACTGCTTGTCTTTTACCGCCATCACCAAAGAGGACAGCAGGTTGAAAGCCGCCACAGCCACAATCAGGGCCAGGATCAGGAACATCATACGTTTTTCAGTTTGCACGGCGGCAAACCAGGTGCGGTTATTGGCCGTCCAGTCCGACACCAACACGTTGCGCGGCATTTTGCTGGCCAATTCCTGAGCCACCATGGGAGCCTGCTGCATGTCCTTAATGCGTAGACGCACGCCGCTGTTGCCGCTGTCGCGGAAAATCTTGGAGGCATCATCCACGTTTACAAAAGCCAGGCTGGCATCGTATTCGTAATAGCCGGAGGAAAACACGCCGGTTACCGTGAACTGGCGCATGCGCGGTGAAAAACCGGCTGGCGAGATCGAACCTTGCGGAGCCATCAACATGATCGTATCGCCCGTGCTGACACGCAATTGATTGGCCAACTGTTCGCCCAGCACAATCCCGAAAGTGCCTGGCTGCAGATTTTCCAGTCGGCCCATGACCATTTGCTGGGCCAGCTCGGACACCTTGCTTTCCTGGTCAGGCTCAATGCCGCGGACCTGCACACCCATCAATTGATTGCTGCGCACCAGCATGCCCTGCCCGGCCACATAGGGGGCCGAGCCCACCACCGCCGGATTGGTCTGGGCTTTTTGGGCCAGCGACTTCCATTCATTCAAGACTTGCTGATGATCGGCATTGCGCACAATCAGTTCAATATGCGGCAAGACCGACAGCATGCGATCACGCACCTGGGTCTGAAAGCCGTTCATGACAGACAGCACGACAATCAGCGCGGCTACCCCCAGGGCAATCCCCGCCATCGAGCTACCCGCAATAAAGGAGACGAAACGGTCTTTTCGTCCCCCACGCCGTTTGCGGCCCTTGGCCAGGCCGGCATACCGCGCTCCAATCCAAAATTCGTATCCCATGCGAGCTGCTATCGCCTCAAAGAAAACACTACAATCGCTGTCATGCAGATCGTAATCAACGGTGCGCTGCCGGAACCGGCCATTGCGCGCGAACTCATCAAACACTTGCCCCAGACGGCCCCATCACTGGTTCAGTTACTGACTCAGGGCAAAGGCACGCTGTCGGTACGTGACCCATCCGAGGACCTGTGCACGCCAGCACAATCCTGGCTTTTGCACACTCACGGCTTTACGGCGCACCAAGCCCAGCATCTTAGCGCAGGTCTGGCCCCTTTGCGGCTACGCCAGTTGAAACAAATCCACTCGGTGGCACCGGACCAGGCGGTCTGGCTGGCAGAGCTGGTTCACATCGCCCCCTCTCGTGAAGGCGCCATGCTGATACCGGCTGAACAACTGGCCTTGTCCGAGTCCTACAGCCGTGCCTTGCTGGAGGCCATTCGCCCTTATCTGGACGACACCGGCTTTCAGTTCGAGTACCTCAGCCCGGAGTTGTGGCGTGTCACTCCACCCGCTGATTTTACGGTGCAAGCGGCCTCCACAGAACTGGTCAGCCAAAGCAATTTGAATAATTGGTGGACACAGGATGTACAAACCCGCCCCTGGCGTCGCCTGATCAATGAATTTCAGATGCTGGCCTTTGCCTTGCCGGACAATCAGGAGCGCGAACAGGCGGGCCTGCCCAATGTGAACAGCTTGTGGCTGTTTGGCGGGGCTTCCAGCCAGCAATTAGGCCCCGAGCCTGCCGGGTTGCGCATTATTGATGATTTGCAAGACAGCCTGATACGACAAGACTGGGGGCTTTGGCTGCAACAACTGGCCGAGCTGGATCGCACCGTGCTCGCCCCCCTGGCCGCAGGGCCCATGCCAGAGCTGGTGCTGACCGGACTGGACCGCTACGCTCACGTCGGTCCCGCCTCGCGCCGCATCTGGCCCCTGTCCCTGTTCAAACAAACCTCTAACTGGAGTCAGTGGTGGTCACCCCTATCCTGAAAAACCGTCCCGCTCAAGAAGCTGCCAGCAACGCCCTGAAACAGGCCGGAGTTCACGACTTAATGGCCCGTTTGCTGGCCTCTCGGGGTGTAACTGATGCCACCCAGATCGATCCAGCCTGGCGCAACATGATTCCGCCCAATATGCTGACCCAGGCGCGTGAAGCCGCCATCTTGCTGGCCGATGCCATTGCCCGCCGGGATCGCATGCTGATCATTGCCGACTACGACTGTGACGGCGCTACCGCCTGTGCAGTCGGCCTGCGCGCGCTGCGCAGCATGGGGGCTGTTGTGGACTTTCTGGTTCCAAACCGTTTTGAAACTGGCTATGGCCTGTCACCCGCCGTGGTCAAACTGGCAGAACAACACCCTTCGGGCAAGCCGGATCTGCTGATTACCGTGGATAACGGCATTGCCAGTATTGATGGCGTGGAAGCCGCCCATATGGCGGGCATGAAGGTTCTGGTCACAGACCACCACTTGCCCGGCGATGAACTGCCCGATGCCCTGGCGATTGTGAACCCCAATCAACCCGGCTGTGAGTTCCCCTCCAAGAACCTGGCCGGTGTGGGCGTTATTTTTTACCTGATGCTGGCTTTGCGTGCCGAGCTGCGACAACGCGGGGTGTATGAAGCCAATGCAGGCCCACGCCTGAACGAGCTGGCTGATCTGGTTGCCCTGGGCACCGTGGCCGACGTGGTCAGCCTGGATGCCAACAACCGCCTGATCGTCACCCAAGGCCTGGAGCGCATGCGCAAGGGCCAGATGCAAGCCGGACTGCGCGCCCTGTTCCAGGTTGCAGGCCGCGATCCCCGTCAGGCCAGTGCCTTTGATCTGGGTTTTGCCTTGGGCCCACGCATCAACGCCGCCGGTCGACTGGCCGATATGGCCTTGGGGATACGCTGCCTGATCACGGATGATGAAGACGAAGCCGCGAATCTGGCCCGCGAACTGGAGGACATGAACCAGGATCGCCGCTCGATTGAGCAGTCCATGCGCGAAGAGGCCCTGCGCGCGGCCGAACTGGCTGAACCGGACACCAGCGCCACCGTGTGCGTGTTTCACCCGGAATGGCACCAAGGCATCGTCGGACTGGTCGCCTCACGTCTGAAAGAAAAGTACTGGCGTCCTACCCTGGCCTTTGCCCAAGGTGACGAAGGCGAGATCAAAGGGTCGGGCCGTTCTATTCCCGACGTGCACCTGCGCGATGCGCTGGACCTGGTGTCCAAACGCTATCCCGGCCTGATTCTGAAGTTTGGTGGCCACGCCATGGCAGCCGGCCTGACGATCGAAGAAGACAATTACGATGTGTTCGTGCAAGCTTTTGAGGAAGCCGTGCAGGAACTGACGGGCCGCTATCAGTTTGACCCCATCATCGAAACCGACGGTTCATTGGAGCCTGAGCACATTAATATTACGGTGGCCGGGCTGCTGCAAAAACAAGTCTGGGGCGCCGGCTTCCCGGCTCCTGTTTTCCGCGACAACTTCTTCGTGCGCCAACAACGTCTGCTCAAGAACAAGCATTTGAAGTTGAGCCTGGAGCGCAACGGCGAATACTTCGACGCGATCTGGTTCAACCGCGATACCTTGCTGCCTGAAAATATCGAAGCCGCCTATCGCCTGGATCAGAACGAATGGAACGGGAACGTCAGCGTGCAGTTCATTATTGAATATGCACAGGGTCAGGATTAAACCTTAGCGCTATTGCCCAGTCTCCCTGCCCCAAAACCGCTGCTTATGCAGCGGTTTTTTTTAGGACTTCGCCCGGGTAGGCAAGGTCGCCAGCACCAAACCTGCCAAAGCCAGAATGAAGGCGTAAACATGCACGGTGGTAAAACTCTCGCCCAGCACCAGCACACCCACTGCCGCCGTGCCTAAAGGCATCAAGACCATAAAGACGGCTGCTTGCGAAGCGGGTACGGAACGCACACCCGTCATCCACAGCCAGACCGTCCAGACGCTGGCCGCCAAGGAATAAAACACCAATAAAGGCCAGATCCAGCCTGCCGGTGCCGTGAAGTCAAAATCCCAGGCGGCGTACAAACCTAATGGCGTAATCAGGGCCAAGCTACACAGATTGATAATCGCACTGATGCGCTTGGGACTAAGCACAGCGGTCAGGCGCTTGCCAATAACGGCATAGGCCGACTCGCACAAGACGGCACAAAAGATCAGCGCATTGCCCAGCCACATTCTCCCCGGGTCCAATTGATCCACCCCATGATCATCGGCCTGCACCAAAGCCAGCAAGGCAATGCCGCCCATGCCCAAGGCCAACGACGCCCACGTACGAGGGCCTATGCTTTCTTTCAGGAAGTACCAACTGAACAAGGCCACCATGCCGGGAATGGCGGACAAAATAACGCCCGCAGAAACAGCACTGGTCATGCTGATGCCTGTCACCATGCAAAGCGTGAACAGGAAATTACCCAGAAAGGACTCCAGGAAAATCAGGCCACGGGTACGCAGGTCCAGTACGGGTTCGGTCGCCGGCTTGCGCAGCCAGCGCAGCATGGCGATCCCGCCAATGCCAAAACGCAGCCAGGCCAGCAGGAATACCGGCAGCGCCGCGACCAAGGGCCGCGTCAAGGCGATATAACTGCCCACCAAAGACATGGACAAAGCCAAACAGGCGTATGCCGCCAGACGTGATCCCGCTCTATTCACCCACCCTCTCCTAATACACCCATTTGCAAGGCAGCTAATCAAAATACCATGACGGCCTGGGTCTACAATACGCCCGAGCTCGGCCTTCCAGGATAAAAAAACATGGTCTGCCATGTTGCCCGTTTCGCTCACCACCGCCTGTACAACTGACCTTACCCAGATCTGCCCGTACAGCCCCGTGTTGCCAGCGCTTTATCCCACCCCACCGGAAAGTCGTGTCGCCAGTCCTTAAGCAGGTCTGCGATGGACGGCCCTACACCCGGCCCGACCCATGCTGCTCCCCGTAACAGACTAATCCGCACCGCGCCGGCGTACCGGCCAGCCGTGCTCCTTGAAGGATATTTCATCATGCAGGCTATCGCCCGCCTGAGCCGTTTTGTTGGCAATACCTTTGCCATCTGGGTTCTACTGTTTGCCATTTTGGCCTTTTACTTTCCCGACCACTACCGCTGGTTAGGCGCTTATATTGTTCCACTTCTGGGCATCATCATGTTCGGTATGGGGCTGACTTTGTCGCGCCAGGACTTTGCTGAAGTGTTTGTACGCCCTGGCCGTGTGGCTATTGGTGTTGTGGGTCAGTTCATTATCATGCCTGCCTTGGCCTGGTTTCTGACCTACGCCTTTTCCCTGCCACCTGAATTGGCCATTGGCGTCATTCTGGTGGGCTGCTGCCCCGGTGGCACCTCGTCCAACGTGATGACTTTTCTGGCGCGTGGCGACCTGGCCCTGTCAGTTGCCATTACCTCGGTCACCACCTTGCTGGCCCCTATCGTCACCCCTGCCCTGATTTACTTCCTGGCCAGCCAATGGCTGGAAGTCAGCGCCTCGGCCATGTTCTGGTCCATTGTTCAGGTGGTGATTCTGCCCATTGCCCTGGGCATTATTGTGCAGTCCCTGCTAGGTGAAAAAATCAAAGCCGGCGTGGCGGCCCTGCCCCTGGTTTCTGTCGTGGCCATTGTGGCTATCGTGGCCGCTGTGGTGGCAGGTAACCAGTCCAAGATTGCGACCAGCGGTTTGCTGGTGTTCTCCGTCGTGGTTCTGCACAACATGCTGGGCTACGTCCTGGGCTATCTGTTAGCACGCTTGAGTGGCATGCCTTTGCCACAGCGCAAGACGCTGGCTATTGAAGTAGGCATGCAAAACTCCGGCCTGGGCGTGGCTCTGGCCAGTGCCCACTTCTCGCCATTGGCCGCCGTGCCCAGCGCGATTTTCAGCGTTTGGCACAATATTTCCGGTCCTTTGGTCGCGACGATTTTCCGTCGCATGGACGATGGCAAGCAATAAACATTTGCCACGCCCAGGGACTTGAACCCGAGTCCCAAAAATAAAAAGGGACGCTCTACCGGGCGTCCCTTTTTGTATCTGGAGCAGGGTCAGATACCAAGTATTCTCAAGCCTCAACTCTTACGCGAGGACACATAAATCCCGCCCACAATCAGCAGAAAAGCCGCACCGTGGTAGAGCTTGGGGGTATCGCCCAGAATAAAAACAGACATCAAAGCCGCAAATACAGGCATCAGATTCACGAAGAATCCGGCCGTTGCCGCACCCACTCGTTGGACAGCCACGCCCCAGCACCGCAAGGCAATCAACGCCGGGCCTGTCCCAACATACAGAATCGCCAGCAACAAGCCCCAGGACCAGTCGATATGCCAATCGGTGAACTTCCACTCCATGGCTGCGAAGGCACCGGACCAGATCAAGCCAAAGAACACTTGCGCCATCACCACGGTGGCCCAGGTTTCCGCGATGACACCCTCATGGCGGCGCGTGCTGAGCATCCAGCTATAGATTGCCCAGGCAATGGTGGCGATCACCATATACACATCGCCCGGCACAAAACGGAAGGCGATCAGCTCGTGCCAATCCGCACGCGTCAGCACCAGCACCACCCCCAGCAAGGACATCAAGCCACCCACCAGCTGACGCCCATTGACGATGGATTTGAAGAACAGGCGTCCGATCACCAGCATCCAGAACGGCAAGCTGGCATTGACCAGCGTCACGTTGATGGGCGAGGAACTTTGCAGTGCCAGGTATTGCAAAGCGTTATAGATCCCTATGCCCAGCAGCCCCAGAATCGAGTAGCGTTTCCAGTTGGTCCACAAATTGCTGCCGCGTCGCAGAACCTGCCGCCCCACAAAGAGCAGGATGGTGAAAGCCACCAGCCAACGGAAAAAGTTCAGGGTAATGGGCGGAACCTGATCATGAATCAGGCGCCCCACAATGGCGTTACTTGCCCACAAGATCGTGGGTAAAACCAGTAAAGCCGTCGTGCCAGGGGTCAGTTTCTGAGTGCTCACAAGCATGTCCTAAAAAACGGCAACGGCGCATGTGATCCCTCCTCAGGTCAACTTTGCGCCGTTACGATTGGCCTAGTATATAGGCAAGCATGCCCTGCCCTCTACGCCTTTACCTGCCTGCTTGTGACGATGTGAACTGGTCAATCTTTGACCAATCCATAAATATTATTTATAATCATACAATTGTCACGTCATGGCGCTGATTGAATTTTATTGGCCCATCCCATCCACGCTCGTCTGGCTTTAGCAACATCAGATGCAGCTATCCAGGGTAAATCGACCTTGAAACACCCCCACTTTTGGGAATAAAGCTTGACTCAATCAAGCGCCCCAAGTGCATTACTTGGCACCACAACCAGCACCTTTAACCGCAAGGGCCTGTCCCGCGCGTCGTTATGCAGGTCTCTGTTCCTGGCAAGTATTCGTGTTTTTGCCCGTTTTTCAGGTAGGCAGACCTTGTCTGCCCCGGCTGGATCCCCCCATGAACGGCGGGCGTGTTTTCAATTTGATCAACCCGACCCTGTCTGGAACCGAACACTCCTGACAGACACAGATTCATCCCGATTTTTATGGGCCTAGTGCAACGCTGGACTCCAGACACCGCTTGTCCGGTTTGTCGGTCTGCCTTGTTACTAAGCCCGTCCCCGTCCCGCCCAGCAGGGCCAGACGGGAATTATTATTTTTAAAGGAGTCCCGATTTATGGCCAAAGAAGAGCTACTTGAAATGCAAGGTTCCGTCACCGAAATCCTGCCTGACTCGCGCTTTCGTGTCACCCTGGACAACGGTCACGCGGTTATCGCCTACACCGGCGGCAAGATGCGCAAGCACCACATCCGTATTCTGGCTGGCGACAGCGTCACCCTGGAAATGTCGCCCTACGACCTGAGCAAGGGTCGCATTATTTTCCGCCACCTGCCCAAGCGTATTGGCGCGCCGACCTCTGCCCCTCGTCGCACCCCCCACCGCCGTTAAGACATATCGCCACACCCCTGTCACAATTAGATGCAAAGATAGGCGCGCCTGACAGGGGTGCGACAAGAGCCATCAGCGCTCGGGCGCACCCCACATTTTGTGGGAGTCGCCTTGAAAAAATTACTGACGCTCAAAACCGGCTTCATCGCCTATTTTGCAATTCTGAGCCTGTTTCTAATCCTGATGCTGATTGCCCTGCAACATTTGAGCAGCAGCATCGAACAACGCAAGCATCTGGAAGCCCAGCGTCATCAAACGACGGCGCTTAGCAAAGACTTCAAACGCATCAGCGAATTACTCAGCCGTCAGGCCATCGCGTTTGTCTCCAGCGAACAGATCGAATTTCAGGAAAACTTCCGCCACCTCTTGGCGGTATTTACCGGTGTCCAGCCGGATCAGGACGGCGTCACCCTGGCGATGCTGGACCGCTTCAGGGATCTGGAACTGGAACCGGCTGAACAGGACCTGCTGCGCTCTGCTTATGAACAGACCCTGGCACTCAGCCAGGTTCAGTCCGAAGCCATTCAAACCGCCAGCGGCCAGTTTGAAGATGGCAACGGCGCCATCCGCATTGCCCTGCCCAATGCCTTGATGGCCAAAGTGCTGGTGTTCAGCCAGCAATATATTCAAGCCTCCGCCCAGATCACAAATACGCTGGATCAGTTCGAGCACCAGTTCAGTGAGCGGCTGGACAGCTCTCTGGGTCTGGCTGGCCGCAGCAGTGACCGTGCGTTCAGCCTGGCCCTGGCGGCGCTGGCCCTGTTCTTCCTGACCAGTACCCTTGCCCTGCTCCTCTTGTATCGCTCCATCAAGCAGCCACTGGATCAAGGGGCGAATCTGGCCAAGGAACTGGCCCAAGGCAAGCTCAATGCCCAGCTCAGTGTGCGTCGCCATGATGAGTTCGGGACCTTGCTGACCGCACTCAATGGGATCGGCCAGGGCGTACAAACCGTGGTACATCAGATCCGCGAGCAAACCGGCCTGATACGCGACGGCTCGCACGCGATTGTGCTGGGCAGTCAAAACCTGAGTGAACAGATTCTGGACCAATCCACCGAATTGAATCACACCGTCAAGGCGATGAATCAATTGGCCGACACCGTGCGCCAGAATGCCGAACAAGCCCGAACCGCTGATCACCTGGCGCAGGACACCTCCAGCCAGGTGGCCCAAGGCAATCAGGCCGTGCACAGCCTGCTCGATACCATCAACGCCATTGCCGACAGCTCGTACAAAATGAGCGAGATCACCAAGCTGATCCGCAGCATTGCCTTCCAGACCAATATCCTGGCCCTGAATGCCGCCGTGGAAGCCGCCCGCGCTGGTGTGCACGGCCATGGCTTTGCGGTTGTTGCTGCCGAAGTGCGTAACCTGGCTTTGCGCTCCACCGATGCCTTGCAACAGATTTCCACCTTGATCTCCAGTTCAGTTGAACAAACCGAACAAAGCTCGATGGCCGCGCGCGGCATGGCGCAAGTCATGGCCAGCACACAACACAAGGTCAATGAAATGCGCAGCATCGTGGCCGATATTGCCCAGGCCTCTCAAGACCAGGCTACCCATATCGAGTATGTAAACCAGGTCATGACACGCCTGGACCAGCAAGGCCAGTCTAACCAGAAGCTGGTTGAACACAGCGCCCACACAGCCCAGGAGCAACTGGAACAAACCACCTTGCTGGCCCAGGTGGTCGCGCATTTCAGCCTGGATAGCGAGCCTTCCGAAGCAGACACGCCCGCCCAGCCCGTCGTCTCCAATCGACCTTCCTACCGTTCGGCGCCCGCCTATCGCACCGCTGCTTGCACAATGTCCGGTTCCTGAGCGGCCAATACGTGCCATAGACCTCCGATAAGGGTAAAATCGGAAGTTTGCCGCGCGCCGCCTTGCTGGCTGGCGCGGATGGCCCTCAAATATAGGAAAGCCGCTGAATCATGGAATCGGAACGACTTAATCAACTGGAAGCCCGCCTTGCCGATTATTCGGAGCGGGAAAATGCCTTACGGAGGTATCTTTGACTACGATGACAAAGCTCATCGTTTGTACGTAGTCAATGCCGAACTGGAGGATCCCAACGTCTGGGACAACCCTCAACACGCTCAGGATCTGGGCCGCGAAAAGAAAAGTCTGGAAAACGTGGTGCATGTGCTGGACGCCTTGCACACAGGCCTGAAAGATTCGCAGGACCTGTTCGAACTCGCCGCGATGGACGATGACGATGCCACTATCGCCGCCATCGAAGAAGATTGTGCCGCCATGGCCAGCCGTATTGAAGAGCTGGAATTCCGCCGCATGTTCTCCAACCCTGCCGATCCGCTGAATTGCTTTATGGATATTCAGGCTGGCGCGGGTGGTACCGAAGCCCAGGACTGGGCCTCCATGCTGCTGCGCATGTATTTGCGCTATGCCGAACACAAGGGCTTCAAGGCTGAAATTCTGGAACAGTCTGACGGTGATGTCGCTGGTATCAAATCGGCCACCATCAAGATTGAAGGCGATTACGCCTACGGTTTTCTGCGTACGGAAACCGGCGTGCACCGCCTGGTTCGCAAAAGCCCCTTTGACTCATCCAATGGCCGCCACACGTCCTTTACCAGCGTGTTTGTCTATCCGGAAATTGACGACTCCTTCGAGGTCGAAATCAATCCGGCCGACCTGCGTATCGACACCTACCGCGCCAGTGGTGCCGGTGGTCAGCACATTAACAAAACCGACTCGGCCGTTCGTATCACGCACGAGCCCAGCGGCATTGTGGTGCAGTGTCAGAACGACCGCTCGCAGCACCGTAACCGTGCCGAAGCCATGCAGATGCTGAAATCCCGCCTGTACGAGCTGGAAATGCGCAACCGCATGGCCGAGCAGCAGAAACTGGAAGACTCCAAGAGCGATGTGGGCTGGGGTCACCAGATTCGTTCCTACGTACTGGATCAAAGTCGTATCAAGGATTTGCGTACGAACTACGAAAGCTCCAATACGCAAAAGATTCTGGATGGCGACCTGGATCCCTTTATTCAGGCCAGCCTGAAACAAGGTATTTAATATGCACACTTCCACGCTGACTGTTCTAAGCGGTGCCTCGCGCGGTCTGGGCTTGTCCCTGGCGCGTCAGGCGCTGGCCGCTGGCCATCAGTTGATCACTTTGGCCCGCAGCGAACTGCAATTGGATGCGCCCCAAGGGGCTCATCAACATCTGCAAGTGGATCTGGCCAGCGCGGAAGGCGCACAAGAGGCTGCCAAGGCCCTGCAAGCCTTGATCAGCCAGACACAGGCTCAACGCTACGTCCTCATCAATAATGCGGGCACGGTTGATCCCGTTGGGCAGGCCAGCCACCTGCTCGATGCCCAGGCCATTACACAGGCGCTGCAATTGAATGTCGCCAGTGTCATGAGCCTGACCGCCGCCTTTTTGCAAGGCGCCCCCAAGGATGCCCAGCGCCAGGTGCTCAATATCTCCTCGGGTGCCGGCCGCAAACCCGTCTCGGGCTGGGCTGTGTATGGCTGCAGCAAAGCAGCGCTGGATTTCTATACGCAAACCCTGAAGCTGGAAAATCCCGAGCTGGCCGTTTGCTCTCTGGCCCCCGGCGTGGTCGATACCGATATGCAAGGCCATATCCGTAGCCAGTCCCGCGACCAGTTTCCGAACCTGAGCCGCTTTATCGACCTGCATCAGCAAGGTCAGCTCAGCAGCCCGGACGATACGGCCGAGCGCATTTTTCGCCACCTGAACAGCCCGGCTTTTGGCCAGCACGTCCTGGATGACATCCGCCACTACGAATAAGTACTGACACAATGACTGAACCGCTAGACACTTCCGCACCCGTCGTAGACGAAAACCGACTGATCGCCGAGCGTCGTTCCAAACTGGACCGCCTGCGCGAAAACGGTATCGCCTACCCCAACGATTTCCGCCCAGACGCCCACGCTGCCGAGCTGCACAGCCAGTACGGCGAGCAGGACAAGGATGCCTTGGCCGCCACCAATAAAGTCGTGAAAGTAGCTGGCCGCATGATGCTCAAACGTGTCATGGGCAAAGCCAGTTTTGCCACGCTGCAAGATGCCTCCGGCCGTATCCAGATCTACCTGGACAAAGCCGCACTGGGCGAAGAAAACTACGCGGAATTCAAGGGCTGGGATATCGGCGACATCCTGGCCGTGGAAGGCACAGTCTTCAAAACCAATAAGGGTGAGCTGTCCGTACACGCCTCCAGCGTACGCATACTGGCCAAGTCCCTGCGCCCCCTGCCCGACAAATTCCACGGTCTGGCTGACCAGGAACTGAAGTACCGTCAGCGCTACGTCGACCTGATCATGGGTGAAGACACCCGTCAAACCTTCCTGGCCCGCAGCAAGGTCATGAGCAGCCTGCGCCAGCACATGGCCCAGGCCGGTTTCCTGGAAGTGGAAACCCCCATGCTGCACCCCATTCCGGGTGGCGCATCGGCCAAACCCTTTGTGACCCACCACAATGCGCTGGACATGGAAATGTACCTGCGTATTGCTCCCGAGCTGTACCTGAAGCGTTTGATCGTGGGCGGTTTCGAGCGCGTGTTCGAGATCAACCGCAACTTCCGTAACGAAGGCGTCAGCCCTCGTCACAACCCCGAATTCACCATGATGGAGTTCTACGCAGCCTACACGGATTACCAGTGGCTGATGGACTTCACCGAAAACCTGATACGCGAGGCCGCGATCAGCGCCCGTGGTACCGCTACCCTGCAATACCAGGAACGCGAACTGGATCTGAGCCTGCCTTTTGATCGCCTGACCATTACCGGCGCCATCATGAAGTACGCTCCTTCCTACCAGATCGAGCAACTGGAAGACATCCAGTTCCTGCGTACCGAACTGGCTCGCCTGAAAGTGGACGTGAACTCGCCCCCACTGCGTGATGCCGGTCTGGGTGCCTTGCAACTGGCTCTGTTTGAAGAAACTGCGGAATCCAAGCTGTGGCACCCCACCTTCATCGTGGACTACCCCGTGGAAGTGTCGCCACTGGCACGCGCGTCGGACACCCAGGAAGGCATTACCGAGCGCTTTGAGCTGTTCATCACTGGTCGCGAGATCGCCAATGGCTTCTCGGAGCTGAACGACCCTGAAGACCAGGCCGCTCGCTTCCAGGCTCAGGTTCAGGCCAAGGATGCTGGCGACGAAGAAGCCATGTTCTACGATGCGGACTACATCCGTGCTCTGGAATACGGCATGCCTCCTACAGGCGGCTGCGGTATCGGTATCGACCGACTGGTCATGTTGCTGACCGATAGCCCTGCTATCCGTGACGTGATCCTGTTCCCGCATCTGCGTCGCGAGGACTAATCAGTCTCAAAACAAAAAAACGCACGGTCTCGACCGTGCGTCTTTTATGCATCCTCGCCCCGCTTACACATACGCAGATACGCAGATACGCAGCTATTCTGCCCAGTCCCGGAACAAACTCCCACTCCAATCCCATCATTAGCCAGCCCTACACCGGTACACCAGACCTCACTCAGGCTTGATACCAGCAACTGCCGCCACTTCACGAAACAGGGCAATATCACGTGCCACGATCTGATCCAGCGACTCAGCCGAACCAGGCGCGATCACAAAGCCCTGCTGCTCCAATGGCTCAGCAAATTCGTGCGAACGCAGTACAGCCGTAATATCGCGATTCAACACCTCAACTACCTCATCGGGCGTGGCACGTGGCACAAAGATGTTCTGCCAGCTTTCGATCACGAAATCAGAAACACCCAACTCATGAAAAGTGGGAACATCCGGTAAAACCTTCGAGCGCTCCGGCGAGGTCACCGTCAGAGGAATGAGCTCACGCTTCTGAATGTTCTGGATTGTCCCAGAGATATCAATAAGCGCAGCATCTACATGCCCGCCCAATATGTCCAGAACAGCCGGAGCCCCACCCGCGTAAGGGATGTTATTGGTTTGCGTACCCAAACGCTGATTAAGCATCTCAACCGCAAGATGATAGATACTGCCATAGCCAATCGGCAGCGCGGCGGATACTTCGCCAGGTCGCCGCTTGAGCAGCGCCACATATTCATCAAAGTGCCTGACCCCCAAGCCTGGGCGAACCACCAGCACCTGCGTATTCACAATAGTGCGGGTCACTCCGCGAACATCGGTCTCGCTATAAGGCAGCTTGCGACCCAGAGCCGCGTTGATGGCAAGCTGATCCCCGCTGGACAGCAGCGTGTGGCCGGTCGGTGCCGCGCGAACGACCCGGTTGACACCAAGACTGGTGTGCGCGCCTGGCACATTGTCCACAATCACTGTTTGTTGCCACAATTCGGCAAGGCTTTGCGCCAGCATTCGCGCAATGCGATCGGCGTTGCCACCCGGATTCACCGGAACAACAATGCGCACGGGCCCCGAAGGGAAGCTATCCAGCTGCTGCGTGTGTGCCGACGCCGTAACAAACGCAGCACCTAGTAAGGAAACAGCGCCCCCAAGCCGGGCGAGCATACCCGCGCCAATAGCATTCAAGATCATGCGACGATTCAAGCCTGCCTCCGGTATCTTCACACTGCCCTATTGACTGGACGACATTGTGTTGCGGTGCTTGCAAGGCACCATCGTAGTCTAGAGAAGCCCCACCCACGAATCAAGCAGACCTTTCCCGGGTCGTTGATCAAGGCCCTGCCAGGGATGTTCGTACAGTCAGGGAAACTGGCCCAGCCAACAGCGTGCTGAAACAAAAAGGACGCTTAAAAGCGTCCTTTTTTACTGCCACCACAAGGTTTTTTAAATACACCTTGCAAGGCCTGTACGTCCATCCCTACGCAATCAATCCACCGGCAAGCGCATCACCGCCTGCGCCCATTTATGGGCCACCTCCGGCGAGGAGAAGCACGAAGCCTTGTCGGCCACCACACGCACCGCACGTTCCAGCAACTGGATGTCGGCCTCGTGCTGACGTGCGACATGCGGGTCCTCGAAGAAGATCACACGCTGGCAACGGTTTTCAAGCACCAGCTCGGCAATTTGCGCATCGCCGCCCAAAGGTCCGCTTAGATAAGACTGAATCCAGGGGGTTTCCTTGGGCCAGCCTTTGGACCAGGCCAGCTCGTTCAACAAACGGCTGGTCGTACCTGTTCCTACTCGTTGGCCAAAACGGGACAGCAGGTCGAAATGCTTGTCAGCGAACTCAACCATCTTGTCCTTGAGCGCATCGTGCGCAATCAAGGCCAGAGTTTGGTTGGGGAAGTCGAAAATACGTTTGCAGCTGGAGTCGGGCCACAGGCCGCGACTGACACGTTCCACTTCAATCCACTCAATCGCGCCCATCAGGGTCGAGATGAAAGGACGGCCATGCGTGATGCATTGGCGCTTGAGTGCCAGTGCTTCCGGGAAAATGGAGGAAGGGTCTACCGGGTCAATCAGGTAAATGGCACCATCAAAAGGCGGAGTGCCGTCCGGGCTTTGGGTGACCCGGGCCACCAGCTTCATCAAGCCGCCATCACGACCATAAGGATAGCGAACCAGCCCGCCATAGCCTTCCAGCAGGCCCGAACGCTCGATGGCATTACAGGTACGACCCACCGTATAAAGCTCAACTTCCAATTCGCGAATACCGCTGGCTGAGCGCCGCAACCACTGAAACAAAGCCGCATCTGCCGAATCATGGTGCAATTGATTGGCCGCCAAACCGAAACGTAATGACATGAGTTCCTACACGGTAAACGATTCGCCACACCCGCAGGAGGCTTTCTCGTTTGGATTGATAAACTTGAAACCTTCATTGAGGCCATCACGGCCATAATCCAGACGCGTGCCATCAATAAAGGGCAGGCTCTTTGGATCAACAAACAGTTTAACGCCGTGCTCTTCAAACAGTTGATCGCCTTCAACCGGCTCATCAACAAAATCCAGCTTGTAGGCCAGACCCGAGCAACCGGTCAGGCGTACACCCAAACGTAGCCCCAAACCGCCCCCGCGTTTTTTCAAATGACGCTGGATATGTTCTGCGGCGGGCTGAGTAAGAGAAATAGACATAATCTTTTCCTTTCTATAAACCTGAAGAGTAGTCAGCCTTCAGGCTTGGACAACTAAAACGCGCCTTTGTTCTGTACCGAGGCAATGGCAGCCTGAACCGCCTCCTGGGCCAACAAAGCACAATGCACTTTGACCGGCGGCAATTCCAGCGCTTGTTGTACATCCGTGGACGAGAACTGGGCCGCTTGCTCCAGACTGCGATCCTGCAGCCATTGCGCTGCATAAGAAGCGGCAGCGATGGTACAGCCACAACCATAAGCCTTGAAACAGCTATCCTGAATCTGGCCCTGCTCCGATACTTTGAGCTGGATCCGAATCAATGCCCCGGTTTCGTGACTTCCTGCTTCCCCCGTCCCTACGTCAGCATCACTGCTGTTCATGACACCCGCATGACGCGGGTGCAGGAAATGCTCCATGACAGCGTCACTATATCTCATTGCGCGAACTGCTCCGAAGCGGGCTCGCTCCATAAAGGAGAGATGGCCCGCAATTGTTCAACCACACGACGGATGGCGGCAATCGTGTCATCAATGTCCTGCTCGGTCGTGAAACGGCCAAGGCTCAAGCGCAAGGAGCTGTGCGCCAACTGATCGCTGCGACCCAAGGCCGTCAATACGTAGGACGGTTCCAGGCTGGCCGACGTACAGGCCGAGCCGCTGGACACGGCCAGATCCGTCAGGGCCATCATCAGAGCTTCGCCCTCGATGTGATCCACACTGATATTCAGGTTATGCGGCACGCGCTGGTCCAGGGTACCGTTCAGAAACAGATCCGGGATTGGCTGCAAACCGGTCCACAGACGATCCCGCAGGGCCGTGATGCGCTGATTGTCCTGGTCCATTTCCTGAGCAGCCAGCTCGAAAGCGCAGCCCATGCCCACGATCTGATGCGTAGCCAGCGTACCGGAACGAAAACCGCGCTCGTGACCACCACCATGAATCTGTGCTTTCAGACGCACCGCCGGTTTACGACGGATATACAAGGCGCCAATCCCTTTGGGACCGTAGGTCTTGTGGGCAGACATGGACATCAAATCCACTGGCCATTCCTGCAGATTGATCGCCACCTTGCCGGTAGCCTGGGCGGCGTCCACATGGAACAGCACCTTGTGCTCACGGCAAATTGCCCCCAAAGCCTGCACATCCTGAATCACGCCAATTTCGTTATTCACCAGCATGACCGAGGCCAGGATGGTATCGGGACGAATGGCTTGTTCAAACGCCTGCGGATCAATCAGACCACTGGGCAGGACATCCAGAAAGGTGACTTCAAACCCTTCGTCCTGCAAGGCCAGACAGGTGTCGAGCACGGCCTTGTGTTCCGTACGGACGGTAATAATATGGCGGCCCTTGGACTGATAAAACTGGGCGGCACCCTTCAGGGCCAGATTGATGGCTTCGGTAGCACCGGAAGTCCAGACGATTTCTCGCGGCTCTGCCCCGACCAGGGAGGCAACCTGACGACGCGCCTGATCCACGGCTTCTTCCGCATCCCATCCGTAAGGATGGCTGCTGGAGGCGGGATTGCCAAATCGTTCCGTCAACCAGGGAATCATGCTGTCGGCCACACGCGGGTCTACCGGTGTGGTGGCGGCATAATCCATATAAATACGCTGAGCGCGACTCATACAAAACTCCGGAGTCAGTAGCGGCGACTGCCCACTACAAAGTACATTCTTCTGGCTGACCGGCTTCCTGAGCGGCCAACTTGAGCTGACGCAAACGCTGCTGATCAACCAAGTCCTGTAGCGAGACAGAGTCCAGATAATCGACCATTTTACGACTAAGCGTCGCCCAAAGCTCGTGAGTCATGCACTCGCCTTTCTGCCCATTTGTGCCCTGCTTGCAATTACCCTTGCCACCGCATTGGGTGGCATCAACGGGCTCATCGACCGCAAACACAATGTCAGCAACAGTGATATGGCGAGCCAGACGCGCAAGCGTATAGCCACCACCTGGACCACGCACGCTATCGACCAGTTCATGGCGGCGCAACTTGCCAAACAACTGTTCAAGATAGGAGAGCGAGATACCCTGTCGCTGGCTGATGCCTGCGAGCGTCACCGGTCCACTTTGCTGGCGCAGCGCAAGATCGATCATCGCGGTTACGGCGAAACGCCCTTTTGTCGTCAAACGCATGATAGTTTCCTTGCCAAAGGCGAAAGCGGCCGGATTGCCAAGGGCAAATCCGACCAATTTGGTCCAGTATAGCAAATACAGGGGAAACTACCGTGCTTGAGCGTGTGTTTTTACACTTATACTGAAGTGTTATTTAGCCGCTCAAGCAGCACGGTAATTGGGGACGCGCTTGCGAACCAGCTCGAATACGCCCTGACAGGCATCCTCGATATAGTCCATGACCTTATTAAAGCCGTCCTGGCCGCCATAATAAGGATCGGGCACGGTAGCCGCTTCATAGTCAGTGGCAAAGCGCATCAGCAGCATGAGCTTGTGGCGGTAAATGGGAGGACACATTTGCTGCAAGGCAGCGTGGTTTTCCCAGTCCATGCTCAAGATAAGGTCGAAGTTGCGAAAGTCCTCGCGCTGGACCTGTCGGGCCTGATAGGTAGAGATGTCATAACCGCGTTTACGAGCGGCTATCTGTGCGCGTGTGTCAGGATGCTCGCCAACATGAAAGCCATGCGTGGCGGCTGAATCCACCAAAATAGCCTCCGACAAACTGGCTTGGTCGACCAGTTGGCGCAAGACACCTTCGGCGCTGGGGGAGCGGCAAATATTCCCTGTACAGACAAACAGAACCTTACTCATAATGCGTCAAAGTCTGCGGGAAAACCCCAAATAAGGCAAGACAGAACCGGGCCGGAACAGGCTCCGAAAACGGCCTCGAAAACTGCAAATCCGTATCGTTTGGGGGCTGCCAATAAGAACAGTACGCAGCTGCTTGAAGTTTGGAATAAACCAAAGGCGCGGCACCCTTTGCTTAGCGGATACACCGCTTTCTCGGGATGAGATAAATCAAGCAATACACCCGAGTGATGAAAGCCGGTAGCGGAACCGTGTTTTTTCTGTACTTTCGTCCAGGCTTAGTTGCAATTATGCAACAAGCATCATCAAAGATGAAATTGCCCCGCTTTTGCTGGAGGGGCTCAAGCGCGAGTGGAACCGAACACGCAATCCGGTTTCAGGCGAAGGTCACCACTTCAGTCCAAGACGGACTCCAACGAAGTCGCCTGCGCCCTTCCCCGACACCAGAAGCACCAAGCCCAAGCCCTCAGGCCATCAACAGCTTGGCCTTGAGCCTTTGCAACTTGTCGCGCGCAGCTGCGGCTTGCTCGAACTCCAGGTTGCGAGCGTGATCCATCATTTCCTTTTCCAGACGCTTGATCTCGCGTGCCGCAGCCTTCTCGTCGCGAATCAGCTCTTCTGGCACATCCTCGCGCAAGCTGGCGGTTGGATCCGAAGCAACAACACCATCAATCAACTCACGGACGGCCTTGTTCACGCCGCGCGGCGTAATGCCGTGCTCTTCGTTAAAGGCGATCTGCTTGGCACGACGGCGCTCGGTTTCTTCGATGGCGCGTTGCATGGAGTCCGTCATTCTGTCGGCATACAGAATGGCTTTACCATTCAGGTTACGTGCGGCCCGACCTATGGTTTGAATCAGGCTGCGTTCGGAACGCAGAAAACCTTCCTTGTCCGCATCCAGAATCGCCACCAGAGACACTTCGGGCAAATCCAGACCCTCGCGCAGCAGGTTGATCCCGACCAGCACATCGAAGACGCCCAGACGCAGATCCCGGATGATCTCGGCCCGTTCCACCGTATCAATGTCCGAGTGCAAGTAGCGCACGCGGATACCGTTCTCTGACAAGTATTCGGTCAGATCTTCGGACATGCGCTTGGTGAGCGTCGTCACCAATACACGGTCTTCCTGCGCGGTACGCAGCTTGATTTCACCCAGCAAATCATCAACCTGCGTAGTGGCAGGACGAACCTCGATTTCCGGGTCCACCAGGCCGGTAGGCCGCACCACCTGTTCAACCACATTGTCTGCATGCTCTTGCTCGTAGGCAGCGGGTGTGGCCGATACGAACACGGTTTGCGGCATACGGCGCTCGAACTCTTCCAGCTTCAGGGGCCGGTTATCCATGGCCGACGGCAGACGAAAACCGAACTGCACCAGAGTCTCTTTACGCGAGCGGTCACCGCGATACATGGCGCCCAACTGTCCGATGGTGACGTGGCTTTCATCAATAAACATCAGGGAGTTACGCGGCAGGTAGTCGATCAGCGTCGGCGGCGGATCGCCAGGCGCTGCTCCTGACAAGTGGCGGGAGTAGTTCTCGATGCCTTTGCAAAAGCCCAGCTCCTGCAGCATTTCCAGATCAAAACGGGTGCGCTGCTCCAGGCGTTGGGCCTCGACCAAATGCCCTTCCCGAGTCAGAAATTCCAGGCGCTCACGCAGTTCCAGCTTGATGGTTTCAATCGCCCGCAAGACGGTTTCGCGTGGCGTCACATAGTGCGAACTGGGGAACACGGTAAAGCGGTTCAGCTTTTGTACGACCTTGCCTGTCAGCGGATCGAACAACTCCAGTTCTTCAATCTCGTCATCAAACAGGCTGACCCGCAAGGCCAGCTCCGCGTTCTCTGCCGGGAAGATATCAACCACTTCACCACGAGCGCGGAACACACCGCGCTGGAAATCCAGGTCGTTGCGCTCGTACTGCATGGCGACCAGACGCGCCAGCAGCTCCTGGCGGGCGATACGATCCCCCTTGCGCAGGGTCAGCACCATGGCATGGTAATCACCGGGGTTACCAATACCGTAGATGCAGGACACGGTACCCACAATAATGGTGTCAGGCCGCTCCAGCAGACTTTTGGTGGCCGACAAGCGCATCTGCTCGATGTGTTCATTGATGGACGAGTCCTTTTCAATAAACAGATCGCGCGATGGCACATAGGCCTCGGGCTGGTAGTAATCGTAGTAAGACACGAAGTACTCCACGGCGTTGCGTGGAAAAAACTCGCGCATCTCGGCGTACAACTGCGCCGCCAGGGTTTTATTGGGTGCCAGAACAATGGCCGGACGCCCGGTGCGAGCAATAATGTTCGCCATCGTATAGGTCTTGCCTGAGCCCGTTACCCCCAAAAGGGTCTGGTACATCAAGCCGTCATCAATCCCCTCAACCAACTGCTCAATTGCCGCGGGCTGGTCGCCGGCGGGCAAATAAGGTTGGAAAAGTTTGAAGGAACTCCCCGGAAACTCTTGAAAGGCAGGCTCAAATTTCATGCTAGACACACTTTAGGGTAAGCCCGTATTATCACATTAATGCTTTGTTTTTCTACCTTTCCGCACTAACGCCCCCATATCATCATGACATCGCTCTTCGAAACCGTCGAACTGGCTCCACGCGACCCTATTTTGGGTTTGAACGAACAATACAATGCCGACGAACGCAGCGGCAAAGTTAATCTGGGGGTCGGTGTTTACTACGACGATCAAGGGCGTATCCCGATTTTGCAGGCTGTTCAAAAGGCTGAAGAAGCCATGATGAGCAAGGCCGCCGCGCGCAGCTACCTGCCTATCGAAGGTATCAATACCTACAATCTGGGTGCTCAAACTCTGTTGCTAGGTGCCGACTCCCCAATCATTGCCGAAGGCCGTGCCTTGACCGTGCAATCCCTGGGCGGCACAGGCGCACTGAAAATCGGTGCCGACTTCTTGCAGCAACTGCTGCCCCAGTCCGAGGTTTACATCAGCGATCCCAGCTGGGAAAACCACCGTGCTCTGTTCGAGCGCGCCGGCTTCAAGGTCAACACCTACGCTTACTACGATGCCGCAACTCATGGCCTGAACTTTGACGGCATGATCGCCTCGCTGCGCACGATGCCTGCCCAGTCCATCGTGGTCCTGCACGCTTGCTGCCACAACCCGACCGGCGTGGACCCCAGCATGGAACAATGGACCCAGATCGCCGAGCTGATCAAAGAGCGTCAACTGGTTCCTTTCCTGGACATCGCTTACCAAGGCTTTGGTGCCGGTCTGGAAGAAGACGCCAGCGTGGTGCGCCTGTTTGCCAAGCTGGGCCTGTCCATGTTCATCAGTTCCTCGTTCTCCAAGTCTTTCTCGCTGTACGGCGAGCGCGTTGGCGCCCTGACTCTGGTTACTTCCAGCAAGGACGAAACTTCCCGCGTGCTGAGCCAGGTCAAGCGCGTGATTCGCACCAACTACTCCAACCCGCCCACACACGGTGGCAAGGTTGTGGCCACCGTGCTGAACTCGCCTGAACTGTTTCAAACCTGGGCTACCGAACTGGCCGGCATGCGTGATCGTATCCGCGAAATGCGCGCCCAACTGGTTGCCAAGCTGAAAGAACACGGCGCTACTCAGAACTTTGACTTCGTGCTGGAACAGCGCGGCATGTTCTCCTACTCCGGTCTGACAGCCGAACAAGTAGAACGGCTGCGCCAGGAACACGGTATTTACGCTGTCAGCAGCGGCCGTATCTGCGTGGCTGCGCTGAACAGCCAGAACATTGACGTCGTGGCCAAGGCCATCGCTCAAGTCCTGAAATAAGCAGGCTGTCCTTACCGCCCCCAACGCCCTTCTTCGGAAGGGCGTTGTCGTTCCAGCCCTTGGAGTACCACCATGACAGACGCCATTTCCCTGAACACCGAACGCCTGCTCCTGCGCCCCTGGAAAGCGACGGACCTGGAACCCTTCTTCCGCTTGAATAGCGATCCCCACGCGCTGCGCTTTTATCCAGCCACCCTGGACCGCACACAAAGTGATGCCATCGCTCACCGTAGCCAAAGCTTGATCGAAGAACATGGCTGGGGCCCGTGGGCAGTAGAACTGAAGGAAAGCGGGGCCTTCATCGGCATGGTGGGTCTGAACCGCCCGACCGCCGATCTGTACTTTCAGCCTTGCGTGGAAGTGCTTTGGCGTCTGCTGCCTGAATACTGGGGCAAAGGCTACGCCACCGAAGCAGCTCGCGCCTGCATGGACTTTGGCTTTGACGAGCTGGGCCTGGCGCAAATTGTGGCGTATACCGCCCGGTTGAACCTGCCTTCGCAAACCGTCATGCAACGCCTGGGCATGACAGAGCAAGCTGGCACCTTTGATCACCCCGGTGTAGCGGCAGGCCACAAGCTGGTACCTCATGTGCTGTACACCATGGACCGCAAGGATTGGCCCCAATCCGCCTGAGCAGCCGAAAGGGTCAAAAATTAAGCCTTTAAGGTCCTCACCGCTTGCAAAAACGCCAACTGTAACGCACAATCTTTACTGTATATATATTCAGCAGACAATACTATGACCGCCAAGCTCACTGCACGCCAACAACAAGTGCTGGACATCATCCGTTCTGAAATCGAACGGACGGGTTTCCCTCCTACTCGAGCTGAGATTGCTCAGGTGTTGGGTTTCAAATCCGCCAATGCGGCAGAGGATCATTTGAAAGCTCTGGCCCGCAAAGGCGCTATCGAATTGACTGCCGGTGCCTCGCGCGGCATACGCCTGCTCGGCACGGATACCCGCGAAAACGCAGCGCCCAGCAGCAGCGCCCTGGCCAATCTGGCTGATGCCCTCTTGCTGCCCATTATTGGTCGCGTGGCTGCCGGTAGCCCTATTCTGGCTACCGAGCATATCGAACGCGAGATTGGCGTCGCCCCTACCCTGTTCACCCAAACGCCGGATTACCTGCTGCGCGTGCGTGGCCTGAGCATGAAAGACGCCGGCATTTTTGATGGCGACCTGCTGGCCGTCAAGAAAGCCAGCGAAGCACGTAATGGGCAGATCGTGGTGGTCCGTATTGGCGACGATGTCACCGTCAAGCGCCTGTCGCGCTCCAGCAATCAGGTAGTCCTCTTGCCCGAGAATCCGGACTTTGAGCCTATCGTCGTCACCGATCCGGATTCCCTGTCTTTGGAAGGCATTGCTGTTGGTCTGATTCGTACCAGCCCACTGCATTAAGCCCTGCCTCTCTTGGTCACCCAGCCTGTTTTATAGGCTGGGTGGACCTGATAAGGAAAAACCCCATATACCGTTTGGTGCATGGGGTTTTTTATTAGTCAGGATACATGCCGCTCTGCAGATTGAAGTAGACGCAGAGCAGCGGCAGCGACGATTATAGTTACCGCTATATCTACGGCGAAGATCACTGCTGCAGTGTGTATGGGCAGTGGCCTATGCTTCTGGAACGAGTTGAACAGGCTTGCCCCCGCACAATACTGTGAGCACCACCAACAAGATCTGACTCTCTGCTTGTAATCAATATGACTGACTGCAAACACACGATCAGTCCAGCTAAAAAGCAAACAGGCCACCTTGAAATCAAGGTGGCCTGTTTGCGTCTTACTGAAGCTAAAGCTTAGTGCTTGAAGGACTCAGAGCCCGCGCCAGCGGCACGCGTTGCTGCCAAGGCCTCTGCGGCCAGGCGAGCGACTTCTTCGTCACTCAGAGGCGTTACAGCGTCTTGCAGAGCCACTTCCAGTACGCGATCAATCCAACGCACGGGGATGATCTCCAGCGTGTTTTTCACGTTATCTGGAATATCGGCCAGGTCTTTGATGTTTTCCTCCGGAATCATCACGGTTTTGATACCGCCGCGCTGCGCTGCCAACAGCTTCTCTTTTAAGCCGCCGATAGGCAGAACTTCGCCGCGCAAGGTGATTTCACCCGTCATGGCCACGTCGGCACGAACCGGAATACCCGTCAGGCTGGACACGATAGCGGTCGTGATGGCGATACCGGCCGATGGACCATCCTTGGGCGTAGCGCCTTCAGGAAAGTGCACGTGCAGGTCACGCTTTTCAAACACGCTATTGGCAATGCCCCACTTCTGGGCACGCGAACGTACGACTGTGCGAGCTGCTTCGACCGACTCTTTCATCACGTCGCCAATCGAGCCGGTGCGCAGCACATTGCCTTTACCGGGCATATCGGCCACTTCGATGGTCAGCAATTCACCGCCCACCTCTGTCCAGGCCAGACCAGTAACCAGGCCAACCTTGTTCTCTTTTTCGGCCAGGCCGAACGAGAAACGGCGTACGCCCAGGTAATCGTTCAGATTCGCCGCATTCACGACCAAGGTTTCCTGAGTCAGTGTCTTGTTGCGAGCCGCACGCGTACCGGCTTGTGGATTAGCCACCAGCAGCTTGCGAACCACCTTGCGGCAGATCTTGCTGATTTCACGTTCCAGCGAACGCACACCCGCTTCACGTGTGTAGTAACGCACGATGTCGCGTACCGCGTCTTCTGTCACTTCCAGTTCACCCTCGCGCACGCCGTTGTTCTTCATCAGCTTGGGCAAGAGGTAATCGAACGCAATGCGTACCTTCTCGTCTTCGGTATAGCCGGACAGACGAATCACTTCCATACGGTCCAGCAGGGCCGGTGGAATGTTCAAGGTATTGCTGGTTGCCACGAACATCACATCGGACAAGTCGTAGTCCACTTCCAGGTAGTGATCCTGGAAGGTGTGGTTTTGTTCGGGGTCCAGAACCTCCAGCAATGCCGAGGATGGATCGCCACGGAAATCCGCGCCCATCTTGTCGATCTCGTCCAGCAGGAACAGCGGGTTACGTACACCCACCTTGCTCATGTTCTGAACAACCTTGCCGGGCATGGAGCCGATGTAGGTACGACGGTGACCGCGAATCTCGGCCTCGTCACGCACGCCACCCAAAGCCATGCGAATGAACTTGCGGTTCGTTGCCTTGGCGATGGACTGACCCAGCGAGGTTTTACCCACGCCTGGAGGGCCAACCAGACACAGAATCGGAGCCTTCAGCTTGTCGACGCGTTGCTGCACAGCCAGGTACTCGACAATGCGCTCTTTGACCTTTTCCAGACCAAAGTGATCCGCATCCAATACTTCCTCGGCGTTGCTCAAGGAGTTGTTGATACGGCTCTTTTTGCGCCAAGGCAGGCCTACCAGCGTTTCGATGTAGTTGCGCACGACCGTGGCTTCGGCTGACATCGGCGACATCAGCTTGAGCTTTTTCATTTCGGATTCGGCTTTCTTGAGCGCTTCTTTGCTCAGTTGAGCCTGTTCGATGCGTTTTTCCAGCTCTTCGACATCCGCACCGTCCTCGCCTTCGCCCAGCTCTTTCTGAATCGCCTTGACCTGCTCGTTCAGGTAGTAGTCGCGCTGGCTCTTTTCCATCTGCTTTTTCACACGGCCGCGAATACGCTTCTCGACCTGCAAGATGTCAATTTCGCCTTCCAGTTGCGACAGCAGGCCTTCCAGACGCTCCAAGGCCTTGGGCGTTTCCAGCATGCCCTGCTTTTGTTCCAGCTTCAGCGGCAAATGCGCAGCGATGGTGTCAGCCAGGCGGCCGGCATCATCAATCCCGGTCAGGGAAGTCAGAATTTCCTGAGGGATTTTTTTATTCAGTTTGACGTACTGTTCGAACTGGCCCAGCACCGCACGGCGCAAGGCTTCGGTTTCAGCCGCATCCCCAGCGTCGCCGGGCACTTCGACCACCGAGGCCATGAAGTGGGTTTCGGCATCCTGTACCTGGGTGATTCGAGCACGCTGCAAGCCTTCCACCAGCACTTTTACGGTGCCGTCGGGCAGCTTGAGCATTTGCAAAATACTGGCCGCACACGCAATTTCGTAGAGATCCTCGGGAGCGGGATCATCCTTGCCTGCGGACTTTTGCGCCACCAACATAATGTTGTTGCCGGACTCCATTGCCAGCTCAAGAGCTTTAATCGAGCGAGGCCGACCAACAAAAAGCGGAATCACCATGTGAGGGAACACCACTACATCGCGCAAGGGAAGCAGCGGCAGCTCAATAGGTTCCGTAGAAAGAATCTGGCTCGCAGACATAGTCATTTCCTATAAATGTCCTTAGACGCAAAAGGGAAGCCTGGGCTTCCCTTTCACGGTTTAACCTGTTGTAGCTCAGATTGTGGCGAATTTGGATATTTCAAGTAGTCCGAATGAACATTAGAACAGAACTTTACAGAGTTAAAGAAAGACGTATTGTTACGTGTGGTGGTCATCATGGATACCCACTCCTTTCTCTTTGCCTTCGCCTGCCGCCCTGTCTTGCCTGTGCCCTTCTGGCCAAAGCCAGACAGAGCACAAACAAGGAGATATCTCTAAGCTACTGCGTTTTTCAAGGGCGACTCAGTGTCACTGGCTTCACTATCGGACAAAGGGCGACCCAAAATCAATTCGGGTTTACTCTTTCCAACAACCGCATCCTCGGTCAGCACCACTTTGCTGACGTCCTTGCGCGAGGGCAGTTCGTACATGGTGTCCAGCAAGGCTTGCTCGACAATGCTGCGCAGACCACGGGCGCCGGTACGACGCTTGATGGCGCGCTGGGCCACGGCACGCAGGGCTTCGGGCTGAACTTCCAGCTCTACACCTTCCATGCTCAGCAGCTTCTGGAACTGCTTGACCAAGGCATTGCGCGGCTCGGTCAAAATGCGGATCAGTGCGTCTTCGTGCAGCTCTTCCAAAGTGGCAACCACAGGCAAACGACCTACCAGCTCGGGGATCAGGCCAAACTTGATCAGATCCTCGGGCTCGGCTTCAGAGAACAGCTCGCCTACACCACGCTCGGACTTGGCTTTCACCGAGGCAGAAAAACCGATACCGGATTTTTCTGTACGGTCACGAATCACCTTTTCCAGGCCATCAAAGGCACCACCGACGATGAACAGAATGCTGGTGGTATCAACCTGCACAAAGTCCTGGTTGGGGTGCTTGCGGCCACCTTGTGGGGGCACCGAAGCGACTGTGCCTTCGATCAGCTTGAGCAATGCCTGTTGCACGCCCTCGCCCGACACGTCGCGGGTGATCGAAGGGTTATCCGACTTGCGGGAAATCTTGTCGATTTCGTCGATGTAGATAATGGCGCGCTGCGCTTTTTCCACATCGTAATCGCAGTTTTGCAGCAGTTTTTGAACGATGTTCTCGACGTCCTCACCCACGTAACCGGCTTCGGTCAGCGTGGTGGCGTCAGCCATCACAAAAGGCACATCCAGCATGCGGGCCAGTGTTTGGGCCAGCAGCGTTTTGCCCGAACCCGTAGGGCCGATCAGCAAGATATTACTTTTGGACAGTTCCACATCGTCACGGCCTGGCTTGCCGTTACGAATTCGCTTGTAGTGGTTGTACACCGCTACGGCCAAGGTGCGCTTGGGCATTTCCTGGCCAATAACATACCCATCCAGAAACTCTTTGATTTCCTGGGGGGTCGGCAATTCCTTACGTTCACCATCAGGAGTGGCGCCCGCAGCTTCGTCACGAATGATATCGGTACACAGATCAATACATTCGTCGCAGATGAACACGGACGAAGGTCCAGCGATCAGTTTCTTGACCTCATGCTGGCTTTTATTGCAAAACGAGCAATGCAGAACTTTCTCGTCGGCCGATTTCTTTTCGGACATAAATTTAAATTTCACTTCAGGATGGTAAAAGGACGGGAACAAGTCCCGCCCCCGAACAGCCATAGTACTGCTTCAGATCGATCCCCGTGGGGACAGATGATTACTCGTCACGAGTGTTCATCACCTTGTCGATCAGGCCGTAGGCCACAGCCTCTTCAGCTGCCATGAAGTTGTCACGCTCGGTATCCAGCTCGATACGCTCGACAGGCTGACCGCAGTTTTCGGCCAGGATCTTGTTCAAGCGTTCACGCAGGCTCAGGATTTCCTTGGCCTGAATCTGGATATCGGAAGCCTGGCCTCGCGCACCGCCCGAAGGCTGGTGAATCATGATGCGCGAGTTAGGCAAGGCGAGACGCTTGCCCTTGACGCCCGAAGACAGCAAGAAAGCGCCCATGCTGGCAGCCATGCCGGTACACAATGTCGAGACTTCCGGCTTGACGAACTGCATCGTGTCGTAGATGGCCAGGCCTGCATAGACCGAACCACCGGGCGAGTTGATGTAGAGCGAAATATCCTTCTCAGGATTTTCCGACTCCAGAAACAGCAGCTGGGCCACAATCAGGTTGGCCGAGCTGTCGTGAACCGGGCCCACCAGAAAGATGATGCGCTCGCGCAGCAGGCGGGAATAGATGTCGTAAGACCGCTCTCCACGACCGGACTGCTCGATAACGATAGGCACGTAGCCCAAACCCGTAGGGGCAACGGACTGCCCCCCATGCATTGAGGCGTAGAAGTCGACAAAGGTTGACGACATTAGTTGGTTCCCATGATTTGGTCGAACGCCACCTCCTCGTCGGACACCTTGGCCTGGGACAGTACGTGCTCGACGACGTTGTCTTCGAGTACCACTGCCTCAATCTCGGCGCGACGCTGGCGATCGGACAAGTAGTAGGCCACCACTTGGGCGGGCTGTTCGTAGTTCTGGGCAAATTCTTCGATGCGGGCACGAACCTGCTCGGGCTTGGCTTGCAGTTCAGCAGCCTTGACCAGTTCGGAGACCAGCAGACCCAGACGCACGCGGCGGGTGGATTCTTCCTGGAACGCTTCGGCAGGGATAGGCATCTTGTCTGCGTCTGGCACGCCACGGTCTTTCAGTTCAGCGCGAGCCGAAGCGATGCGACCTTGCACGTCGTTGTCCACCAGAGCCTTGGGCACGTCAAATTCGCTGGCAGACAGCAAAGCGTCCATCACGGCGGATTTGTTGCGAGCGTGCACACGAGCCTTGATTTCGCGTTCGATGTTGGCACGGATGTCGGCCAGCAAAGCGTCCACATCACCTTCAGCCTGACCCAGGGACTTGGCAAACTCAGCATCCATTTCGGGCAGAACAGGCTGGGCCACGTCTGTCACGGTGATCTTGAATTCGGCCGTTTTGCCAGCCACTTCCTTGCCGGTGTAGTCGGCAGGAAATTCCAGGGGGAATGTTTTGGTTTCGCCTGCTTTCATGCCGGCAACGGCAGTCTCAAACTCGGGCAGCATGCGGCCACGACCTTGCAGGTACTGGAAACCCTCAGCGCTACCGCCTTCGAAGGCGACGCCGTCGATAGTGCCCACAAAGTCCAGAGTGATGCGGTCATCTTCCTGGGCTTCGCGATCAGCGCTGGATTCGTAGTTGGCGCGTTGCTTGCGCAGCACGTCTACGGTGCGCTGGATGTCTTCGTCAGTCACAGGCGTGGTAGCACGCTTGATTTCCAGTTTGGACAGATCAGGCAGAGCCACTTCTGGGTAAACTTCGAAAGTTGCGGTAAAGGCCATGGTGCCTTCAGCAGGCTCGCCTTCTTTGGCTTCCAGATTAGGAGTGCCGGCAACGCGCAATTTGGAGTCCTGGATCACTTTGTCCAGGGCTTTGCCGATTTCTTCGTTGATGGCGTCGTAACGGATACCAGGGCCGTGGCTGCGCTCGACAACGGACAAAGGCGCTTTACCGGGACGGAAGCCCTGTACCTTGGCCGTACGAGCCACACGCTTGAGCTGGGCCTGGACTTGTTTTTCTACGTCGGCCACCGAAACGACCACATCGACTCGGCGCTCCAAGCCGGACAGAATTTCAACCTCGGGCTGCATTGAAGACCTATATTAAATTGAGTAATTGATAAGAGTAATCCGGCATTTTACCGGAAACTGGCACGGTAAATCCAAACAAACGTATTTTGAATCATAATTTCCTGTCAAGACAATACAGCCGTGCCGGACTATGATCCCTTACTTTACCTTCCCTACGCAAGACTGACATGCACATGAATACCCCTTTAGGCGGCATCCGGGTCCTGGAACTGGGCCAACTGATCGCCGGCCCCTTTGCCGCCAAGATCCTGGGCGAGTTTGGCGCGGACGTTATCAAGATCGAATCCCCTAAAGGCGGCGACCCCTTGCGTAAATGGCGTTTGCTGCATGACGGTAACTCGGTCTGGTGGGAGGTGCAATCCCGTAACAAAAAGTCTCTGGCTTTGGACCTGCGACAAGCGGAATGCCAGGAGGTGGTCCGGGCACTGGTAAAAGAGTGTGACATCCTGATCGAGAACTTCCGACCCGGCGCCCTGGAAGAATGGGGTTTGGGCTGGGAAGAGCTGAAAGCCATCAACCCGGGCCTGATCATGCTGCGCGTGTCGGGCTATGGGCAGACAGGCCCCTACAAGGACAAACCCGGTTTTGGTGTGATTGGCGAAGCCATGGGTGGTTTGCGACATCTCAGTGGTGAAGCAGGACGGCCACCCGTGCGCGTTGGCGTCTCCATCGGCGATTCCCTCGCCGCCTTGCACGGCGTCATCGGCATCATGATGGCCTTGCGTCAACGCGAGCAGAATAAAGGCGAAGGTCAATATATTGACGTGGCCTTATATGAATCTGTCTTCAACATGATGGAAAGCCTGCTGCCGGAATACTCCGCTTTTGGAGCCATACGCGAACCGGCAGGCAGCAGCTTGCCCGGCATCACCCCCAGCAATGCCTATGTCTGCAAGGACGGTAAATATGCCCTGATTGCGGGAAATGGCGACAGCATTTTCAAGCGTTTGATGGGCGCCATTGGCCGAGCCGATATGGCAGAGAATCCCGACTATGCTCACAACGATGGTCGCGCACGGAATGCAGGTGTCATCGATGCCGCTATCGGTCACTGGGCCAGCGCCCTGGAGCTGGACAAGGTACTGGAGATTCTTGACCAGGCTGGCGTTCCAGCAGGTCGCGTTTACGACATCGCCGATATTGCAGCCGACCCCCATTACCAGGCCCGCGACATGCTGCTTGACAGCAATTTGCCGGATGGCACGCCGCTTAAAGTCCCCGGCATTGTTCCCAAGCTGAGCAGCACGCCTGGTGGCATCTACCGCCTGGCCCCCCATCTGGGCCAGGACACAGAGGACATTCTGAATACGCTGGGCATCAGCGCCGAACAACAGGCCGACTGGCAGGCACGCGGCTTGATCGCCAAAAACCCAAAACGCCAATAAAACAAAACTGTAAAAAAGCGCGTGGGGGCCACATTAGAATGGCCCCTAATCTATTTACTTTCCCCTAGGGCTGACTACTTGCCTAGGGCGAAAATCCACGCTAGAATCTACTTCTTTCGTGTTGCGAACGTGGCGGAATTGGTAGACGCACCAGATTTAGGTTCTGGCGCCGAGAGGTGTGAGAGTTCGAGTCTCTCCGTTCGCACCATCAAACGAAAACCGTTGATTCAAAAAAATCAATTTTAAGCAAAATCAACGGTTCAGTTTTTCTACTCCCCAACTGGCTTTTACAGCCTGTTTCCAGGTGCTGGCGATCAGTAGTACCCACTCGTGAAATAACACCTTACTTCAGGCGCTTTTTTGGTACTCCTGAAGACATCACGCTGCACGGCTTTATTCTCTTTTTGCCGTGCATACACTCGCCATGCCTTGCGCCAAAACAACTGCAAAGCAGCGCATAACGCTGGCTTGAACACGATTTCCCGGACATAAAAAAGCCGCCCGAATGGAGCGGCTTTATTCATCAAGCTAGTTAATCCTGCCTGTCATGCTTGCCCGGGAAGTCACTAGGCCAACGCATAGGCTTAGGTTCCGGATTGGGCCTGGGAGCGGGATGGGGAGAAAGGATACCATTCACGTCCAAACCTCCTTCACGTAACAATCAAAAGTATGCAAGCCACGCGTTAATTGCACTAAATACTATAGCAATGGTGGAAAATCACCAGCCTTCCAGTATTAACCCCAATGCAATAGGGCACCACGTCATCAGATCAAGCGTTCTCCGGAAACGTAGTACGGACACGAAAACAGGCTTGCACTTCCTTTTAATCAGACTGTTTTTTAGCCCTGCAGTTCCCTGCAACTACAATCCCAAACAGCGGCGCGACGGCAAACACGCTAAATAGATAATAAGCAGCCTGACGCGTCCCCTCCACTCCACCCGGATCAATAAGTCCACCTGCATTGGCAACCATCCCCGCCAAAGCCGCCCCGCTGGCCGTTGCAAAGAGCTGAATGGTGGTGATGGATGCCCCGGCCAGTTCTTGCTCCTGAGCGGAAGCGGCTTTTAACACCCGTATCAGCAAGTGGGGCCAGGCCAGCCCTACTCCCAAGCCGATCAGCGCCAGTGCCAAACAAATCGGTACCAGATTCAGAAATAGGCCCGTGCTGGTCTCTGGCACCAGAAAGGCGAGCCCGACCATGCCCAGCAAGCCGCAAAGCGGCCCGGCCAGAATCGCCCGCTCAATCGCCCGTCCACTCAGCCCCGAGCTGATGACCGCCCCCACCGTCCAACCCGCTCCCATCAAGGCGGCCAGGTAGCCCGCCACCAAAGGAGACTGCTGATGCAAAACTTGCAGGAAAAGCGGTGCAAAGACCTCTCCGCTAGTGACAGTCAACACCAACAAGGACATCAAGGCATACCAACCGGCAATCTCGGAACGCAACCGAAATGTCCCCGACGGCAACAAGCTGCTTGGCGAACGTTTTTCGACAGCAATCAAGGCGGCACCCAGCACGAACGCCAGCGCCAGGCCCAGAACATTGTGCGCCAGCTCTGCCGACGTACTCCCCGCAGAAATAGCCAGCACAGCCAGCGTCAATAAAATCAGCTGAATCAACGGGATAGATGCCTTGACCCCAGTGCCGGATTGGGGCTCCCGTTTGGGCAAGACGCCAGAAGCCACTACAGCAAAAAGAACTGCGATCAGGGCAACGGCTCCAAAAGCAGCCCGCCACATGCCCCACTCCGCAAACACGCCGCCGATAGCCGGGCCTGCAAGGGTGGCCACACCCCACATGCCCGATACCAAAGCCATCGCACGGGGCCATAACTGCTCGGCAAAAACCACGCGAATCATGGCGTAGGCCAAGGCAAAGAGAAAGCCCCCTCCTACGCCCTGAACAAAGCGACCGAACAGCAAAATGGACATGCTGGGTGCCGCCGCACAAATCACCGCCCCCACCGCAAAGATCACAGCGGCCAAGCCGTAGCTTCCTTTAGGCCCTGTCATGGCCAGCAACTTGGGGGACAAGGCCGAACCCAGGATGGATGCCACCACAAACAAGGTCGTGTTCCAGGCATATAAATCCAGTCCACCGATATCCTGCACCACCGTAGGCAAAATGGTGGTCGCAATATAGACATTGACGGCATGCAGCACCACACCGCCCGCCAGCACCAGCGCACGCATGGCATTGGCGCCAGACAATAACCCCCCCCAGGCTGACTGGCTGGACGCCCCCTGACTCCCATTCGCGGCCAACTGGCCTGGTGCCGCTGACACCTCGCCCGCAGGGGCTTGCTGATTCTTCATAAGATTTCGACTCGTTCACAATAAGACGCCCAGTTGCTCAAGGAGCTTGCAGGGGCAAGAGTCGTCTTTTATAAAACCTCATGTATAGATGAGGTCAAGAGAATTAGTCACCATGAAAATCGACATTACTATCCCGCTATCGGTAGGCGAAGTTGCACGCCGCAGTGGAGTGACCATTGCCACCGTGCATCACTATGAGGCCAAAGGCTTGATTCAAAGCTGGCGCAGCGATGGCAATCAGCGCCGCTATCACCGCGAGGTTTTGCGAAAGATCGCGGTAATCAAAATTGCCCAAAGAGCGGGTATTCCGCTGGCAACAATCAAGGAGGCCTTGGATGAACTGCCATCCGGCAAGCCCCTCCAGGCCAAGGACTGGGCACTGCTCTCGACCCGCTGGCGCGACATGCTCAATGATCGGATCCGCAGCCTGACCCAACTGCGTGATGAGCTGGATGGATGCATAGGCTGTGGATGCTTGTCCATGACGAATTGCCCGTTACGAAATCCGGGGGACCAATTGTCATTGGTAGGAGATGGGGCTGTGTTACTGAGTCAGAAGCACACCATTTAAGGCGCTCATCAGCAGGATCTGCTCCGTTGAGCAAAGAGCGTTCAATGCCGCCCTTGAGGGCCCGGCCGGGACGCCGGGCCCGTTCTTATGGGGATGTTTATCAAGCGAGTACTAAACCGCTTTAAATCACGCCCCAGAAATACAGCAAGGCAGGCAGCAAAGCCGTCAGCACGCCCTGCACGGCGGACACCATGCCCGTCAATCGAGCAATGGGCTTGTTCAGAACCAGCAGCAAGAAGAACATGAACCACAGCACGGCCCAGGACAGCCAGCTCAGCACTTGCCAGTAATCGAAAATCCGCTCGGCAAGACTCAGATTGGTAATCGCGGCAGGAACGGCGATACAAGCCACCACCAAGGAATACCAGCCCAGCGCCCGGCCGTCACTGCCAGTAAAGGCGTTCACCCCCACCCAGAAATAGGTCAGGGCAAACAGGCCCAGGTAAATGGCGGACAAGGGCGAGTACACGGTGCTGTTGGCCGGATTCAGGATGTGGGACATGCAGATGAATCCCAGCACGGCAGTGAACAAATTGACGATGGCAGCATCTTTAGCATCCACCAGCCTGCTCGCGTGATGGCCTTCAGAGTAATAGAGACGAACACCATTAACGAACAGGCACAGGCCTGCAAACGCCAGAAAAGCGGCAACTAGCATTTTGAAGTTTTCCTAAGTAATAGAAAGCGGACACAGAACATGCCCGCAACATGATGTTGCACTCAGAGCCGAGGCGGAGCAGATCATAGAGCTTGGCGGTCCAATCGCCATGTATGTTTTTTTATAAGCTCTATAAGAAAAAACCGCGCATTTTTACGGCGGTTTTCTGGTGAAAATCCATGCTGAAAAACAGAAATTTTTCGCGGACAGAATGAGAGCCGCCGTTACAGGCTGCGTCTGAGCATCAAACCATGCTAAAAGCAGAAAAAACCCGTCAGATCAATGACTTGAATAACATCGCATTCAGAACAGTTACGCGGTCAGTAAGCTCCGCAAGCCAACAAAGCGCTCCTTCCTGACCGTGTTCAAGCCCGCTGGTTTTGTCCCCAACGAGCCAATACGCGCACATAGACCAGTTGCGCCAGCAACTCCACCAAGGTCTGGGTCAAAATAATGGCGGGCAACAAGGGCAAGGCACCTGGAATAGCAAGGGCCAAAGGCAGCACAACCAGGGAATTACGAGTCGCACTGCTAAAGGCCACGGCCCGTCGCAAGGGAACAGCCAGGCGCGCTTGTCGCGCCAGCACCCAGCCAATGACGGGAGCCAGGACAGCAAACAGGACGTACACCGGCACTACGCGCCACAAGACATCCAGCGCAGGCTCCAATTGCCGCAAAACGGCGGCTACCACGATAAACAGCACCAGGGCGGTAGCCGGAACCGGCGCCACGCCCAAGCCCGTCTGGATCTGCGCCCAGACACGACTTTTATCAGCAAGATATTGAGTCGCCGCCGCCAAGAGCAGTGGAATCAGAATCAGAAAAAAGAAAGCGTCCAAAAAAGGCCCGGCCTTGATATACAGACCAAACTGCTCCCCCAAGGCCAACTTCAAAAACAAGGGTAAAAGCAGCATTTGCACCACAAGCAGCACCGGCGTGGCCGCCAGCAAGCTTCGCGCATCGGCCCGGCCCAGTTGGGCAAACGTGACAACGTAGTCGATGCAAGGAGTCAGCAAGACCAGCAGCACCCCCAGACGCAGCATGGTGTGATCCGGCAGCAAGGGCAGCAAGGCAAAGACAAAGAGAGGGATCAGGCAAAAGTTGGCCACCAGCAGCACGGCCAAAAAGCGCAGTTGAGTCAGCGCTTTACCCAGTTGAGAAACGGGCACCTGCAGGAAGGTGACATACAGCATGAAAGCCAGCGTCGGGTTGATCCAGTCGACCAGACTGGCTGGCATCACCCAGACACTGGCCATCAAACCGGCCAATAGCATCGCCACAAAATAAATGGCAATTTGCCGGCTTTCTAACACATCGCGAATCACGGTCAATACCTCGTCTGGCAGCAAACCCCCGGGACTGCCGTGAAAAAACCTTACAGACCGCTACGACGCAAACGTGCGGCAGATTGACGATTCAAGTCTCGAGCTTCGCGCTCGGCATACTCGCTTTCACCGGCCTCGTAACGGCCCTCGTGCATGCAAGACTCACGATCCCAGGTACATTGATTGAAGAGTTTCGAGACGGGGCCACCGCCGGGTTTAGTCGAGGAGCACGCTGCCATCAAGGTAGCCAAGCCTAGCACCGCAGCGCTTTGAATCAGTCGTCGAACCATCATTGCGTTTTCCCTACAAAAAATCTTTGCTTACCGCGAATCGAAACGAGAGCCAATCGCGGACAATAGGAACACTGTACCCCGAGGCTCTCAAGCACGTCGATTCCCTTTCCTGATAATTTGCAATTTATGACTCAAGAACAATTCCTGCTATTGGCCCAAATCTTGCACTTGTCTCCCAGCCCGGAGCTGGAACAGGAAGCACGGCATCCGGACGGTCCACTTAGCCCGCAGGCCCAGGAGATCCTGGCTTTGCATCGGCGACTCAAAGAGGCTTATGTCATTCATCGACCCACAGCGTTTCGGGTCGTGGTCAGCCATGACGATCTGGATCGCTTTCCGGGTGCACTGGATCTGAAACAGGGTATGCGCGTACAGCTAGTCTCCTACACCAGCGAGCGCTATATCAGCGTTCGCATCACCCAAGTTCCCGCAAGTCCCAAGGCCTATTTCCGAGGGGTGGTCTCGGAGCAAAACATCGGCTACAGCGTCTTTGAAGTCGGAGACAGTGTGTATTTTTCCGAAGATCAGGTGCACGCTGTTCTCAAACAGTCGAGCAACTGACGTTCCTGATCCCGGACCTCTCCGCTACCCCGAAGTTTTCAGGCTGAAATCGGGCAATAAATGCAGTCCGGTCCGACGGACAAACTCTTCATAACTGATGGGCGGGCCAACACGGGTGGACGCCTGATTCGCCTGCCAATGCACCCAGGCACGTCGAGTGGTGGAGTCGTATACCAGCTTGAATAAATGACTGGGCACCGCAACCTGACTGGAGCCGATCGTTGCCGCGTTGCGCTCATACACTGGCCCGGTAAAGACATAGACATTGCCCGCAGCACGGGCGACGTATTTACGGGTATCCGCTTCAATCTTGTTCCAGGGACCGGCATTATGGACCTGATTCTGCGGCACCATATTGGCCAAGGAAAAACTCTGGGCCATGCTCTGCTCCGAAGCCATATCCCCTGCGGGGGCCATATGTCCACGCGAGAAGCCCGAACCTCGGTAGTCATTCAGCTCGGCTCGTTCCGACTGGGGCAAGCGGCCTTCGGCATAAAAACGATCGGTACGTTTCAAGCCCTTGGCCGACTGAATCTGTTGCCGATTCAGACGCTGCACAACAAACACCGGAGTTTTGGTTTGCCCGCTATGCAAGATCGCAAACGAGCTGAAGCACAACTCCCGTTGCGTGTAAGCCATGGGCACAACAGGCCGTGAACCGGGGAAAAACTGAGGACACTGCGCAAAGGAGGTCTGGACATACCCATCTATGGCAGCCGGTACAGGTGCACTGTCTTGCTGGACCGCCGTGGGCCAGCCCAAAGACGCCAGAAACGGCTCAAGACTTTGCCAGTTCAGCCCCTGAGGATGAAGCCAGGCCGTCGCAATCCCGAAACTGGTCAGGGCCGCTGCAATGACTGATTTCAAAAATCGGGACGGACTTGTCTGCCCTGCCTTCTTTCTACTACTGGTTTTTTTAACGCTACGACCTGTGCTTTTTCTGCTCATACCACTCTTGTTTTATGCTTGGTCGGCCTACATCATTGCGCCGACTGCACCTGTGATTATAAGCAGTCCTTTCTATATAAAAGGAACGAGCCCCCACCGGGAGCACGTATTTCCTTCTGACTCCTGCCTTTTTCAGTCCAATTGATGAGCCTGGCAGAAGCGGATTCAAAAGCTGGAGCGCGCTTCTTACTTCGCGCTCAAGGCCTGCAGCTCTTTCAATTCATCTTGCAACTGCTCCAGCTTGGCGCGATCGCGCTCCAGCTTTTTCTCCAGCTTCTGCACCTTGTCTTGCCGCCCCTCAGAACGCTTTTCGGCGATCTCATCAAGGCGGTCCTGTATTTCCTCTTCTTGCTCGCGGATATCTTCCTGCACGTCGCGCAGCAAGTCCGCATCCCGGCAATGCATTTGCACATTGGCCAATGCACGCTGCAGACCACGCTCGCGGTGCTCGTTACCATGCTGGCGGGCATAGTCAATCTGGTTCTGGATCTCGGCTGCCCGATACTGACAAGCCGGGTTATCGGCCCAGGCCGGCAAAGCCATCACACTTAGAACGGCGCTCAAGCACCATACAGAGCTTTTCATCTTCTCGACTCCTGTTGTGTTCATCCGGACAAGCATCATACAAGCGTATTTCTATTTACCTGCAGTGGACTCTTAAAACAGACTTCGTCGATTTGTCACGAAAACGTGATTAAATTCGAATATTCCATCGTTTATGTCATATTCAAGTAACAGAATTGTCGCAAATTGTGCCGAGAAACTTACACAACTTGTCTTTAAGCATAAAACAGTTCAGTTACACTCGAAATCCTCATAAAGCAAACTTTTACTTTTTAATCGTGTTCAACATCACCATCAGGAAATTGATCTTTTTCCTGTGCGCTGCTTTGATTATTTTGTGGCTCTTTCCCTTTGCGCACGTCAACGAAAGTTTGCTCAATTCCTCCCAGGCTTATTCGGCTTGGCACACCAGTGTGCTCAACTCCCTGATGCCTTTGTCGATCCTGGCCGTTGCCAGCCTGATCTGGGCAGACAGAGCGGTATCCGCCTGCCTGGCCATGGCCGTCAACACGGTCTTGTTCTTGCTGGCAATCAAGAATATCTGCGATACCGCGGACCGTTTCTCGCGGGTATGCGGGATTGATATTTCGGTTTCTTACGGAGCCATGTTGTATGGGCTGTGCATGGCAAGCCTGTGGGTGTTGCTGCTGAGCTATCGCTGGAAAAGTCCCAAAGAACAATCTGGCTCCTGAGGCAGCCTGGGCGCTGCCATCAGGACTTCTCCGCCCGCCCCTGCATCACCATAATCGTTTGCTGCATCAGCGCACATAAAGTCTGCTTGCCCTCGTCCAGGGCAAACACTTCGGCCTGTGTCACGATCAAACTACGGCCGTGGCGAACCACTGAACCTCGGGCCAGCAAGGACTGCCCTTTGGCGGGGGCCAGAAAATTAAGCTTGTATTCCACACTGAGCACGCTGGTACCCAAAGGCGTACACGTCATGGCGGCGTAGCCTCCGGCCGAATCGGCAATCATGCCCACAACGCCACCATGCACAAAGCCATGCTGCTGCTGAATCCCCTCCCAATGTGGCAAATGAATCTCGACCAAACCAGTCTCCACAAGCGGCATGGTGGCACGAATCAGGCTCATCGCCTGTTGGCGGGAAAAACTGTCTTGCACCACCTGGAACACTTCTGGATCCAATGCGGGAGCAGCAGAAGCAACAACTGAATTCATGACTGGAGTCTCCTTTGTTTTTATATCCTGGACACCACGCTTTCAGACCGGATTGAAAGGCCAGAAAACCGGAATCAACAGCACGCCCAGGACCCAGAAAATCAGGTTCAAGGGCAAACCCACTTTCAAGAAATCAATAAACCGATAGCCACCCGCGCCATAGACCATGGTGTTGGTTTGATAGCCCACAGGCGTTGCAAAACTGGTGGAGGCGGCAAAAGTGACCGCAATCAGAAAAGGGGTGGGATCGACACCCATCATCTTGGCCGTAGACATCCCTATTGGCGTCAGCAGCACCGCGGCGGCGGCATTGCTCATGAACTCTGTCAGGATCAAGGCCATCAGATAAACCACAGCCAGCACCGTCAAAGGCCCGAAGGATTTCACCAGACCGACCGTGTTCTCCACCAGAAACTGGGCCGCCCCCGTCTCGCTCATGGCCAGACCCAAGGGCAGCAAGCCCGCCATCAGGATAATGATGCGCCAGTCAATGGCGTCATAGACATCGTCAGCCTTCAGACAACCGGCCAGTGTCATGGCTACAGCACCGACCAACGAGGTGATGCTGATAGGCACCCAGCCCAGGGCGGGCACCAAAATCACCAGAGCCATGGTCACCAGGGAAAAAGGGGCGCGCCAGCCCATTTCTTTTTCAGCCTCACGCTCGGACAGCACGATGATATTGCCATCCGCTCGCAGATCCGCCGCCTCGGAGGCCGGGGTCAGCATCAACAAGATATCGCCTACCCGCAAGCGCACGGCACGCAGTTGTTCACGCAGCACCTGACCACGGCGATGGATCCCGAGCACGGTGGCATTCTTGTGCCAGCCCGCCCCCAGGCTACCCAAGGTACGGCCACTGATACGCGAACGCGGCGCAATCATGACCTCGGTCAGGACTTGATCGACCTGTTCAAAAGACTGTTGCTCCAATTTGAACTGCGGGTCAACCTCCAGACCGGCCTCTTTGCGCAGCTCGTCCAGCTTGGTCCAATCCCCGCGTGCCAACAGCACATCGTCCTGCTCAATCTTCTGCTCGCGCGGGCCCCACACTTTGGTGTCACCTCGCAGCAACTCCAGCACAAACACACCGTACTGCTCGCCCAGCTTGGCATCGCCAACAGATTGGCCGATCAGGGAGGAGTCCGGCATTACGCGCAGCTCGGTAATGTACTTGCCCAACTCATACTGTTCGACCAGCTCGCCACCGCGCGCATCAGGCAATAACCAGCGCCCTACCGTCAGCAAATACAAACAACCAACCGCCATGCAAATAACACCCAGCGTGGTGAATTCGAACATGGTGAAGCCGGGGTGCCCCATATCACGGGCAATGGCATTGACCAGCAGATTGGTCGAGGTCCCGACCAGAGTACAGACACCGGCCATTTGCGAGACATAAGACAAGGGAATCAGCGCCTTGGAGGCCGACATGCCTATCCGTGCGCTGGCGGCCAGCACGATAGGAATGAACACCGCCACCACAGCCGTGTTATTGACGAAAGGAGCAATCACCGCCAGAACCAGGAACAGGAGCAGCAGAAACTGGACCGGGGAGCGGGCCTTGCCCAGCAAATCCCCAATTCCTGACAGGGCCCCACTATTTTGCAAGCCAGCTGCCAGTACAAACATGGCGGCAACGGTGACCGTCGCCGGATTGCTGAAGCCGCCCACAGCCTGTTCGGGAGTCACCAAACCCAGAATGGTCAGGGTGCTGAGCACCAGCAAGGCAATGGCATCTATTCGGAGTTTTTCTGTGGCAAACAAGACAATCGCTACTAAAGCCAGACCCAAGACCACTGCAATCTCTGTTGTCATGCTGCCCCACTCCTGTTTGTTCTGTGCTGCCAAGTATAGGTAAAAATGCAGGGCACCAAGCGCTGCATTTCGCTGTACTGAACAAAAAAACACAAGTTTTTCAAAACAGGCAAAACGAACTCCACGGCGCGGGCAGATGCGGATACGGCATCCGCCCTGCAAGACCTAGACCAGCAACATCACCAAAAACACCAATCCCAACAAGGCGATATAGGCTTTGGCATGAAGACTGTCGGGGATCTTGCCAATCCAGCGCGAGGTAAAGCGAATCCCCAGCCAGGAACCGAGCACCAGCACCAGGCAGGCTCGCAGATCTATATAACCCACATGCCAAGGCCCCAATGAATCCGTATTCCAGGCCAGCATGGCGTAAGTCAGGCTCCCCACCACCGCCATGGGCAGGGACAAGGGGTTTGCGGCTGCTGTGGCAGCCGTCATGCTGGCACCGCGTCGGCGCATCAAGGGAACGGTAATCACGCTCCCCCCTACGCCCAAAAAGGCGGCGATGGCACCAATAAGGACTCCGGCCCCCGCGCTGCTGGCCTTGCTTAAAGGACGCATGACATTGCTTGCTTCCTGGGTAAAACCGGATCGAAACAGGCTATCGAGAATCGTCAGGCCTAAATACACCACGAAAACCCACCGCACCCAGGATCCGTTCAAGGCCATGGCTGCTACCGCGCCAGGAATTGCCCCCACTGCGATAAACAAGAGCAAAGGACGAACCTGTCCCCAAGGTACGGTGCCCGCCTTGTGATGACGCCAGGTGGACAGGCCGGCCCCAAAAATCATGACGCAGGTGGACGTGGCCACCGCAATATGCATGGCCGCCTGCCCCATCTGACTGTCCACGCCATACATGCCAATCAGTACCGAATACAACACAGGGACCACTACAAAGCCGCCACCGAAGCCAAACAGCACGGTGGTTACCCCGGCCAGCAAACCAAAAAACAGCAATAGAAAATACATAGCCGCCCATCAACAGAGATGACAAAGCCCAAGAATAGGTCGCGCCGCATTGGCTGGCATGCTAAAACCGGTCAACAATACGTTCGTTTCGGCCAGAGGCTTGCTTATGCACAATGTACGACTGGACAGCGTGGATGCCGCCCCCCGCCCCTTGCTGGCGATTGGCACAGACTACGCCCCGGGCACCCTGCTGGACTTTCATGTGCACCGGCGGGCGCAAATGCTCTATGCCATGACAGGTCTGATGGAAGTAGAAACTGACGATGGCGCCTGGGTTATCCCGCCCTATAGCGGTGTGTGGATTCCGGCCGGCAAGCGCCATCGCGTGCGCATGCACAGCGCCAGTACGCGCAGTCTATATATAGAGCCAGAGGCCGCCCCCCGCCACAGCACCCATTGCGAGGTGCTGGTGATTACGCCCTTGCTGCATCACTTGCTGCTGGCCTCCCTGGCCTTGCCTGCCTTGTACGAGGAAAATGGCCGCGACGGCGCCTTGGCGCAACTGCTCTTGCATGAAGTTGGTCTGGCAGACACCATGCCGCTCTTTGCCCCTATCCCTCAAGACCCATCCTTGGCCACGCTTTGCAAAGCGTTCCTGATTCAGCCCCACATCCAGAGCACGCCAGAACACTGGGCCGAGCAATTGAACAAAAGTTTGCGCAGCTTCACGCGCCTGTTCCGGCAGCAAACCGGCATGAGCTTTAGCGAATGGCGGCAACAAGCCTGCTTGTTGACCGCTTTGACCAAGCTGTCTGCCGGTCAGTCAGTCACACAGATTGCACTGGACCTGGGCTATGACAGCTCCAGTGCCTTTTCCACCATGTTCCGTCGCTGTTTAGGACAAGCTCCCAGCAGCTTTATTCGTATTCCTTGAAGCAGCGGGCAAGACTGCAGATTGATTAAAGCGGATACAATAAACCCCCACGCTACGCCTTCGGCTTGCTGCCCCCCGAGGGGGAGCTTTTTGTCTTGGGGCGGCCCGGCGACAAAAAAAGCCCCCGGAGCTCTGACATCCGGGGGCCTGGCACTGCCCGCCTCAACTTATAAGTGACTGGGCGTCACAAATGGGGCTTAACGCGTGATACGCGCCCGTCCGCCAATTGTGGCCGCCAGGCTGGCTACAAAAGCACCGACCAGCAAGGATGCAAATGCCCACAGCGCGAAAGCAGCGGCTGCCTTGCGAGCGGTGTCTGCCGCTTCACGTGCTTGTTGTTCCAGCTTCTCGGCTGTTTCCTTGGCTTGCTTCTGTACGGAGTCCAGACGTTCCTTGGCCTGCTCCGGAGTCAGACCGGTACGGTTGGCCACCAGGCGCAGCAAGTAATCCTGATCCTGCTGGGACACCTCGCCTTCTTTCAGGCTGCGCGCCAGAATGCGGCTGACTTCACGCTCAGGGTTGCCAGCCTGTGCAGGTGCGTTGGCTGGATCGGCCGGACGCAGCAAGGTATCGGTGAAGTAGCCCAAACCTGGACCCTGGGCTTGATCTTTGCCAGCCTGCCCCACAACCGCCGACGCGGCGCCGACGCCTGCCCCCGCCAGATTCGCCCCGGCCTGTGCCGTACCCGACACCAGGGAGGCAACGCCCGAGCCCAGCAAGAACACACTGACAACGGCACTAACAGCCCACACCAGAAAACCATGTGCCGTATCGCGGAAATGAACTTCGTCGCCATGCACACCGGTCCAGTTTGTACGCAGACGCCCAGTGACATAACCTGCAATGCCGTAAGCGATGATCTGTGTGACAAACAGCCAGACAATCGTGCCGATAGCCATGGTGGTGCCCGAGGCCCCTTCATTGCCCCAGGGAGAGATCGCCATGAAACCCAGGCCTGTCCCGCCTACCAGCAAGGTCACCGTCAACGCAGCGGCAATAACCGCGCCCCCGATGACAGCGCCCCAAGACACAGCGGAATGCGACGATTCCGCGACGGCCTGCGTACCCAAACCTGCATCCGAACCAAATTGCGTCGTAGCCATGATGATTCCTTATTCAAGATTGTGATCGCAAATACCTTAGTGCCAAAACAAGGCCAGCAAAATAATGATAGGAATAGGGACACCCAAGAGCCATAAAAGAATCGATCTCATAACCCCTCCAATTTGAATGAAGAAACAAGAGCTAAATGTGGTTAATACGCAAAACCTCGTAATCATTCTAGGCAGATAAAAATCGGATGAATTTTATAAAATGTAAAAAGCGCAACTGAATCACCACCCATCACCTTAGGCCACACCCTGCTTCGGACAAACACGGAAATAACCCTATATGGAAAAAGGTTAAAAGCCTTTTCACATGAGCCATACAGAGTAAGAACAGAACCATGCAAGCTGAAACATCAGGCGGCACTAGCCCTCCCAGCAGCTAAAACCAAGAACTCCTCACGCAATCTGCATGGCGATCCACGATTATTTTTTATTATTTTGAAATACTTGTTTACGCAGGCGATTTAGTTAAACAAGCTCAACAATAAATAAACAAAATAGCTGCGATAAGAAAAACAAGCAGAAGCAAAAATTAATTATCAAAAAACAAGAATTCAGAAAAAAAGTATTAGAAATAAAGCAAATAAGGCCAACCCAGGCTCCCGGTCACCAAATTCCTGCAAGCTCCCTCGGCGGGCTCAGCCCAAAACGGCAATCCGGCCCCTGCTACCCGCACCTATACGTCTTCATCTGCCCTCAAAAGCGACAAAGAAAGCCATAAAACCGTGCATGGATAGGGCAGACTCGGTTATCCTGTTGCCTCCATTCAAGCTCGGCCGCTGCGGTGGTAAACCGCGCATCATGCGCCTTCTGTATCCCGGTACTGCCAATGACGGCCTGCATTCACAGAGCCTAGCCTATGAGCGACCTCCAAAGTCTGATCGAATCGGCGTGGGAACAACGAGCTTCCCTCTCCCCCCAAAAACACAGCATTGAACTGCGCACGGCCATCCATACCGTGATCGAAAAGCTGGATTACGGTTCCCTGCGCGTGGCGGAAAAGATCGACGGACAGTGGCAGGTCAATGACTGGGTCAAGAAAGCGATTCTCCTGTCTTTCAGGATCAACGAGAACCGTGTCATGGCCAGCGAACCCGCTCCCTTCTATGACAAGGTGCCGCTGAAATTCGAGCAGCACGACCAGGCCGCCTTTGCCCAGGCAGGCTTTCGTGCCGTTCCCGGTGCCGTGGTGCGCCAAGGCGCTTATGTGGCTCCCGATGTCGTGCTGATGCCCTCGTTTGTGAACATTGGCGCGTATGTCGGTGAAGGCACCATGGTCGATACCTGGGCCACCGTCGGTTCCTGCGCCCAAATCGGCAAGCATGTTCACCTGTCAGGCGGCGTCGGTATTGGCGGGGTATTGGAACCTCTGCAAGCCAACCCCACTATCATTGAGGACAACTGTTTTATCGGTGCCCGTTCCGAAGTGGTGGAAGGGGTCATCGTGGAAGAGAACTCGGTGCTGGCCATGGGCGTATTCCTGTCGCAAAGCACCAAGATTTACGAGCGCGAAACGGGCAAGATTTACCAAGGCCGTGTCCCTGCCGGTTCGGTAGTGGTCCCTGGTTCCCTGCCTTCGGCCGATGGGCTGTACAGCCTGGCCTGCGCCATCATCGTCAAGCGTGTGGATGCCCGTACCCGCGCCAAGACCAGTATTAATGATTTACTTCGCGCCTGAACATGAGCACTGACAATTCTGTACTAGACACCCTAAAAGCCCTGATTGCCCGCCCCTCGGTTACCCCCGAGGATGCCCACTGCCAGCAATGGCTGGGCGCAAGGCTGGAGCAAGCGGGCTTTAGCCTGGAACATCTGCCCAGCGGCCCGGTGTCCAACCTGTGGGCCCGCCGTGGCACCCAAGCGCCCTTGTTTGTTTTTGCCGGTCACACGGATGTGGTGCCTACCGGGCCGGAAGCAGCCTGGGACTCGCCCCCGTTTGAACCTACCGTGCGCGACGGGCAGCTGTATGGCCGTGGCGCTGCGGATATGAAGGCCTCGATTGCGGCCTTCATTCACGCGGTTGAGGAATTTACCCAGGCCCATCCTGAGCACAAAGGCTCGATTGCCCTGCTGCTGACTTCGGATGAGGAAGGCCCCGCAACCGACGGCACCGTGCATGTGTGCCGTGTCCTGAAAGAGCGTGGCGAACAACTGGACTATTGCATCGTGGGCGAGCCCACCTGCTCACGCCAATTGGGTGACACCATTAAAAATGGCCGTCGCGGCTCCTTGTCCGGTCACCTGATCGTGAAAGGTCGCCAAGGCCACGTGGCGTACCCGCAGCTGGCCATCAACCCGCTGCATGTGTTCGCCCCTGCACTGCACGAACTGACAGACCGCATGTGGGACGCCGGCAATATCGACTTCCCACCCACCAGCTTTCAGATCTCCAATATCCATGCCGGCACCGGCGCGGGTAATGTGATCCCCGGTCAGCTGGATGTGCATTTCAACTTCCGTTTCTCCACCGAGCAAACACCGGCCGGACTGCAAGCCGAAGTGGAATCCATTCTGCGCCGCCATGGCGTGGACTTCCAACTGGAATGGACAGTAGGTGGCGAGCCCTTTCTGACCGAGGCCGGCCCGCTGAGCCAGGCTCTTGCCAAGGCCATTGAAACCGAAACCGGCGTGGAAACCGATCTGTCCACGACAGGCGGCACCTCGGATGGTCGCTTTATCGCTAAAATCTGCCCCCAGGTGGTCGAATTTGGCCCGCTCAACGCCAGCATCCATCAGATCAACGAACACGTTGCCGTTGCTGATCTTGAGCCTCTTAAAAACATTTATCGCCGTACATTGGAATCCCTGCTTTGTTAAGCCCTTGCATCGATAATTCCTCCCTGCTGGAAGCCCAGCAGGAACTGCGCACCGTGCGCGACTTGTTGCGCTGGTCCGTCAGCCAGTTCAACCGCTGTCAGCTGGCCTTTGGCCACGGCAGTGACAATGCCTGGGACGAGGCCGCGTATCTGCTGCTGCACACCCTCCATCTGCCCTTGGACACACTGGACCCGTATCTGGACGCCACCGTGCTGGAGTCCGAGCGCGCCGCCTATTTGGCCCTGGTCGCACGCCGCTGCAACGAACGCGTGCCCGCCGCCTATCTGACCGGCGAAGCCTGGCTGCAAGGCCATCGCTTCCGCGTCACCGCCGACACCATCGTGCCGCGCTCTCCCATTGCGGAGCTGTTGGCTGAACAGCTGCAACCCTGGATTGCCGACCCGGACGCCATCTACAACTCCCTGGATTTGTGCACCGGCTCGGGCTGCCTGGCTATCTTGACGGCCCTGGCCTTCCCGCAAGCGCAAGTCGATGCCGTGGATCTGTCCGACGCCGCACTGGAAGTGGCGCAGTCGAATATCGATGCCTTTGAGCTGAACGATCGCATGAGTCTGTACAAGAGCGATCTGCTGGATCAATTACCACCAACCGCCTACGACCTGATCATTTGCAACCCACCGTATGTGAATGAGCAGTCCATGCAGAACCTGCCCAAGGAATACCAGCACGAGCCACAACTGGCCCTGGCTGGCGGTGACGACGGCATGGACCTGGTGCGTCGCATTCTGGAAGCAGCCCCCAACTTCCTGTCGCCCGAAGGCGTGCTGGTATTGGAAATCGGCAATGAGTACGACAATTTCGTCGCCGCTTTCCCGGAGCTGGAGCCTATCTGGCTGAGCACGGAAACCGCTGAAGACCAGATTCTCTTGCTAAGCCGGGAGCAACTGGCTCTGTGATACGCGCAACTGGAATTACGCTGCGTCGCGGCGTCAAAGTCCTGCTGGACAATACGGATTTCATCGTCAATCCGGGCGAGCGCCTGGGCATTGTGGGCAAGAACGGCGCAGGTAAATCCTCGCTGTTTGCCTTGCTGCAAGGCGAGCTGGATCTGGACGGGGGTGACCTGAGCATCCCCGAAGTGTGGGAAGTGGCCAGTGTGCGCCAGACTATTCCGGACCGTGACCGCCCTGCCCGCGAATTTGTTATCGACGGCGACGAACGCCTGCGTGCCTTGCAGGAAAAACGCGCCAACACGCCCGATAGCGATGGCCAGGCCATTGCCGAGCTGGAAAACGCCCTGATCGAAGCCGATGCCTGGTCCGCCCCCTCGCGTGCCGAGCAACTGCTGGCCGGCCTGGGTTTCCGCCCCGATCAGTGGATGCTGCCTGTGCGCGAGTTCTCCGGTGGCTGGCAAATGCGCCTGTCCCTGGCCCGCGCCCTGATGGCGCCTTCTGACCTGCTTTTGCTGGACGAACCCACCAACCACCTGGACTTGGACGCCATGCTCTGGCTGGAGCGCTGGTTGGGCTCCTACCCCGGAACGGTCCTGCTGATTTCGCACGACACCGAGTTTCTGGATGCGGTGGCCCGTTCGATCCTGCACGTGGATCAAGGCAAACTGGTTCGCTACAAAGGCGGCTACAACGACTTTCTGGTGCAGCGTGCCGAGCGCGTGCAACAAAGCCAGATCGCCTACGAGCGTCAAACCCGTGAAGCCGCGCGTCTGCAAAGCTTTATTGACCGCTTCAAGGCCCAGGCCACCAAGGCCAAGCAGGCACAAAGCCGCGTCAAGGCTTTGGCCCGCATGCAGACCGTGACGCTCTTGCGCGACGACTCAAGCGTTTCCATTCGCCTGCCCTCGCCCGAGTACACCCCCGATCCCTTGTTGACATTGGATCAGGCCGATCTGGGTTACCCCGGTCAGGACAAGGCGATTTTGAGCCAGGTCCGTCTGATGGTGCGCGGCGGTGCCCGTGTGGGTATTTTGGGGATGAACGGCGCAGGTAAATCCACGCTGGTCAAAACCCTGGCTGGCAAGCTGGAACCTATCCGGGGCGAGCGCCTGGAATCCAAAGGTCTGGTGATCGGCTACTTTGCCCAGCACCAGCTGGACTCCATTGACCCGGACTCCACCCCCTTGCAGCATCTGGCGCGTCTGGCTCCGGATGTGCGCGAGCAGGAACTGCGCAATTACCTGGGCTCTTTCGGTTTTAGCGGTGATATGGTCACCAGCTTGACCGCCCCCTTCTCCGGGGGTGAAAAGGCGCGTCTGGCCCTGTCCCTGATTGTCTGGCAAAAGCCCAATCTGCTTCTGCTGGACGAACCAACTAACCACCTGGACGTGGATACCCGCGAAGCCCTGGCAGCGGCCCTGGCTGATTACGGTGGCAGCGTATTGCTGGTATCGCACGATCGCCACTTGCTGCGTTCTACCGTTGATTCTTTCTGGATCGTGGCCGATGGTCAGGTTCAGGAGTTTGACGGCGATCTGGAAGACTACCGCGACTGGCTGCTGGCCCGCAGCGCGCAATCGCGCTCGGAAGCTCGCCAGGAAGCCCGTGCCGATACAGGGGGCGAAGGCACAGACCGCAAGACGCAACGCCGTCAGGAAGCCGAGCTGCGCCAACGTCAGGCCCAGCAACGCAAGCCCCTGGAAAACCGCTTGAAGAAAGTGGAGTCGGCCATGGAGAAAGCTCAGCTGCGTTTGCAGGAGCTGGATACCTTGATGCAGGACCCCGACTTTTACTCGGACAGCTACAAGGACCAACGGCCCGCCTTGATGACTGAGCATGGTGAACTCACCAAAACGCATCAAACGCTGGAAGAAGAATGGCTGGAAATTCAGGAGGCGATGGAAGAAATTGGGCGGCAGGTTTAGGCCCATCAATTCCGTTCTGCTCGTGAGCTCCTGAGAAAAAAGGCGCCATATCTACAAAGATTGGCGCCTTTTTGTTGGAAGCTCTTGATGGTCTGTAAAACGCACATCGAAGCCTTACGAGATTGCTGACTCCTGGGTATCTGAGCCAGGACTATGAGCAGAGGATCTATACACTCGTAAACTTGGCTATGTCATCTCGTTCTTTGTTTTGCTGTATGCCATTCAGCGCATACGTTTAGCCAAGGTGGGTCCGGCCAGCAAACAACAACAACAAACTCATGTGAGCCAAAACTCACTCGAAAACCGGCTCGACAACTCCGCTCACTTCCCCGCTTTCCCAGGACTCGCACAGCCCAAATACCCACACAGCAAATCCACAATGGCTTCTTCCACCTGCTCCGGTGGATACGGCACACCGGGCGGAATGATCGCGCCATGAATCAGGGACTCCAGACTTTGCATCACCACCCAGGTGGCCAAATCCAGATCCTGCGGGGCGACCTCGCTGCGATGCTCCTCCAACAACTGACGAATGCGGTCACGAATACTTTGATCAGCTTGGCTCTCGCTGGCGGGTGCATCAAAAAAAGGAAAATCCTTTTCCAGTACCCGATGCAACTCCGGGTCCACCCGATGCGCGGCCAACCAAGCTTTGACCAGATCACTCAAACGCCCCCGCAAACCCAGAGACTGCGTACCGGCCAGACTGCTTTCCATGGCCTGGTTCATTTGCAAGGCATGGCGCTCGTGCAAGGCGGCGATCAGGGAGTCCTTGTTCGGGAAGTATTGATACACCGAGCCCACGCTGACCCCAGCCACTTCCGCGACCACATTGGTATTGGTACCGGCATAGCCACGCTCGGACAAAACGCGAGCCGTTGCCTCCAAAATCGCCTCCACCAAAGCGCGGGAACGGCTTTGACGCGGGATACGACGGGCTTGAGGGAGCGTTTGCATAAGGACTCCGAATGCGAGTTCTCGATGTGAGCAATTATTCATATTATCTCAAATATCGAGCAATTACTCACATTTGGAGTGTTTCATGTCTGTACCCAATCCGGCGCAAGCCACCTCGAAGGCGCAGTTACCACCTGCTGCCCATGTTTTTCTAACGCTGCTACCTATTACGCTGGCTGTGTTCGTCAGTTTTCTGAGCATCGGTCTGCCTCTACCCGTGCTGCCTTTGCACGTACACGATGTGCTGGAGATGAGCACGCTGGTCGTAGGTCTGGTTATCGGTGTTCAATTTGCAGCCGCTTTGCTGTCACGCGCCTGGGCCGGGAATCTGGCCGATATACAAGGTTCCAAGCACGCCGTCATGTTGGGGCTGATGGTGATGTGCTTGTCCGGCCTGGCCTATCTGGCCTCTTTGAGCTTTGTCAGCACGCCTACCCTGTCCGTCTGGGTGCTGGTGATTGGCCGTATCTTGCTAGGCTGCGGTGAAAGCCTGATTGTGACGGGTGCCTTGAGCTGGGGCATCGGCCTGGTCGGCCCTCAAAACGCGGGCAAGGTCATGGCCTGGGTCGGTGTAGCCATGTACGGTGCCTATGCCGTTGGGGCCCCTTTAGGTGTCGCGGTCAACCAGGACTACGGCTTTAACGGTATCTCGGTCGCCGTCACGCTGTTGCCGTTGATTTCCCTGGTGATGTTGCTCAAGGTTCGCGCCACCGCCCCCACTGCGCTGCGTCGCACTCCGTTCTACAAAGTCCTGGGGCTGGTCTGGGGCGCCGGCATGGGCTTGATGCTGTGCAGTGTCGGTTTTGGTAGTCTGACCGCCTTTATTGCCCTGCTCTTTGCCGATCGCAACTGGGGTAATGCTTCCCTGGCCTTCACCGCCTTTGGGGTCGCCTTCATTGCGGCACGCCTGTTCTTTGGTCATCTTCCCGACAAACTGGGCGGGGCACGCGTCGCTTTGCTATGCGTGCTGGTGGAGGCTGCTGGCCTCTTGCTGATCTGGGGAGCCCACAACCCTGCCCTTGCCTACCTGGGTGCCGCCTTGACCGGATGGGGCTACTCCCTGGCCTTCCCGGGTTTTGGTGTGGAAGCCGTGCGCCGCCCCCCATCCGAGAGCCGAGGTGTCGCCATGGGGGCCTATGTCGCCTTTCTGGACATCTCTTTAGGGATTACCGGGCCTGCCTTGGGCGCCGTAGCAGGAACCTGGGGGCTGGAAGCGATTTATCTGCTCAGTGCCGTGGTAGTCAGCTTGTCGGTACTGGTGGCCTTACGTTTGATGCGTCGTCCTCTGACCCAGGCTTGAAGCCCGCCCCCCGAAGCAATTTCCTCATAACCAGAGGGACTGAGCCTGCCTTTACGCAGCCTCAGTCCCTTTTTACAAGCTAAATACCGAACTCAACGGCAGCTCGGTACAGCCTTATGGGGCTACATACAAAAGGCGGCCCTGCTTTCTGGCTTGTTCCAGCTCCTGCACAACTTGCTGACGCGTCTTATGAGTACCATCGGCAGGCAAGACGGGATATTCATCGTCTGCGAAGTCCAGCAAACCAGCTTGTTGGGCTTCCTGCAACTCCTGAACCACCTGAGCACGAGTTTTAACAGGGCCACGCGGGACGTTGGGATAGCCATGCGCCGCTACGCTGATCAGCCCTTGTTCGCGTGCCTGCTCCAATTCCTGCACAACCTGGGCGCGACTCTTGCTGTAGGCCTGCTCCTGTACAGAGGCAGAACCGTCAACAGCCCAAGCCGATGTCGAGGCCAGCAAAGCCGTGCAAGCCAATGTCCATAAACCTAATTTCATGATGAATCTCCTTGATTAAAAAAACGCCTCTCTGCCTGGACCTACACAGACTGGGCAAAGGGAGGCGCGATGGGATTGGGTGGCGAAGAACGCAGCAGCACAGCCAGACACAAGGCCAGCAAACTGCACCAAAACACCAGGTTGTAGGCGCTGATCTGTGCTGCTACCTGTGATTCACGAGCCAGAATGCGAGCCAGACCGGCCAAACCTGCGGAGGCTCGCTCCATGACCAAAGGGTCACCCTCTACAAGATGACTGCTGAGGCTGCTACGGCTGATATCGCCGGCCATGCGCAGCCAAGTGGAAACCAGCGTGGCTGCGGCGACAGGCGTAAAGACACGCGCGATGGGGACATACACGCCCAATGCCACTCCATGTTGGGGATTCAGATTGGTCACAAAGGCAGCAATCAAACCAATCAACATGGTGCTCTCGCCCACAGACTGCAAAATCAGCATCGAGACAAACTGTTCTACCCGCCAGTCGTGGCTGATATGAGTTCCCAACCAGGCCGTGAACGCGATAATGCTTAAACCGATAATCATCATCAGGCGTGGCTCAAGACGGCGACCCAGATAGATTGCCAAGGGGGTCGAGGCCAGATAAGCCCAAAACGCTATCCAGGTGGCGGCGCCTGCTTGCAGCGGCTTCAAGTCGCCCATCTGCGTCAGAAAGCTGGGAATCAGCAAGGACGTTGGCGTCATCAGTACACCGAACAGGCAAGCAATCATCAGACAGATACGAATATTGCGATTGCCCAGGGCCATCAGACTGGCAAAGGAGTTTTGCCTGCGCATGCCACGCCCTATTGCAGCCACGACAAGAAGCGCACCCCCAGTCAAGGCTGAAACAACCAGACCAGAGTCGCTCCAGCCCAGGCGTTCAGCCGACTCTATCCCCACAAAAGCCAGGACCAAGCCGGTGCAAAACAGGGCCATACCCCCCCAGTCCGCATTTTGCAGTTGCGGCCGGTCTACTGGAGCCAATGGCATGGCCTTCCAGGCCAGCAACGCAATCAATGGCCCCACAAAAGCAGTGGGCCAGTAAACCCAATGCCAACTGATTTCTTCCAGCAGAAAACCGGATGTGCCATACCCTGCATCCATGCCGGTTGACACACGCAAGCTGTACGCCGCCATGACCGCCAGCCACAGCCGAGGGTGAACGCTGCGCAAAGCCAAAGACATCGTCAAAGGCAGATAGATGCCCAGACACAGCCCAGCCAAGGCATGCAGACTTAGCAGAACGGGATAATGATGGGCAAAGAAAGGAATCAACAACGCGACCAAGCCCAACAGCAGACTTGGAGCCAGCAAAACCCGAGTCGGCCCAATGACGGTCGCCAGCCATGGCGCAATCGGCATGGAAATCAATTGCGCCGCATTCAAGGCGGTCCCCAACCAGGCAGCTTCCAGCACATCCAAGCCAAACTGACCACGCAAATCCGGTAAGGCTGCAGAAAAAAGCCGCCCTTGCACGGTGGTCAGGACCGCACCCAGAAAAATCGCAATCACCGTCAAGACAGGACGTGCTGTGTGCGTATTGGCCATCAGTCGGGAGAGGCGCATGGTCAGCCCTCCTGCGCCCGAACGACAGCCAACTGGCGAGTCTGTTTCAAGCCGGGCATGTCATAGGCCGCAACAGGGGAACCCGCCGTGTCGATTCTGGCCTGGGCCGACATGCCGGGACGCAGGCGCTCCAACTGTGCCTGACCCGGCTCCAGCTCGATACGCACCGGTATGCGCTGCACCACTTTGGTGAAATTCCCGGAGGCATTATCGGCCGGCAACAAGGAGGATTCGGCCCCGCTCATGGGTGCAATCTCGACCACACGCCCCCGCCAGTTCCCCCCAGGCAAGCCATCCACGGACAACTCCACCGGCTGCCCCGGCTGCACACGGGCAAGCTGCGTTTCCTTGTAGTTCGCAATGACGTAGGCCTGCTCCAGGGGGACGATGGAAACAATCTGCGTGCCCTGGTTCAACAAGCTACCAACTTGCACATGACGCTTGTTCAAGACCCCGTCAAAAGGGGCCACAATCCGCGTATAGCCCAAATTGCGACGAGCAGACTCCAAGGCAGCTTCAGCCGATTTCAAATCCGCGGTACGAATCGCACGCTGCCCCTGCAGCACCTTCAGGGAGTTTTTCGCCAGCTCCACTTGCGCGGTAGCGGCCTCCCCTTGGCTGATTGCCTCATCCAGATCGGCCTGGGCGTTTTCATAGCCCTGACGTGACAAGGCACCTTCCTTGACCAGCCTTGCCTGACGCGAAGGGTTATTACGGTATTGCCGCACGCGCACCTGCACGGAGCGCAGCTTGGCTTGCGCCTCTTTAATACGCGCCTGTTGCTGTGCAATTTCACCGTCCAGATTTTCCAGGTGGGCCTGCGCCTTGGACTGTTCCGCCTGCGCTGCCGCCACGGCCAGCTCGTAATCGGCCGGATCAATCTGCGCAATCAGACCCCCCGCCTTGACCTGCTCATAATCCCCCAAGGGCAAGGCTTTCACGTAGCCCGAAACCTTGGCACTGAGCACCGCAAAGTCGGATTTCACGTAAGCATTCTGAGTGCTCTGTATGCGGCGGCTACTGGTCCACTCGTTCCACTGCGTGGTCGCCAGAATCAGCAGCCCAATCATGGCCAGGCAGCCCAGCCAAGGAGCCAGCCGCAGGCCCAGCGCTTTGCGTTCCGTCGAAGTTGTTGAGGTGCTCATAACCGTATCCCTGCTCAATCAAAAATCACAACCTAACACTGTTAGTCTATGGGCGAATGATACACTAACAGCGTTAGGTTGCAAATATCGGAGAGAACATGGCAACGAAAGCGCCCCGTATTCAACGCGAACACATCATCCAGACAGCGCTGGACTTGCTGGACCAGGAAGGTTTGGAAGGACTGACATTGCGCAAACTGGCCCAGGCCCTGAACATCCAGGCCCCCTCGCTGTACTGGCATTTCAATGCCAAGCAAGCCTTGATTGATGGCATGGCCGACGCTCTGGTAGAAAACGTGGCGCGCCATTGCCCAAGCGATCAGACCTGGGATGAACAAGTCCGTCACCTGGCTCTGGAATTTCGGCAGGCCCTCTTGCAACGGCGCGACGGAGCCCGTGTCTTTGCGGGCACCTATGTAGTCACCGACAATGTGCTGCGCACCAGCGAAGCCTTCTTGTCCGCTTTCATGCAGGCAGGCGCAGACAGTCAATTTGCTGCCGAGGCCAGCTTTAGCCTGATCTATTACATTCTGGGTTTTGTCATGGAAGAACAGGCGCTTGGGCCGGGCAGCACATTGGACCTGTCTTTACGCAAACAGGCTTTTTTAGAATTGGCTCAAGAAAAGTACCCCTGTAACTGGCAGGCACGTGAGGCGATTTTTTCCGATGACTTTACGGGCCGTTTTATCACTGGCCTGAACCTGTTGATTGATGGTACAAAGCAGCGCATTCAAAACAAACCATAAACAGACCTTTTCAGGACCCGTCCATGCACGTTGCCACACAGGAATTTCCCCGTATCTGGATCTCGAACAGCGCCCCTTCCAATTGGAAAGAGGAGCTGGAAACCTTGCTGGATCAAGGGCAGCGCTTTGTCTTGCTGACCCGAGAGCTGCCCGGCGCAGAGGATAGTTCGGACAAGGAGGAGTTCTCGCAATGGATCAAGGACAACCGCAGCCGCTTGAGCACCTCCTGTGCCGCCAGCCTGGTTGTCGTGAGCAATGCCTTGATGGCCTTTTCCCTGAATGCCTTTGTCGCCCCTTTAAGCGAGAAATTCGGCTTTCCGGTACGCGTCGTTCATGAGGGCGATCTGGACGCACAAGTGGCGGCATTTCTGGAAACCAAGCCTGAAATGGTAAACCACTAAGCAGCGCGGCTACATCGTAAAGCGCGGACCCGCCGGACAAGACAGGGCCACTGATTACAGATGGCCCTGCTTGTTCTTATTCCATCTATCCAACATTCCGCTACACAGATTGCTCCACTAACAAAGCTGGAACTGCAACTTTCTGCGCTCTACGCTGTCCATTGTCTTTTCTGATTCTGGCTGTTACCCGTTTGAGTCTCTCCCAACCTTCTTCCAACTTGCCCCCGGTACTTGCGGGCCCTATTCTGCGTCGCCTGGATTCCCAGCGTTTAGTCCTCTGGCTGGTCGGCAGTTCCAGCTTGTCCCTGGATTTAATTCTGGAGCCGGAAGGCTGCCCTCCTCAACGTATCCCTCTGGATACCGATCAATGCCGGATTGTTCAGCTGGGCAAGCATGCCTTTATTCATTTCATTGATGTAGCACTTAGCGCCCCGCTTCCCCAGGACACGCTGGTGCACTACGATCTTATCCACTCAACAGCCAGCGGAACGGAACAAGGGATCGCAGACTGGTCCCCCCATTTATTGCATCAGGGACAGACCCGGCCCAACTTTGTGTTGGCCAGCCGCGCCGATAATCTGATGTTTGGTTCCTGCCGCAAACCTCATCACGCCTCCCGTGATGGTCTGGCACAGGCTGACACGGTACTGAGCGAGCGCATCACTCAAGCCCATGCCCGACCAGCCCTGCTTATGCTGTCCGGGGATCAGGTCTATGCCGACGATGTGGCAGGCCCCATGCTGGCGGCCATTCACTCCCTGATCGAGCGGCTAGGCTTGTATGGTGAATATCTGGAAGGTGCGGTTGTCTCGGATAGCGAATCTCTTTATCGACATCCCGCCAGTTATTACCGGCGCGCAGATTTGCTGCCGGCCTTCAAATCCAACGAAGATCTGCGCGAGCGTTTTTTTGGTGGCGTAGAAAAGCCGATTTTCACCACCGCCAATGCCCACAACCATTTGGTGACCCTGGCCGAAGTCTTTGCCATGTACTTGCTGGTCTGGTCCCCCATTCCCTGGCAAATCATTGCCGAGCCCACTCCCCCAGCTCTGGAACCCAAACATCAGCAACGCTGGGAACGTGAGGCGGCCGCTCTGCAAGGCTTCCGTCAGGATTTGCCCCAGGCAGCCCGTTTGTTGGCGCACGTGCAAACCCTGATGATTTTTGACGACCACGACATCACCGATGACTGGAATCTGTCTGCCAAATGGGAAAGCGTCGCCTACGGCCATCCTTTTTCACGACAGATCGTGGGCAATGCGCTGGTGGCGTATATGTTGTGTCAGGCCTGGGGCAACCGTCCCGAGGTCTTTGAGTCCATGCTGGACACGGTCACCGCCTGGACCCAATCGCCCGATGAGTATCAACGTCTTGAACACCACACACAGGACACGCTCATCAAGGAGTTGCTGGAATTTCGTCAGTGGGACTATGTGCTGCGCACCCAGCCCACGCTGATTGTGCTTGATACACGCACGCGTCGATGGCATAACCGCCGCATGCCAAGCCGCCCTTCCGGCTTGATGGATTGGGAGTCCTTGACCGAGCTGCAGCACGAGTTGCTGGACGAGCGTGCCGCCGTGATTGTGTCACCCACGCCCATGTTCGGCGTCAAGCTGATCGAGGTCATTCAACGAATCTGTACCTACGCAGGCTTTGCTCTGACGGTGGATGCCGAGAACTGGATGGCCCACCGGGGGGCCGCCAATACCATGCTGAATATCTTCAGGCATTCGCGCACTCCCGGTAACTACGTGATTTTGTCCGGAGATGTGCACTACTCCTTCGTCTACGATGTGCAGGTACGCCATAGCAAACATATCCCGCATATCTGGCAAGTGACCAGCAGCGGCATCAAGAACGAATTTCCGGAAGGGCTGCTGAACTGGCTGGATCGGCTTAACCGCTGGCTCTATTCCCCCCGATCGCCCCTTAACTGGTTTACGCAACGCCGTGACCTGAGCATCAGCCCACGTCTGCCAGATCAGCGCAAGCATGGAGGGCGCGTCTGGAATGGTTCCGGCATTGGCCAGATCTGGCTGGATGAAGAGGGCCGCCCTGCCCGCATCCTGCATCACAATACCAACAAAAAGCCGCCTACCGAATTTCTGCACCCTGATCAGGAGCAAGATCGGTAAGGCGGCCAGTGCCTGACTACAAGGGCAACAACAGGGCTTATTGACCCGCTACAGAGCTGACATAGGTGGCGACAGCATCACGCTCTTCGTCACTCATGGTTTGAGCAAAAGAAGGCATGGCACCCATGCCTTCTTTCATGACCTTCAGGATCTGCTCCTTGCCCGGCTTGAGCTCATCCAGATCCGGACCGATGGCCCCGGCTGAACCCGCATCAGCCAGGGTATGACAGACCGCACAGGCAATGGGCTTGGCGCCTGTCAGAAACAGTTCCTTGCCTTGCTCCTGAGCGTAAGCCTGGATACTGACAACAAATACAGATACTGCAGCAACGAGATATTTCTTCATGATTCCCTTCCATAACCGCCCCGAGCTGACGGGGCGGGTACAACATTCAAGACTTAAACTACCGTGATAGCCAGCATGTGGTCGCGCCAGCTATTGTTCAAATAGCCACGGTTATTGGCTACACGCTCTTCAGGCTGTGCCGTGCCTGCTTCGCTGGTCGCACGACTGGCAATCTCGTACTTGCCCGGTTTCAGATCCACGCCCACAACGAACTGACGCCACGCATATTTGCCCAGATCAGGACCTACAAACGTCGCTTTCACCCAGTTCTTGCCGCCATCCACGGACACTTCCACCTCTTTGGCTGCCGTCATGCCCCCAAAGGCCAAGCCCTGGATCTGTACCTTGCCGGCCTTGAGCTTCTCACCCGGCTCACCGCTGGGGCTGGTCACCCAGGATTTGACGGGCATTTCCCAAACCGATTCCTGATTCGGGTTGGACTTTTCACCCACTGGCGCCAGGCGGTAGCTGTTTTGCTGAATGTTGGCGGCAGACTGCTCCTTGGTAAACGCCAGCTGCTTGATGTACTTGACGTTATTGACTCCGGTGTAACCCGGCACGACCAAGCGCAAGGGGCCGCCGTGGGCCAGAGGGATAGGCTGACCATTGATTTCCCAAGCCAGAATCGCGTCATCAATGGCTTCCAGCGGAATCGAACGCTCCACCATGATGGTGTTCGGGTCCAGCCCCTGGGGAATCTCCTCGCCGCCCTGACCGGTCATGTACTTGGCACCCTCTTCCATGCCACCGACAGCCTCCAGCACAGCCTTGATCGGCACGCCAGTAAAGACCACGCAGCCTGCTGCGCCTACGGTCCACTGTGTACCGCTGGGTTTCTCGGGGAAAAAAGCACGACCGTTACCGGAGCACTGCAGCACCATGGGTACTGCGACCAGACCCAGGCGTTTCAGCTCGGCCACGGTCATGTCTTTAGGATTTTTTACGCCCTTGATCGCCAATACCCATGCGTCTGGGTCGGCGACGATCTGCTCGGACGGAGGGGCGACGTTATTGCGCACGAACAAGCGGTCCAGCGGTGTAATCAGACCCGAACCAAACGCGCTGCGCTTGGTTTCAATGGTGTTGGCACTGTGCACGATCAAGCTGTCGGCATGTTTCCAGGATGCATAGGCTGGCAAGGCTTTAGCCTGCGTTTTTGCCTTTTCCTGGGCCAGTGCAGCTGACAAGGGTGTCAGGCTTGCCGTTCCCGCCAAGGCCATGACTCCGCCCGTGGACAAAAGCATGCGCCGGCGCGAGAGATTGCTAGGTTCCATGATCGCCTCCATGTGTGTTTGTTATCTGTAATTAATTTAGGCTTCGATTTTATGGGGGCACTATCTTTATAACCAGAAACTATAACCCTTATATATAACGCTCATATAGCAGCTAAAAGAAGAACACTAAAAACAGGAAACCCGCATACAGCATGGGTTTCCGAACACACCTTCCCCCAGTCAAAAACAGGAAATAAAACATGAGTTTTTTCTTGGGAGGCTACGAAACCAAGAATGAGGAGCAGGAGAATTGAACTGCTTGATGCAAAAACCCGGCAAAAAAACGCGTCTGTTTGAAAACTCCCATGGCTTTGTGCGGCCATAAAAAAAGCCCCCGGAGTATCCGGGGGCCTTCAAACTGCAATCGACTGACTCAGTACCTATTTCGCTTATCAGCTCACAGGATCCAGCTTGGCAATGGCCAGGGCCAGAGTCTTGCTGCCGACTTCACGGAACTGAATCAAGGCCTGGGCATCATCGCCCTGACCGGTCAAATTAATAATGGTGCCTTCACCAAAACGGTTGTGATGCACCCCCTGCCCCACACGGAAGGTCTGGCCATTCACTTCCAGCACGCTGGTGTGACTGCGACCGCCGTAAGGCTGGGCCGAATAGCTCTTGTCCTTGGACTCCCAGCTCTGACCACGACGGAATGCACCCGAACTGGCCTCTGACTGCATGGGCGAACTGGTATAGCGAGCCGACAACCATTTGATGTGTTGCTCCGGCAGCTCTTCCAAAAAGCGTGAACGCATGGCGTAACGCGTCTGGCCGTGCAGCATGCGGCTTTGTGCCAGGGTGATGTACAAGCGCTGACGCGCCCGCGTAATCGCCACATACATCAAACGACGCTCTTCCTCGATCCCACCAGGGTCGAACAAGCTGTTCTCATGCGGGAACAAACCCTCTTCCAGGCCGGTAATGAAGACCGCATCGAACTCCAGACCTTTGGCGGCATGGATCGTCATCAGCTGAATGGCGTCCTGGCCTGCCTGGGCCTGATTGTCCCCGGCCTCCAGAGAAGCATGGGTCAGGAAGGAGCCCAAAGGCGACATGGGAGCCAGCACGGAGGCAGTCGCTTGGTCCGGGTTCTGCATGGCCTGCTCGGACTCGCCCGCCACAGCTTCTGGGACTCGACCGGCTGGCAGCTCGGCAAAGCCTTCTTCACCCACAAACACCGTGGCTGCGTTGACCAATTCCTGCAAGTTTTCCAGTCGCTCGGCACCTTCGCGGTCGGCCTGGTAATGGGCCAGCAAGGTGCTATCGTGGACAACGTGCTCAATCAGCTCGGGCAAAGACAGGATCTGCGCCTGGCTGGCCATATCCTGAATCAGGTTCGAGAAACGCATCAAGCTGGCAGCCGCACGCCCTTGCAAATAGGGAATTGCACGCAACAGGCTGGTACCGCGTTCGCGCGCCAGATCAGCCAGTTGCTCGACAGAGCGGGCACCGATACCACGAGTCGGAAAGTTCACGACGCGCAGGAAAGCGGTGTCATCATCTGCGTTGTCCATCAGGCGCAAGTAAGCCAGTACGTGCTTGATTTCCTGACGCTCGAAGAAGCGGTGGCCGCCATACACTTTGTAGGGCAAGCCTTGGGAAAACAGCCTGTGCTCGATCACTCGGGACTGGGCGTTGCTGCGGTACAGAATGGCAATTTCACGACGTGGCTTGCCTTCAGCGATCAGGGCGCGGACTTCATCCACAATCCACTGTGCTTCAAGAGCATCCGAGGCCAGTTCGCTGATGCGCACCAATTCGCCTTCGCCACTATCGGTCCACAGGTTCTTGCCCAGGCGGCCGCTATTGTTCTCGATCAGCGCGTTGGCCGAATCCAGAATATGGCCGCAGGAACGGTAGTTCTGCTCCAGGCGTATCACATTGCCACGGGCATAGTCGCGCTCGAAGTCGGCCATATTGCCCACGTTCGCGCCACGGAAAGCATAGATGGACTGATCATCATCGCCCACCGCAAACATGCAAGCCTGATCACCGGCCAAAAGACGTAACCAGCGATACTGCAGCACGTTGGTGTCCTGGAACTCGTCGACCAGAATGTGTTTGAAACGGCGCTGATAATGCTCACGAATCGGGGCATTGCGGGACAGCAGCTCGTAGGCACGCAGCAATAGCTCGCCAAAGTCCACCACACCTTCACGTTCGCACTGCTCTTGATAAAGCTGATAGAGCTCGATCAGGCGGCGGCGGTGGGGGTCGTGGGCTTCCAGGTCGCCAGGACGTTGGCCATCTTCTTTACAGGCGTTGATGAACTTCTGAATTTCCTTGGGCGGAAATTTTTCGTCGTCCACATTGTTGGCCTTGACCATACGTTTGATGGAGGCCAACTGATCTGCCGTATCCAGGATCTGGAAAGTCTGTACCAGACCGGCATCACGGTAATGCATGCGCAGCAAGCGATTGCACAGGCCGTGAAAGGTCCCGACCCACATTCCGCGGGTATCGATAGGCAATAAAGAAGTAAGCCGCGTCAGCATTTCGCGCGCGGCTTTATTGGTGAAGGTAACAGCAGCAAGGCCATGTGGGCTGACCTGCCCGGTCTGGATTAACCAGGCCATTCGAGAGGTCAGTACACTGGTTTTTCCGCTACCGGCTCCGGCCAGCACCAGGGCATGGCCAGAGGGTAAAGTAACGGCGGCTCGCTGTTCCGGGTTTAAGCGATCCATCATGCCGCGTAGCGGCGCAGACGCAAGGCGAACTGCTCAAGACTTTCAATACCACTTTGCTGAGCGCGCTGGCACCATGCGCGCAGGTCGGACAGCAACTGCTCGCTGGAGGCGCTGGAGCTTTCCCAGATACCGGCCAGTTCACGCTGCATGCGAACCAGGATGGACAGGCGGGAATCGCCAGCCGCTACCGTTTCCAGTTCAGCGCGCTGCTCGGGAGCCAGCACATCGTCGCCACGACCAATCCAGTCATTGCAGCTTTCCAGCAGGGACCAGGAGCAATTCGGATTGTCCTTGTTCACCTGTGGTTTCAGACGGGCAATCTCTTCCGAGGCCGTGGTTTTGATGATGTCCGCATAGCGGGCCAGAATTTCGTAGCGGTGAGTAATCACGCCCTGCAAGGTGGCCAGGCTGATGCCTTCCAGCGGAGCATTCGAAGGCACGCTAGGCTCCAGACGCAGCTTGGGAGCGACCTTCTTGACCTTGGCCAGACCCAGTGCCTTGAACACCGAGATGTAGCACCAGCCCAAGTCAAATTCGTACCATTTGCTGGAGAACTTGGCGGACGTACCGTAAGCGTGGTGGTTGTTGTGCAGCTCTTCACCACCAATGATGATGCCCCAAGGGAACACGTTGGTGCTGGTATCAGGGCTGGCAAAGTTGCGGTAACCGATAGCGTGACCCAGACCGTTCACCACACCGGCAGCCCAGAAAGGAATCCAGGCCATCTGGATAGCCCAGACAGTCAGACCCAGCAGACCGAACAGGAACAGATCAATACCCAACATGATGGTAATACCCAACATGCTGTATTTGCTGTACAGGTTGCGCTCGAGCCAGTCATCGGGGGTGCCGTGACCGAAACGCTTCAAGGTTTCAGGGTTGGTGGCTTCCTGGCGGTACAGTTCAGCACCACGGAAGAACACCTGGCCCAGACCAAAGACCACAGGGGAATGGGGATCGCCTTCACGTTCGCATTTGGCGTGGTGCTTGCGGTGAATCGCAACCCATTCTTTTGTGACCATACCGGTGGTCATCCAGAGCCAGAAACGGAAGAAATGCATAAGCGCTGGGTGCAGGTCCAGCCCGCGGTGCGCCTGACTGCGGTGGAGAAATACGGTAACTGACACAATAGTGACATGAGTCACCGCCAGAATGACGAGAGTAAGCTGCCACCAAGACAGTTGCAGCCATCCGTCAGCAAGAAAAGAAAGAAACGATTGCATAGACCCTTTTAGACCTGATCTTTGTGTTAAGGGAAACCGGAAAAGTGTAGCCCACCTAACCAGTTAACAATAACACTATTTAAGGACGAACTTGCTTTAAATCAAGCACTTTCCGTGATTCGTTCAAGTGCCGCACCAAAGAAACAGTCGGTTTGGTGACGGTCCGTGCGCAGATTCAAATAAGGCCCCTCTAGCGCGAGGGCCGGACATTTGTCCTTCAAGATTTCCCGGGCATCCAGCAGCTTGAACTCGGGATGTTTGTCCAAGAACGCCTGCACTTGCTGCTCGTTTTCTTCAGGCAAGAAACTACATGTTGCATAAACCAAACGACCTCCTGGTGCGACGCAAGCCGCAGCTTGCTCCAGAATGTCGGCCTGCATCTGAGTGTACTGCTCCAGAGCTTGGGGGTGTTGACGCCACTTAAGATCAGGATTTCGACGTAAAGTTCCCAAGCCGCTGCAAGGGGCGTCGACCAATACGCGCTGTGCCTTGCCATGCAGGCGGCGAACACGCTGGTCGCCCGCTTCCTGAATCACGACAGGCACCACATTGGACAGACCAGCACGAGCAAAGCGCGGTTTGGCCTTGTTCAAACGGGTTGCGGACACGTCAAAGGCGTACAAACGGCCTGTGGAGCGCATCAGGGCGCCCAGCAGCAGGGATTTGCCACCAGCACCGGCGCAGTAGTCAATAACCATCTCGCCACGGCGAGGCTCCAGCAAGGCGGTCAGCAACTGGCTGCCCTCTTCCTGAATTTCCAGCTCGCCTTTCTCATACTGTGGCCATACTGCGACAGATGGGCGGCCTTGAATACGGATACCCCAAGGCGAAAACGGCATGGCAACGGGTTTGAAGCGCGCCATGGGGCCGTTTTGCAGCTGACGCAATACGGCGTCACGCTCGGCTTTCATGGGATTGACGCGCAGATCCAGCAAGGCCTGCTCGTTCATGGCGGCCATCAGCTTGTAGGAATCCGGGATCTCTTTCAGACGCTCTTCCAGCCACTCGGGCAGGCTCAGGCGCACGCCAACCGGCAGACCGTCCACATTCAGGGCACGGATATGGCCCAGCCACTGGCGCTCTTCTTCCGTCAGACCCAAAGACAGGGATTCCTGACCGATTGCGGTAGACAGGCCCAGAATGGCCAGACGACGGGTGGATGGGCCTACGCCGCTTTCCGCCCAGTTACGATACTGACGCAAGTGGCGCAGCACATCAAACACGGCTTCGCGGATCTCGGCACGGTCACGCGAGCCCATTTTGGGGCGTGTACGCGCCCAGCGTGTCAAGGCCAGGTCGGCGGGGTGCTTCCACTGCAAAACTTCACCCAGGGCGCTGGAGACCTGCTCCAGACGGCGCTGTGCCATCGCTCCCGGCTCGGGTGGACCCGAGGGTTTGTCGCGGCGTGCTGCATAAGGGCGACCACGCGCCCCGGACTCGTTACGTTGGGCAGACGAGGACGGGCGCTTGCGGTCCGAGCGGCCGCGGGATTGTTGGTGATCAGACATGAATATTCAAAAATTCCAAATAGCCCGCTCAATCAGGCGGGGAAATAAAAGCCGCGATGCGCAAGTCCGGCAACCTCGACACGACCATCAGCCTGCAAACGCACCCGTCCCTCGATCAGCCAGCGTACGGCCTCGGTATAGACGTGGTGTTCGGTTGCCAGAACGCGCTCTGCCAAAGTCTGTGCATCATCGTCGTGCAGGACGGGCACGATACTTTGGGCAATGATGGGACCATCATCGAGCACAGGGGTCACAAAGTGCACCGAGCAGCCGTGAAACTGCACGCCCGCGTCAAGTGCCTGTTGATGGGTATTCAAACCGGGAAAGCTAGGAAGCAAGGATGGGTGTATATTGATGAGCTTGCCTGCATAGTGCTGAACAAAACCTGTGCTCAGGATGCGCATGAATCCCGCAAGTAGAACATAATCTGGCTGGTAGCGGTCGATCACGCGTGCCAAAGCCTGGTCAAAGGCTTCACGTGTTGCAAATTCGCGATGCGAAACCGTCTCGGTAGGCAGCCCTTGACGCTGCGCCCATTCCAGTCCGGGCGCATCGCCCTTGTTAGAGATGACCGCCTCGATACGGCCATTTAAGCCCGCTGTCTTGATCAGTTCGCCTATGGCCTGCAAGTTGGAGCCCCGGCCTGAAATAAGCACAACAAGGCGACAAGGTAGGGTGGAATCGGTCAAAATCCTGTTTCCCGAGAAATAACGAATCCAAAATTGTAAACTCTCGCTTGTGAAATCTGATCTAAAACTCTATCGCTCTCTGCCGCGGCGCAACAGCACGGCCCGCAGCGCTGTCACCATTGGCAATTTTGACGGGGTCCATTTGGGCCATCAGGCCATCTTGCATCGCGTCAATGAAGTGGCGCGCCAGCAGGACCTGAGCTCCTGTGTGATGACCTTCACGCCCCACCCGCGCGCCTTTTTTGCGCAGCGCGGCCAACGGCCCGAACTGATCCCCACGCAGATCAGCGGCCTGCGCGACAAGGTCGAAGCCCTGCACCAATGCGGCATTGAACAAATTTATCTGGCCCGCTTCAATCAGGCCATGGCCGATATGTCGGCCGCTACCTTTATTGACGAGATTCTGGTCCAGGGTCTGAACACCGGCTGGTTGCTGGTGGGCGAGGATTTCCGCTACGGCCACAAACGCGCCGGCGACATTGAAATGTTGCGCGAAGCGGGCAAGCGCCATGGCTTCAGCGTCGAGACCCTGCACGATGTGGCCGATGCCGATGGCCGCCGCATCTCCAGCTCGGAAGTGCGCACCGCCCTGGCCGTGGGCCAGCTGGACCGCGCCCGTGCCCTGCTGGGCAAACCCTTTCATATTAGTGGTCATGTCATTCATGGCCAGAAGCTGGGCCGGGACATTGGCTACCCGACCTTGAACGTGCGTGTTCCCGAACACTGTGCCGCCCGCTCCGGCGTGTACGTGGTCCGGGTTCACGGACTGACCGGACAGGCTCTGCCCGGCATTGCCTCCTTGGGGGTACGCCCAACCGTCATAGACCAGGGACGGCTGCTGTTAGAGGTGCATTTACTGGACCAACGCCTGGATGCTTACGGTAAACTTGCCCGTATAGAATTTCTGGAATTTGTCAGGGACGAGGAAAAATTCCCGGACCTCATCACAATGATCGCCGCCATCGACAACGATGCACAACGCGCTCGCGACTACTTTGCTTCAAATGGACTATAAAAACTCTCTCAATTTGCCCGACACCCCCTTTCCCATGCGTGGCGACCTCGCCAAACGTGAGCCGGGCTGGATTAGCCAGTGGGAAGAAAACAAAGTCTATGCAGCAATTCGGCAAGCCAGTGCCGGTCGTCCCAAATTTATTTTGCACGACGGCCCTCCCTATGCGAACGGCGACATTCACATTGGCCACGCGGTCAACAAGGTTCTGAAAGACATCATCGTCAAAAGCCGCAATATGGCCGGCTTTGACGCGCAATACGTGCCCGGCTGGGACTGCCACGGCATGCCCATTGAAGTCCAGATCGAAAAGAAATACGGCAAGAACCTGCCTGTGGCGGAAGTTCAGGCCAAGGCGCGCGCCTACGCTCTGGAACAGATCGACAGCCAGCGCAAGGACTTCAAGCGTCTGGGCGTGCTGGCCGACTGGGACCTGCCTTACCTGACCATGAACTTCAGCAACGAAGCCGACGAGCTGCGCGTGCTGTCCAAGATCATGCAAAAAGGTTTCGTGTTCCGTGGCCTGAAACCCGTGAACTGGTGTTTTGACTGTGGTTCCGCCCTGGCAGAAGCCGAGGTTGAATACGCGGATCGCACCGACCCGTCCGTGCATGTGGCCTTCCCCTTCGCGCAAAAAGACAAGCTGGCTGCCGCCTTTGGCGTGGACAGCGTGGACGATGGCGCCATCGTCATCTGGACCACCACCCCCTGGACCATTCCTGCCAACCAGGCGCTGAACGTACACCCTGAAATCAGCTACGCCCTGGTCAAGCTGGACAGCCCACGTGCTACCGGCTCCTTGCTGATCGTGGCCGAAGAGCTGGTGAAATCCTGCCTGGAACAATGGGGCCTGAACGGCCAGGTGGTGGCCACCGCCACTGGCGAAGCCCTGAACCTGATCGAATTCAATCACCCTCTGGCCCACGTGGACGCAGGCTACCAACGCCGCTCCCCTGTGTACCTGGGCGATTACGTCACCCTGGACAGCGGTACGGGCGTGGTGCACTCGGCTCCTGCCTACGGTATTGAAGACTTTATCTCCTGCAAAACCCACGGCATGAAGGACGACGACATGCTCACGCCCGTGATGGGCAATGGGCATTACGCCGAAAATCTGCCTCTGTTTGGCGGCCAGATGATCTGGAAAGCCAACCCGCAAATCGTGGAAGCCTTGCAGAACGCCGGCACCTTGCTGAAAACCGAACAGCACCCGCACAGCTACATGCACTGCTGGCGTCACAAGACGCCCATCATCTACCGTGCCACCAGCCAATGGTTTGCCGGTATGGACAAGGAAAACAGCAGCGGCCGTACCTTGCGTGAAATGGCTCTGGAAGCCATTGATAACACCGAGTTCTACCCCTCCTGGGGTCGTGCCCGCCTGCACGCCATGATCGCCAACCGCCCCGACTGGACTTTGTCGCGTCAGCGCCAATGGGGTGTGCCCATGGCTTTCTTTGTGCACAAGGAAACGGGCGAACTGCATCCCCGTACGCCCGAGCTGATGGAACAAGTAGCCGAGCGCATCGAGAAGAGCGGTATCGAAGCCTGGCAAAACCTGGACCCACGCGACCTGCTGGGTGACGAGGCCGATCTGTACGAGAAAAACCGCGACACGCTGGACGTATGGTTTGACTCGGGCACCACGCACGCCACCGTGCTGGGTGGCAAGGATCACACCACCCACGGCTCGCACGCTGACAAGCTGCAATGGCCTGCCGACCTGTACCTGGAAGGCTCGGACCAGCACCGCGGCTGGTTCCACTCGTCCTTGCTGACCGGCTGCATGCTGTATGGCCGCGCACCCTACAAAGCCCTGCTGACCCACGGTTTCGTGGTGGACGGCAATGGTCGCAAGATGAGCAAATCGCTGGGCAATATCATCAAGCCGCAAGAAATTGCCGACAAGATGGGTGCCGAGATCATGCGCCTGTGGGCCGCCTCTACTGATTACTCGGGCGAGCTGTCCATCTCCGACGAAATTCTGAAGCGTGTTGTGGAAGGCTACCGCCGTATCCGCAATACCTTGAAGTTCCTGCTGGGCAACCTGGCCGACTTCGACGTCACCCAACATGCTGTGCCTGTTGATCAACTGACCGAGATCGACCGCTACGCCCTGCAAATGACCGCCGACATGCAGGCCGAGTTGCTGGAGCACTACAAGCGTTACGAGTTCCACCCCATCGTGGCTCGCTTGCAGACCTTCTGCTCCGAAGACCTGGGCGCGTTCTATCTGGATATTCTGAAAGACCGTCTGTACACCACCGCCAAAGATGGCCAGCCACGTCGCTCGGCTCAAACGGCGCTGTACCACCTGACACAAACCCTGCTCAAGCTGATGGCCCCTATCCTGTCCTTCACGGCAGAAGAAGCCTGGCGTGACATGCACGGTGGTACGGTTCCTAGCGGCACCATCTTCACCGAACTGTTCCATGTCCTGCCCGAGCAAGGCGAACAATCGGCACTGAGCAGCAAGTGGCAACGCCTGCGCGCCATCCGTGCCGACGTGATGCGCCGCATTGAAGATGTACGTAGCACCGGCGCCATCGGTTCCTCCCTGGCTGCCGAGATCGACATCTATGCCAACGGTCAGGATCTGGAATTCCTGCAATCTCTGGGCGAAGATCTGCGCTTCATGCTGATCGTCTCTCGTGCCGATGTGCATGCGGGCGAAGGCGACCTGCGCATCGACGTTACCCCTACCGAACAGGCCAAGTGCGAGCGTTGCTGGCACCACCGCCCAGACGTAGGCCAGAGCGCCGAGCACCCCACCCTGTGTGCTCGTTGCGAGGACAATCTGTTTGGCGAAGGCGAAGTACGTCACCATGCCTGATAAGGACATGGCCCCTTCTCCCGGCCAGGCCCGGCTGCCCTCGCGGCAGTTCTGGGCCTGGATTGGTCTGGCCGCCTTTATTGTCGGCCTGGATCAATGGACCAAACAGTATTTCGACAGCAACCTGTTCTATCAGGAACGTTGGAATATCCTGCCCTTTTTTGATTTCACCCTGCTCTACAACCCCGGCGCGGCATTCAGCTTTCTGGCCGGTGGTCAGGGTTGGCAGCGCTGGTTTTTTGTAGGCATTGCCGCTGTCGCCACGGTCTTTATCGTGACCATGCTGCGCCGCTCGGCCAAGCAGCCCTTGTTTTGCCTGTCGCTAAGCCTGATTCTGGGTGGTGCTATCGGCAACGTGGTGGATCGCCTGATGCACGGGCACGTGGTAGATTTTCTGCTGTTCTACTGGAATCAATCCTACTTTCCAGCCTTCAATATTGCCGATGTCGCCATCAGCTGCGGCGCTGCCCTGTTGGTGCTGGACGAGTTCATGCGCATACGCCGCAACAAACGACAGCGCTCCTGAGTCTGTAAGGATCATGTCCTATGCTTAGCAATAAAAAACTGGTGTTTGGCATCACCGGCGGCATCGCTGCTTATAAAACCGCCGAACTCTTGCGTCGCAGCCAGGACCTGGGTGCCCGGATTGATGTGGTCATGACCGAATCGGCCACACGCTTCATCAGCCCGGTCACCTTTCAGGCCCTGTCGGGTCGTACCGTCTACACCGACTTGTGGGATGCGCGTGTTCCCAACAATATGGCCCACATCCAGCTTAGCCGGGATGCCGACGCCATCCTGATCGCCCCCGCCAGCACCAACTTCATGGCCAAACTGGCCAACGGTCTGGCCGACGACTTGCTCAGCACCTTATGCGTGGCCCGTGGACACTGCCCCCTGCTGATCGCCCCGGCCATGAATCGGGAAATGTGGCTGCATCCCGCCACCCAGCGCAATGTCGAACAACTGCGCCGCGACGGCGTGCATATTCTGGGCCCCGGCAGCGGCGACCAGGCCTGTGGTGAAATCGGCGACGGTCGCATGCTGGAACCGGCACAACTGCTGGCTGAACTGACTGCCTTCTTCCAGCCCAAGCTGCTGGCTGGTAAACGAGTCCTGATCACCGCTGGCCCGACCAGCGAGCCGATTGACCCAGTGCGCGTCATCAGCAACCGTTCCTCCGGCAAGATGGGCTACGCCATTGCCCGTGCGGCTCAAGAAGCCGGTGCGCAAGTGACGCTGGTCTCCGGCCCGGTAGCATTGGAAGCGCCCTACCAGGTGCGCCGCATCAATGTGGAAACGGCCCGCCAAATGCATGCCACTGTCATGTCCCAAGTGGATGATGCCGATATCTTCATCAGCGTTGCAGCAGTAGCAGACTGGTACGTCAGCAATGCCAGCGACATCAAGATCAAAAAGACCTCCGAACAAGCCACGCCAGACCTGCAATTCAGCCCCAACCCCGACATTCTGGCCGAGGTTGCCGCACTGAAGAACGGTCCTTTCTGCGTAGGCTTTGCCGCCGAGACAGACAACCTGATCGAGCACGCCCAGGCCAAGCGCCAGCGTAAAAATGTGCCTTTGCTGGTTGCCAACCTGGCCCAGCGCGCCATGAACGCCGACGACACCGAGCTGGTGCTGTTTGACGAGCAAGGCCATATGCACTGGCCTGCCCAGGATAAACTGCTGGCGGCGCGCCAACTGGTTCAAGATATCGCCCAGCGGCTTTAAACCCTTTTCTCTTTTATGATGACGGGCAGCGCTAAAGCAGGTGCGCTGCCTCTCTTTTTTCCAGGATACCGTCTATGCACCGCCGTATTGAAGCTCGCATCGTCAATGACTTGTTGGGCACCACGATTGAAGCCCCCAGCTATGCCACGGACGGCTCGGCCGCCATGGACCTGCGCGCCTGCCTGAGCGAAGCCGTTACCCTGCCTGCAGGCGGCCGTACGCTGGTTAAAACAGGTTTGGCCATCAATATGATGGATCCTGGCCTGGTGGCCATCGTCGCCTCGCGCTCGGGCCTGTCCTTGAAGCATGGCGTGCGTGTAGCACAAGGCATTGGCGTCATTGATGCCGACTACCACGGCGAAATCGGCGTGATCCTGGCCAACGACAGCGATCAGGACTACGTGATCCAGCCCGGCGAGCGTATCGCCCAGTTGATGTTCCAACCTGTGGTGCAAGTGGCGCTGCAGTTTGTGAACGAGTTCTCTACCGAGACCGAGCGCGGTACAGGTGGTTTTGGTAGCACGGGCAAGAACTAAGCATTAAAACAGGGAAAGGATGCGATGCAAAATGCCTTGGCGCAGCAAGCATCGCTCCTTCCTTAGTCCTGACACTTTGCTTTAAAAACTTAGCAACGCCACGATTCAGACTTACCCAAGCCAATTTCGGATTTCAATGCCCTCTCCCAAAAAAGGTAATTCCAACTCTGAATTACCCACTTCAAACAAAACGGCGGCTCAACTCCATCCGCGTAACCGCCATCAGGGCCGTTACGACTTTGACGCTCTCATCAAAGAAACGCCCGAACTGGCTGCTTTCGTTTTCTTGAATCCGTACGGTGATCAAAGCATCAATTTCGCAGATCCGAATGCCGTCAAAACCCTGAATCGCGCCCTGCTCAAGAGCTTTTACTGCATAGCGCATTGGGATATTCCTGCCAATTACCTCTGCCCTCCCATTCCGGGTCGTGCCGATTACGTACACTATCTGGCCGATCTGCTGGCCAACAGCAATAAGGGAGCTATTCCCCGTGATGAGGCAGTACGCGTCCTGGATATTGGCGTGGGCGCAAATGCGATCTACCCATTGATTGGCAATACCGAATATGGGTGGCAGTTTCTAGGATCGGACATAGACGCCGATGCGCTGACTTCTGCACGAAGCATTATTCATGGGAATCCTGGCTTGTCGGCAGCAATCAAGTTACGCCAGCAGAAGTCGCCCAGACATATTTTCAAGGGCTTGCTGAACGCAAACGATTACTTTGACCTGACGCTGTGCAACCCTCCCTTCCATTCCTCACAGGAAGAGGCTGAAAGCGGCAGTCAACGTAAATGGCGTGGCTTGGGCAAGGCTGCACCCAAGCACAATGCTCCTGTGCTGAACTTTGGTGGGCAGAATACGGAGTTGTGGTGCGAAGGCGGCGAGGCGCTTTTCATCCGTCGCATGATAGAAGAAAGCGTGGCGGTAGGTGGGCAAGTGCTTTGGTTCAGCACCTTGGTGTCCAAAGCGTCGAACGTGCCCGGTGTGTTGAAGGCCTTAAAAAAGGCCAAAGCGGTTAAGGTCAAAACCGTAGAAATGACGCAGGGACAAAAGCAAAGTCGTTTTGTGGCCTGGACTTTTCTTGGTGCCGAAGGACAAAAAAACTGGCGCGAGGAGCGCTGGAGATAGACTTAGGCTCAGTACAACACCAAAGACAAAATGCTCCCACCTTTAATTTCCACTCTGAGACACGTAGTTTAAATACTAGAGCAGGGTAAATACAATCAAATAAGAGCTAGTATCAACAAGTCAACATCGGTTTATCGATCAATGCCAGAAAAATATAATGCTTGCGTTCCACCTGCTCTATCGCCTGAAGTAGAAAAGCACCTTTAAAAAAAGAAATACCGCTTAAGATCAATAAAATGCTATAAAAACAAAAAATAATACGATCGCAAGCATCCAAAGCAACATTGCTGTAAATATTCCATTTGCAGCACCTGTAGTAGTCCCTGCCGTTTGCAGGGTTTTGATGGAAGCTTGCTTTACAAAAAGCAATAACTTAGCCAGCAAATGTGAAAAAACAAGAAATACAAATGAAAGCTGACTTGTTAACGCCGCATAAAACAAGACTGGCTCAGGGATAAAGTATGTAGAATACAACCCTACTGAGGTCACGTGAATAACAGTTGGCAAGTCAAATAATTTAAAAAGAATTGAAACTCCCTCAAACGGCTTATAAGGAATAACAGGAATTTCATCAAATGGCGCCACAGTCAAATATAGCTGAACCATATCGAATACTCTAAGAAAATACAACCCTAAAGTAAAAAACAAAAATGATAACGAAGCAGTTATTAAAAATAAAAAGAAGAAGCGAAAAGATAGATAACCATTTTGTTTCCCTGTTTTTATAGCCAGCCTACTTAATGAAATAGATAAAGTATCTACTATTAAGGCTATAAAAATCCCTCTATGGAAATAGTCATACAGCGCTTGTCTCAAAATAGGTGAAGAATAGCCAAAAGTCTCGCCTTCTCCCATATAATTGTTGAAAAAAAACCAAAGAACAATATATAAACAGGAAACCAATAGAGTGTATATTGGAATAGTTAATAGCTGCCTGAGAGATAGGAATCGCGTTCCAAAGTAATGCTCAAATACCATCACCCACGTATGAGCCAGCTGCTCAATCCCAGCAGATCCAAATGAGCGACCTTTCATCTCTTTAATAACAGAATCTCTAAACTTTTTCGTTGCCATCGCTAAACTGAAGAAAGCGGCAGCACCAAATGACAATATCGTGAAAATTATTCCTAACGCGTTTAGAGGATCAATATTAGCCATGGTTTATTTTATAGTTTAAATATCCGAGACTGATGACATCATAAAACACTGTCTTCTCTACTACTTAGATAACCCAACGATTTGTACCAAAGTCAACCAAATTGATTTACTGCAACGATGATAGTAGCTTGTTGAGCATATTAAGTCAGAAAAAAGCTCCAACCAGGCACCGCTAGCTGGACGCCAGTGACAAGTAAGATTTACCTTTCCCTTCTTCAAAGCTCTTATCGTCATATCGCCAAGCCCAAAAAAAGGCCAATTAGCCTCAAGCTAACTGGCCTTTTATAGAGTTCACGGCTACTTACGCCGCAAAATCCTCTTCCCCCAGATACGCTGCCCTCACCTTCGGATCATGCAGCAACTGCGCAGCCGGGCCTTCCAAGATAATCCGCCCCGACTCCATCACATATCCTCGATCCCCCAGCTCCAGCGCCAGTCGCGCATTCTGCTCGATCAGCAAAATCGTCACGCCTTCTTTAGCAATCGTCTGGATCAGTTCAAAAATCCGTTCGACCATAATGGGAGCCAAGCCCATTGAAGGCTCATCCAGCAGCAGCAATGAAGGCCGGGAAATCATAGCCCGTCCCATTGCCACCATCTGTTGCTCCCCACCCGACAAAGTCCCTGCAGACTGCTTTTTACGCTCAGCCAGACGCGGGAACAAGGTATAGATACGCTCGATATCCTGGCGCACTTCGTGATGATCCTTGCGGGTATACGCCCCCATGGCCAGGTTTTCTTCAATCGTCAGTTGCGGAAAAATCCCCCGCCCTTCCGGCACCATGACCACACCGCGTCTCACCAACTGGTGCGATGGCAGGCCGACGATGCTTTCGCCTTGATGTTCGATCTGCCCTGCAGCCGCAGGCACCAGTCCTGTAATGGCTCGCAGCGTCGTGCTTTTACCGGCGCCGTTGGCACCGATCAGGCAAACCAGTTCACCCTTGCCCACTCGCAGATCCAGGCCGCGTACCGCCCGGATGCCGCCATAAGCTACATCCAGACCCCGAATATCCAGCATCAACGGTTCTGTGCTCATGCCTTTTCCTCTTCAACGGTAATGCCCAGCTCTTTGGCTGCACCTGCGCCCAGATAGGCTTCGATCACGCGCGGGTTATGTTGGACTTCGGCGGGCTTGCCTTCGGCCAGCACTTTGCCGTATTCCAGCACCAGAACCCGATCGCACAGGCCCATGACCAGCTTCATATCGTGTTCAATCAGCAGGACGGTAATACCGTCACCACGGATTTTTTCTATTAGCTGGCGCAGCACCACTGTCTCGGAGGGGTTCATACCGGCAGCGGGTTCATCCAGTGCCAGCAGCATAGGATCAGTTGCCAATGCACGGGCAATTTCCAGGCGGCGTTGGTCGCCGTAGGACAAGGACCGGGCAATCTCGTTGGCGTGCTGCGCGATGCCTACGTAATCCAACAGCTCGTAGGCACGGGCCTCAATCTGTTCTTCTTCCTGACGGGTAGCGCGATTACGCAATACCGCGCCCAACACGCCAGCACGGGTGCGGACGTGGCGGCCGATCATGACGTTTTCCAGGGCAGACAGGCTGCCGAACAAGCGGATGTTCTGGAAGGTACGCGCGAAACCGGATTCAGCGATTTGATGGGGTTTGCAATCGGTCAGGTTGCGGCCTGCAAAGGTGCAGCGGCCCGACTCGGGAATGTACAAGCCCGTCATCACGTTGAACAGCGTGGTTTTACCCGCGCCGTTCGGACCAATCAGACCGTAGATATCGCCCTTGCGAATGCTGAAGCTGACTTCGGACAAGGCCTGCAAGCCGCCGAAGCGTTTGGACAAGCCTTCTGCCTGCAACAACACCTCGCCGTCTTTTACTTGTTGGTTCATGCTCAGACTCATGCTTGCACCTGCTTCATTTTGCGTTCACGACGGCGCACTGCAGAGGGCCACAGGCCTTCAGGGCGATAAATCATGACCAGTACCAGGGCAAAGCCGAACAAGAGCATACGGATGCCGTCCGGATCCAGAATCACGTCGCCAAACACGCTTTGCTGCAGCGGTACCACGACGGAGCGCAGCAGCTCGGGGAATACGGAGAGCAGCAAAGCACCCACGATCACCCCAGGGATATGGCCCATGCCGCCCAGCACCACCATGCACAGCACGGAAATGGACTCGGTCAGGCTGAAACTCTCTGGGCTAACGAAGCCTTGCATGGAAGCAAACAAGCCCCCAGCCACACCACCAAAAGTTGCACCCATGGCAAAGGCCAGCAGTTTGACGTTACGGGTATTGATGCCCATGGCCTTGGCTGCGATTTCATCCTCACGAATGGCTTCCCAGGCACGGCCGATACGGGAGTGCTGCAAGCGCACGCAGATGAACACGATCAACAGCGTGATCAGCAGAAGCAGGTAATAGTATTTCTCTGGCCCGGTAATCCGTATACCAAACAGGGTTTCCGCCTTGCCGAAGATGAAGTCGCCAATCTTGAAGGTATCGACCCGGTTGATCCCTTGCGGGCCGTTGGTAATATTGACCGGCGCATCCAGGTTATTCATGAAGATGCGGATAATTTCACCGAAGCCCAGCGTCACAATCGCCAGATAGTCGCCTCGCAAGCGCAGGACCGGAAAGCCCAGTAGCACACCGAATACGGCAGCCAGAGCGATACCGGCTGGCAACACCATCCAGAACGGCAGGTGCAGACCAAAATGCGGCGATGCCAACATGGCCCAGACATAGGCGCCTACGGCATAGAAAGCGATATAGCCCAAATCCAGCAGACCGGCAAAACCCACCACGATGTTCAGGCCCAGGGCCAGCATCACGTACAGCAGGGCAAAGTTCAGGGTGCGAATCCAGCTTTGACCGGCCATGCCCAGCACGAAAGGCAAAATGGCCAGCACCACACCAATCAGAAGCGCACCGACCCAGACTTTGGCGGGTGTTGCAGGACGCTGTTTGGAGCCAGCGCCACTTAAGGTTTGATTCAGACTCATGCGCGATCTCCCACACGTTCACCCAACAGGCCCGAGGGACGGAAAATCAGCACCAAGATCAGCACGATAAAAGAGAACACATCCTGATAGTTACTGCCAAAGACCCCATTGGTCAGGTCACCGATGTAGCCTGCGCCCAGAGCTTCGATCAAGCCCAGCAGCAAGCCACCCAGCATGGCACCACCCAAATTACCAATGCCCCCCAGAACGGCGGCGGTAAAGGCTTTCAGGCCCAGCATGAAGCCCATGGTGTATTGGGCGACACCGTAGTAGGTCACAATCATGACGCCCGCGACGGCAGCCAAGGCCGAGCCAATGACAAAAGCGGCGGAAATCACGGTATTGATGTTCACCCCCATCAAGCCAGCCACTTCGCGGTTCTGAGCGGTTGCACGCATGGCGGTGCCCAGACGGGTGCGGTGCACCAGCACCATCAAGCCGGACATGATCGCAGCAGCACCACCAATAATCAGAATCTGCAGCAAGCTGATACGCGCGTCGCCCAGCTGAAACACCATGGGTTCAATAATGTGCGGGAAGCTCAGGTAATTGCGCCCCCAGATCATCATGGCCAGGTTCTGCACAATAAAGGACACACCAATGGCAGTGATCAGTGCAGCCAGACGAGGGGCCCGGCGCAAGGGTCGATAGGCATAACGCTCGGCAGTCCAGCCTATGCCCATGCAGACGGGAATAGCGGCCAAAAGGGCCAACCCCACCATCAGCCAGGCGGACAGCCCTGCCGGGTCCGCGCCGACCAGCGATAACACCACTGTCGTGGCCAGCATCGCCCCAACCATGACTACATCACCATGCGCAAAATTAATCAGGCCAATAATTCCATACACCATGGTGTAGCCCAGCGCCACCAGGGCGTAGACACTGCCCACGGTCAGGCCATTTATTAGTTGTTGTATCAGGATTTCCATAGATTGGGACTCGTGGTCATTGCTCCCAGCCCCAGCGCAGGGCGATAGAACAGGGAGCGTGGGCCTGCCAAACACAGGCCACGGTAAAGATGAGCCCCGAAGGGCTCAAACTGCAGGATCAAACGTACTTAGTTAGCCTGGCTGACCATGGTTTTCACCATCGTCCACTTGCCATCTTTAACTTCGTAGATGGTGACGGCGATTTCTTTCAGGTCGCCGTTCTGGTCGTAGGCAATGTTGCTGCTGGTGGCGCCGTTGCGCTTCAAGGCGGCCAGCTTGGGCAGGTAGTCTTCCGCTTTGGAAGAACCGGCTTCTTTCATGGCGGTGATCATGTTCCAGGCGCCATCGTAGGCGTACGGAGCGTAAACACCGGGCTCAGCCTTGAAGCGGGCCTGGTAGTCCTTGGCGAATTTTTCGCCAGCCGCCATGGTGGACAGCGGCACACCAGCCAGGGACGCGTAAGTGCCGTTGGCGGCATTGCCAGCCAGACGCAGGAAGGTGTCGCTGCGTGTCATTTCACCCGAAACCAGCGGTGCCTTGATGTCCAGCGTCTGCATCTGACGCTTCATGGGGCCGGATTGCGCATCCAGACCACCAAAGAAGATGGCATCGGGTGCCTTGGACTTGATGTTGGTCAGAATGGAGGTGAAGTCGTTGGCTTTGTCCGTGGTGTATTCACGGGCCACGATCTGGCCACCTGCTTTTTCTACCGCACGGGCAACCTGGTCAGTCAGACCCTGGCCGTAAGCGGTACGGTCGTCGATCAGGGCCACTTTCTTGGCCGCCAGATCCTTGACGATGAACTGGCCCACAGCCGCACCTTGCTGGGTGTCGCTGGTCATCATGCGGAAGGTGTTGTCGTAACCTTGCTGAGTGTACTCAGGGGAAGTTGCCATGGCGATCTGGGGGATGCCCGCGTCGTTGTACACACGCGAAGCCGGAATGGTGGTGCCCGAGTTGAAGTGGCCCAATACGCCATCAACACCGTCGTCCACAATTTGCTGAGCCACCTGAACCGCCGTACGCGGGTCAGCCTGGTCATCCTTGGCCACCAGTTCAAAACGGGCGGTTGCGCCATCAATTTCAATTTTCTGGGCGTTGGCTTCTTCCAGCGCCAGCACCAGACCATTGCGCATGTCTTCACCGTAGTGAGCCTGCGGGCCGGTCAAGGGGGCCGAAAAGCCCAGCTTGATCACCTTGTCAGCGGCAAAAGCAGGGCTAGCTGCCAATGCACCGAAAACTGCTGTCGAAACCAAGGCCAATTTAAAGCTCGTGATGGACTGCATATTGTTCTCCTTCGTTTTTTAATATAGCCGCGCTACTTGTCGGCCCGTGCCGTGAGAATGAACGCAGGGCCGCCGCTCCAGGTGAAATGTGCGACCAAACGTGTGCATAAAAATGGGTGCCCGCTGAGATCAACCGACCATCATCAGACTGGCATTGCCCCCAGCTGCCGCTGTATTGGTACTGACCGAGACTTCGCGCAGCAAACGCTCGACCACGTATGCCGCGCCCCCCTCCAATTCCTGTGTCAACAAGCCCTGAACCCCAACAATGGGGCCACGGCGTTCCGCCACTTGGCCCAGCACTTGCCGGAGTTCGTCGCTGTCACCTTCAAACAAAACTGCATCATAATCTGCCTCACCCAAATCGGACATGGTGATTTGCTCGGCAGGGGCATCCTGCCAGCCGCCCAGACCCAAGCGATCCAGCAAGATAGCCTGGTTGCCGCTTTGCGCGCAGGCTTCACGTTGCGCTCTCCAGCCGTGCACGCTGACGGGCATGCACAGGACGCGACCCCGTGGATGCAGCTGATACATATTGGCTTCACCTGTCGGGCCGGGCAAGACCACGCCCTGCTCCTGCCAGCTTTGCAAAGGCAGGTTTTGCGGGCAACGGCTAAGCAGTCGGCGCAGGTACAAGGGGCCGCCTGCTTTGGGGCCAGTACCCGACAGACCTTCACCACCGAAAGGCTGTACGCCCACTACCGCACCCACCATATTGCGGTTTACATAAACATTACCAGCGTGAATGCGCGAAACGACACGCTCTACGGTTTCATCCAGACGGGTGTGCACGCCAAAAGTCAGACCGTAACCGCGTTCATTGATCTGATTGATCAGGCTGTCCAGCTCGCTGCGCTTGAAACGCATTACGTGCAGAACGGGGCCGAAAATTTCGCGCTCCAGATCCTTGACCTGCTCGATCTCGATAATGGTCGGCAAAACAAACGTCCCTGTCAGGCTGCGGCTTTGTTCACTTTGGGTGATGCGAAAACCTGCCTCACGCATGGCACTGATGTGCTCTTCAATACCGGAGCGGGCTTCTTCATCAATCACCGGGCCTACATCGGTACTGAGCAGATCGGGATTGCCCACGCTCAGTTCCTGCATGGCACCATTGAGCATGTTCAACACACGCTCGGCCACGTCTTCCTGAATGCACAGCAGGCGCAAGGCGGAACAACGCTGACCGGCCGAGTCAAAGGCCGAGTTCAGGACATCAAACACCACCTGCTCAGGCAAAGCCGAGCTGTCGACCACCATGACGTTCAAGCCACCGGTTTCTGCAATCAGCGGGACGGCCTGGCCGCCTGCCGTCAGACGCTTGGCCAATTGACGATTCAAGCCCATGGCGACAGCAGTCGAGCCGGTAAACATGACGGCATTCACCTGCTCACTGGCAGCCAACGGCGCGCCCACAGAGGGACCATCGCCGGGCAGAAGCTGCAAGGCACCGGGAGCAATCCCTGCCTTGTGCAGCAGCTCGACAGCGGCCGCCGCAATCAGGCAGGTTTGTTCAGCTGGCTTGGCCAGGACGACGTTGCCTGCAGCCAGAGCCGCCGAGACCTGACCCAGGAAAATAGCCAAGGGGAAGTTCCAGGGGCTGATGCACAGCACCACACCCACAGGACGGTACTCATCATTATCAAAGTCGCGCAGAACTTGCCCGGCGTAATAGCGCAGGAAGTCCACGGCTTCACGCACTTCTGCAATCGCATTCGCATAGGACTTGCCGGCTTCACGCACCAGCAGTCCCATCAAGTCCTGCATATTGTCTTCCAGCAGTTGGGCGGCTTGCTGCAAGGCAGCGGCACGCTCTTCTACCGGCGTAGCCTGCCAAATTGGCGCATAGTGGCTGGCGGCTTCCAGAGCCTGCTCCACATCCTGCGCAGTGGCGTACATGACCTGCCCCACTACATCCTGATGATTGGCCGGATTGCGCACAATCGTTGCCTTGGACTCATCCCAGACCGGATTGCCCTGACCCAGGATAGGCTGAGCCTGACGTGGCAAGGCAGCGGTTTGCATCAAGGTGGCGGCCAAGGAGCCCAGGCGATGCTCATTGCTTAAATCCAGGCCAGCCGAGTTCAAGCGCTGCTCGGCATCCCAGTACAACTGGCGCGGCAGAGGAATCTTGTCGTGTGGACGACCCAAAGGTTGCAGGCTCAAGGCCTGAGCCACGGGGTCGGCAATCAGTTGCTCCATGTTCACATCGGCATCACCAATCTGATTCACGAAGGAGGTATTGGCACCGTTTTCCAGCAGACGGCGCACCAGATAAGCCAGCAAGGTTTCGTGAGAACCGACGGGTGCGTAGATACGGCAAGGACGGTTCAGCTTGCCATCCTTGATCGGGCCGACGACTTCGTCGTACAGATCCTCGCCCATGCCGTGCAGGCACTGGAACTCATATTGGCCGGTGTAGTAGTTCTGACCGGCCATCACGTAAATGGCGGCCAGGGTTTGTGCATTGTGTGTCGCAAACTGCGGGTAAACGGCTTCCGGAGCCTGCAGGAGCTTACGAGCGCAAGCCAGATAAGACACATCCGTGTGCACCTTGCGGGTGTAGACGGGGTAGTCTTCCAGACCATCCACCTGGGCACGTTTGATTTCCGAATCCCAGTATGCACCTTTCACCAGACGCAGCATCAAGCGGTGACCGCTGCGGCGGGCCAGATCAATCAGATAATCAATGACAAAGGGTGCGCGCTTTTGATAGGCCTGCACCACAAAACCAATGCCGTTCCAACCTGCCAAAGACGGGTCGAAACACAGCTTGTCCAGCAAGTCCAAGGACACTTCCAGACGGTCCGCTTCTTCTGCGTCAATGTTCAGCCCCACATCGTAGTGGTGAGCCAGTTGCGCCAGGGACAACAAGCGCGGGAACAGTTCACGCATGACGCGATCACGCTGGGAGCGGCTGTAGCGCGGGTGCAATGCAGACAGCTTGATGGAAATGCCAGGACCTTCGTAAATCCCGCGACCCTGACTGGCACGACCGATCGCGTGGATCGCTTGCTCGTATGCCTGGTAGTAACGCTGCGCGTCTTCCGCTGTCGTCGCGGCCTCGCCCAGCATGTCGTAGGAATAACGGAAGCCCTGCTCTTCAAACTTGCGGCTATTGGCCAGCGCCGAGGCAATGGTTTGCCCGGTCACGAACTGCTCGCCCATCATGCGCATGGCGACATCCACGCCTTTGCGGATCAGGGGCTCACCGCCCTTGCCGATCATGCGGGTCAAGGCGGAGGACAAACTCTTTTCGCTATTCACGCTGACCAAACGACCTGTCAGCATCAGCCCCCAGGTAGCGGCATTCACGAACAGCGAGGGGGACTCGCCCATGTGCGCCCGCCAGTCACCGTGGCTGATCTTGTCACGAATCAAGGCATCACGTGTGGCGCGGTCAGGGATACGCAGCAAGGCTTCAGCCAGGCACATCAAGGCCACGCCTTCCTGGCTGGACAGGGAAAATTCCTGGATCAGACCTTCTACGCCACCGCCACGACGCTTGGCGCGCAGGGCTTTGACCAAACGAGCGGCCAGCTCCTGGGCACGCGCACTTTGAGAGGAACGCGCTGCACTCAGCAGCAAAGGCAAGCAATCGGTTTCTGGACGGCGGTAGGCGGCGGTAATGGCAGCGCGCAACACGCTTTGCGGTTGCACATCTTGAGCAAAGCCATAAAACGGGATGGATGGCATCAGCACACCTTCCTCGGTGGCTTCGGAATCGCCGCCGCTCAGCAGAGCCAATTCGCCAGGCAGCACACCTCGTTCTATGCCTTCGATATAGGACAACAAAGCCTGCTTGTGCAGCCAGTGCGGGGTGCATTGCAACTGATCTGCCGCACGTCGCAGACGCTCGCGCAGTTCTATATCGACTTTAATCCCTAAGGTTGTGCTCGCCATGCTTCTTATCCCGGTTACGCTTTTGTTGACTGCGATATGCCGAAATAATACTGACGGTTAACCCAAATTCGTATTCAGGTTAACCCGCACAAGAAAAGGTTAACTTGAAAGGTTAACTGACGCAGAGCATGGCCTTGTTCAGGTTAACCGGGACAGGTTTACCTTGCATTTGAGCAGCCAGTGCATCCGCCCAGCGCTGCTGCAATTGGCGATGCGCCTGCACCAGCTCGGGTACCGAGGATGCAGGCTCGGTATCCAACCAGCGGCATTGCTGAGTCTTGCCCTCAAAACCGAGCGGCGTCAGGGTCCAGCTCAACTCCAGCGTAGCGCGCTCCCCATAGACAGACTCAAAGCGCTGCACCAGCACATCAATCTGCCAGAGCGGTGTTTTCGCAGCAGCGCTGGCCAGCTGCGGAACGCCTAGCCGATCCTGTAAACCGGACGCCAAGGCCAGAGACATTTCATCGGGCAAGGGCGATGCCCACTGGCTATCGTTGAGCAGGTTAACCTGCCCGCCCGCCGTCTGCGTCAGTACAAAGGATCGACGATCCAATTGGGCAGGCACATCCATGCGTCGCAGCTGAAAGCCCTTCCACACTTGCGTGGAAGGAGCCGCAGCCGCCGGAGCGGCATTGGAGGCTTGCAAGGTGTAGTAAGTGGGTGTGGTCGAGGCGCAAGCCGTCAGCAAACCGGCGAACGCCACGGGAATCAGAAAACGAGACTTCATGGCGCAGGCTCCGGCAGCACGTCAGGGGAACGGCCTCGCAAGACCGCCGAGGGCTGGCTTTGCAAGGTATCGCTTAAATCACGCAGGGATCGCAAGGAGCGCTTCAGCTCGCTCAAGGTTTGATCCACAGAAGTATTGAAGGAAGAGTCCGAGTCCAGCATGGCGCCCAGCTTCTGAACCGCCGCGTCCATGGATTTGAGCGCACCATTCAGTTGCGGCACTGTCGTCTTGTCCAGCTGCTTGAGCACCTGACCCAGCTCCGTCAGCCCGCTTTGCAGGTTCTTGCCAATCTGATCGAAAGGAATAGCGGCAATCTTGGTCACGATATCGCTGACCTGCTCCTGCAAACGGTCGAAGTCGCCAGCGATGACGGGCACCACCAATGGCTTGGCGTTTTCATCGAAGTCCGCTTCAGGCGCTTTGTCGAAGAACTCCAGGGCAATGTACTGCTGACCGGTAATCAGGCTGGCAGGACGCAACTGACCACGCAGGCCACGTTCCACCATTGGCTTGAACAAGGCCGTCATCGGATCTTTTTCATCCGGACGGGTTTCCACAACACGCTCGTACAAGCGGCCAAAGCGTTGCGGATAGATACGCGCTTTGACCAAGGCAAAGAAGCGTTTGCGCTCAAAATCGAACTCCAGATCCACGTCGTAGACCTGACCCAGCTCCAGGCCACGGAACTCAACCTTGGAGCCCGGCACCAGACCTCGCACGGACTGATGAAAGTGGAAGCGCAGCTCGACGGCCGGACCATCCGGTTCGGCCATGGCGCGATTCTGGGTGGAGAACAGCTCGTACTGCGTATCAGCAGCGGCGACATCGGTAGGCTCGCCTTCCATCTGATCAAAGGCCAAGCCACCTGCCAAGGCAGAAACCAAAGAATGCGTGCGCACATTAAAGCCAGTGGAATCCAGGGACATGTTCACACCACTGACGTTCCAGAAGCGCGAGCCTTGTGTCACGAATTTATCATTGGGCGCATCCACAAACACCTGCACACGCACCCCATCGCCTTCTTCGTTCAGCTCGTAGCTGCTGACCTGCCCCACCTGTATGCCCTTGTAGTACACGGGCGAGCCCAGATCCAGCGAGCCAAGCTCAGGCGCTGTCAGTACATAGCGTTTGCCGGCACGGCCACTGGTCACTTCAGGCGGACTTTCCAAGCCTACAAATTCCAGTTGCTCGCCCTTTTTGTCTGTTTCAAAAGGCGCGTCTACGCCAATATACACACCCGATAGCAAGGTACCCAGGCCCGAGACACCACTCAAACCCAAGCGTGGACGCACAACCCAAAAGCGCGTGTCTTTTTGTGTGATGAACTCCGAACCATCCCGTTCCAGCTGCGCCGTCACGATCACCCCTTTGCGATCGGGAGCCACCTGAATATCGGAGATTGTGCCCACATCCACCTCGCGATACCGCAGCTTGGTCTGATCTACCGCCAAGCCTTCGGCTGAGTCGAAGCTGATGGTGATGCGAGGCCCGGTCAACATCCAGTTTCGCAATACCAAGGACGCTCCTACCAGGGCAGCCGCAATAGGCAAAATCCAGATCCAGGAGAATCGGGATCGCTGGGAGGGGATCAGTTTGGGCTGTGCGGGCTCGGTCTGACCGTCAGGCGGGTTAGTTGTTGGATCGTGCACCTTGTTTCCTTCAGGAAGTCGCCTGTGATGCAGGCGGAGACGGCTTTTGTTGCGGTTCTATACGTTGTTCTTCGTGGGTATCCTGGTCCCAGCCTTGCCGAGGGTCGTAGCTGAGCGCGGCCAGCATGGTCAAGACCACCACCATGCCAAAGCTCAAGGCCCCTGCCCCAGGAATAATCTGCGACAGGCCGGGGAAGTTGGCCAGGGCAGCCATCAGGACCACCACGAATACGTCCAGCATGGACCATTGACCAATCAGCTCGACCATATCGTAAATGCGATTGCGTTGACGCTGCACCGCGTTGCCCCGCCAGCGACGTCCCAACAACAGAATCATCAACGCCAGGAGCTTGGTAATGGGAACGACAATACTGGCGATAAACACGATCAGCGCCAGGTCCCAGGAACCCAGCTGCCAGAGCTCAATCACGCCACCCAAAATCGTGTGGGCGCTGCTGCCCAAAATGCTGCGCAGCTCCATGACAGGCAGGATATTGGCAGGAATATAGAACACGCAGGCCGTCAGCACCAGGGCGGCAACCCGGGTACGGCTATTGGGCTTGCGTTTATGAACGGTTGCACCACAACGGTCACAATCCTGTTTTTGGCTGGACTGCACAAAGCCACAGTGGGTACAGGCGCTCCAGGACGGATGCTCTTTCAAGACCTGCCGGGTCGAAACGGGCACCAGATCACGATCCTCTGCCCAGCGCCACAGACGCCCTGCCGTAATGCGGCTCAAGCCGGTCAGCAGGAAAGTCAGCGCGAAAAAGGCATACAGGCCCGGCGCAATCGTCAAATGCCCAATTCCGGCAAACTTCACCATGGCCACAATCAAGCCCAGGAACAACACGGCGGTCATGGACCAATGTTCCAGATGGCTCAAGGCCCGCAGTCCAATACCAAAATCGCCCGGCAAGGGCTTTTCTCGGGCAATCAATCCCAAGGCCCAAAACTGGAAGATCAGTTGAAACAGCGGTAGCCAGAAACCCACCAGTCCCGCCATCACGGACAGCCCCCAGTATCCCTGCTGCCAGATCAGCAACAAGGCTTTGGGAAAGGTGGGAGAAACCGTTTTGCCCGCCATGCTCAGATGGACGACGGGAAACAGATTGGCAATCAGAAAAAGAATGAAAACCGCCAGAACCAGCGCTTGCCATTCACGTGGAGAAAAGCGGCTGTGGCGGTAAAGTTCGGTATCGCAACGCACACAACGAGCGAGCCCCGCTCCTTGAACGGGGACTCGCTCGTGTACGGTGTCACAATGCGTACAGACGATCAAGGGGCGCGATGCCCTCACGGCTTAGTCGACTAGTTCCGGCTCGGGACGCGAAGAAGCCTTGCTGCCGGGCTCATCCGGTCCTGAAGAAGGATATTCCAGTACCACCTCGCCGTTCTCGTCCAGATCGACCTCGACCTGGCCACCATCGACCAGACGACCAAACAGCAGCTCGTCGGCCAGAGCACGGCGAATGGTGTCCTGAATAAGCCTGTGCATTGGGCGGGCACCCATGGCGGGATCGAAGCCCTTGGCCGCCAGATGCTCGCGCAAGGCGTCCGAGAAGGACACTTCAACGCGCTTCTCGTGCAACTGGTTCTCCAGCTGCATCAGGAACTTGTCCACCACGCGCAGGATGATGTCGCGCGACAAAGGCTTGAAGCCAATAATCGCGTCCAGACGGTTGCGGAACTCTGGCGAGAAGTGACGCTTGATGTCCTGCATTTCATCACCCGAGCGCTGGGGCTGGGTAAAGCCAATGCTGGTCTTGTTCAGCGCTTCGGCACCGGCGTTGGTGGTCATGATCAGGATGACGTTGCGGAAATCTGCCTTGCGGCCATTGTTATCCGTCAGCGTGCCGTGATCCATCACCTGCAGCAGAATGTTGTAGACGTCCGGATGCGCTTTCTCGATCTCGTCCAGCAGCAGCACGCAGTGCGGCTGTTTGGTCACGGCTTCAGTCAGCAAACCGCCCTGGTCAAAGCCCACATAGCCCGGAGGCGCACCGATCAGGCGCGACACGGTGTGACGCTCCATGTACTCGGACATATCAAAGCGCAGCAGCTCTACACCCAGCACAAAGGCCAGTTGACGCGCCACTTCGGTTTTACCCACGCCGGTCGGGCCGGAGAACAGGAAGGAGCCGATAGGCTTGTCGGGCAGACCCAGACCGGAGCGCGCCATCTTGATGGCCGCTGCCAGGGCGTCAATTGCCACATCCTGACCAAACACCACCGATTTCAGATCGCGTGCCAAGGTTGCCAACTTATTGCGATCGTCGCTGGAGACTGTCTGGGGCGGAATGCGCGCAATACGCGACACCGTGGCCTGAATGTCGGCCTTGCCGATAACCTTTTTCTGCTTGGAGCGTGGCAGCAAGCGCTGCGCTGCACCGGCCTCGTCGATGACGTCGATGGCCTTGTCAGGCAGGAAGCGGTCGTTGATGTAACGGGCCGACAACTCCGCCGCCGCCGTCAGGGCAGCTGCCGAGTAACGCACGCCGTGGTGCTCTTCAAAATTGGACTTCAAACCACGCAGAATCTGGATGGTCTGCTCCACCGTAGGCTCGGCTACATCAATTTTCTGGAAACGACGCGACAGGGCGTGGTCTTTTTCGAAAATTCCGCGGTATTCCGAGTAAGTGGTCGCACCCAGACACTTGAGCTGACCGGAGGACAGCGCAGGCTTGAGCAAGTTGGACGCATCCAGCGTGCCGCCCGACGCCGAACCGGCGCCGATCAGCGTGTGGATTTCGTCGATAAACAAAATGGACTGTGCTGTTTCCTTGAGCTGCTTGAGCACCGCTTTCAGGCGCTGCTCGAAGTCGCCCCGATACTTGGTACCGGCCAGCAAGGCCCCCATATCCAGTGCGTAGACGCGCGCTTCACCAAGAATGTCCGGCACGTCGCCACGCTGGATGCGCAGGGCCAGGCCTTCGGCAATCGCGGTCTTACCCACGCCGGCCTCGCCCACCAGCAAGGGATTGTTCTTGCGGCGGCGGCACAGAACCTGGATGACGCGCTCCACCTCCTTTTCACGGCCAATCAAGGGGTCAATACGACCCAGGCTGGCTTCGGTATTCAGGTCGGTAGCGTATAGATCCAGCGGAGATTTCTGGGCGTCCGAGCGGGTATCCGCTTCCGCCGCTGCGGCAGCCTTGGGAGGCTCGGGAGCAGCGGGTTCCGGATTGGCCTTGGTGATACCGTGCGAGAGGAAATTGACCACATCCAGGCGCGAGACGCCTTGTTGCTGCAGGTAATACACTGCATGCGAGTCTTTTTCCCCGTACATCGCCACCAGCACGTTGGCGCCGGAAACCACATTTTTACCGGAGTTGCTGGACGATACGTGCATGATGGCACGTTGTATCACACGCTGAAAACCTAAGGTGGGCTGGGTATCGACCTCGCCTTCGCCAGGGAATGTGGGCGTATTTTCGTTAATGAATTTACGCAGATTCTGGCGCAGTGCATCAATATCGGCAGCACATGCTTTCAACACCTCCAGAGTGGAGGCGTTATCGAGCAGGGACAACAGCAGATGCTCTACCGTGATGAATTCATGGCGCGCGGCACGAGCCTCGACAAAGGCCATGTGTAGACTGACTTCAAGTTCTTCGGAGATCATGCTTCCTCCTACACGGCAAGAGTAAAACTAGGGGTTAAGGCTATTCTATGACTAATTTGCCTGATCTGAACAATACGGTAAACCATTAAATGGTCAAGCATCAGGCACCGGCTCCATCACGCACTGTAAAGGGTGCTGTCGCGACTGCGCCAGTTGTCGCACAATTTCCACCTTGGTGGCCGCGATGTCGCGGGGATACACACCACAGACAGCCCGACCCTCGTAATGTACTTTAAGCATAAGCTGTTCGGCCTGCTCGGGTGTTTTGGCAAACACCCGCTCCAGTATATTCACCACAAATTCCATGGGTGTGTAGTCATCGTTGAGCAAGATGACCTGATACATGGGTGGTGGGGCAAGCCGCGCGGATTGGCGCTCTACCGTTGTGGCGCCTTGCTTATCGATCTCAATGGCCATAATACAGAACTAGGTGCTTTCCATAGGTTGACTGGGGGGAACAAAATTCAGCATCATCCGACTGATCGTGTCAACTTCACAATAAAAAGTGGGGTGCCGCGATCACAGGCCCAGGGAGGGGCCGAAAAAAGTATCAACCATACACTAAGTTGAGAGGCAGCAAGCATGTCGGAAACTACCACCACCGCAGGCACTGGAGACAATCAAAAACTATCCGGGACCGTTAAGTGGTTCAATGACGCCAAAGGCTTTGGGTTTATTACACCCGATAACGGCGGCGAAGATCTCTTCGCTCATTTTTCATCCATTCAGATGAACGGGTTCAAGACTTTGAAAGAAGGCCAGAAAGTTCTGTATGAAGTCGCCCAAGGCCCTAAAGGCAAGCAGGCACTTAATATTACTTCGCCTTAAGATCTCTTGCGCTCTCGATTCTAACAAAAGCAGGTTCGCAACACACATGCAGTATCGCACTACGACTACGGGGCCTGCGCGCCCTGTTTTTTTTGCCTGTCTTCTGGCAGCGCTTTGTATTAGCGCCCCGGCTCAGGCAGATGAGACTCTTCCCACCCTGACACTGACCCTGGGTTCCAAAAAAATCCAGGCTGAAGTGGCCGATCGCGACGAGACTCGTGCTCAAGGCTTGATGCATCGAGAAAGCCTGGCCCCCGATCACGGCATGTTATTCGTATTCGAGCAAACCGGAATGCCTTGCTTCTGGATGAAGAATACGCCCTTGCCGCTGGATATCGCCTTTATTACCGATGAAGGCACGATTACCAATATCGAGGCCATGCAGCCCTTTGATCTTCAATCCCACTGCCCGGTGCGACCTGTGCGCTATGCCCTGGAGATGGAACAAGGCTGGTTCAAGCAAGCAGACAAAAAGGCCGGCGAGAAAATCACCGGCCTGCCCGCCCTGCAACCTTAGTTAGACGCGCTCGAGAATCAAGGCCACGCCCTGGCCGACACCAATACACATGGTGCACAGGGCGTAGCGTCCGCCTGTGCGATGCAATTGGTTAATGGCCGCAATCGCCAGACGCGCACCGCTGGCACCCAGGGGGTGCCCCAGAGCAATCGCGCCCCCGTTCGGGTTCACGCGCGGATCATTGTCAGCCAGACCCAGCATACGAGTCACTGCCAGACCTTGAGCGGCGAAAGCTTCGTTCAGCTCGATCACATCCATTTGATCCAGCGTCAGACCGGCCAAGGCCAGGACTTTCTGGCTGGCAGGTGCCGGGCCAATACCCATGATGCGCGGTTCCACACCAGCAAAGGCCATGGCCACCACACGAGCGCGTGGAGTCAGACCCTGAGCTTCTACGGTTGCCTTGTTGGCGACCAGCAGCGCGCAAGCACCGTCGTTCACGCCAGAAGCATTACCGGCCGTCACCGTGCCATCGGCACGCACGACAGGTTTCAGACGAGTCAGGGATTCCAGGGTCGTGGCACGTGGATGCTCGTCCTTGTCCACCACAATGGGATCGCCCTTGCGCTGGGGAATGATCACGGGGGTGATTTCTTCAGCCAGAATGCCGGCTTCCTGGGCAGCAGCAGCACGCAACTGGCTGTTCAGGGCAAACACGTCCTGGTCTTCGCGGGACACATTGAACTGCTGAGCTACGTTTTCAGCTGTTTCGGGCATGGAGTCGACACCGTACTGCTCTTTCATGGCCTTGTTGATGAAGCGCCAGCCAATCGTGGTGTCGTAAATGCCCGCGCTGCGCGAGAAAGCCGTTTCAGCCTTACCCATGACAAAGGGAGCGCGGCTCATGCTTTCCACACCACCGGCCAGGATGAAGGAGGCATCGCCGGCGCGAATCGCGCGAGCGGCCGAACCAATCGCGTCCAGGCCAGAACCGCACAGGCGGTTCAAGGTTACACCGGGCACGTCCACGGGCAAACCGGCCAGCAGCGCAGACATACGTGCCACGTTACGGTTGTCTTCCCCCGCCTGGTTGGCGCAGCCGTACATCACATCATCCAGCTTGCTCCAATCGATTTGGGGATTGCGCTTCATCAGCGCGGCAATAGGCACCGCACCCAGGTCATCCGCCCTCACAGCGGACAGCGAACCACCATAACGTCCGAATGGCGTACGAATTGCGTCACAAATAAAGGCGTCCTGACTCATGAAATTCACCCTGATAACTTGAATAAAATCGCGCGAGAGCACTATGAAGAGCGCTCGAAATCTACTATTTTGATAGTAGCGCTTGAGCACAGAAGCTCATTTACCCACGCCAAGGGCTGTCCGCTACGCGGTCGCTTTCATGTTTCGTGTCCAAAGCGATCTATTGCTCATTAAATGCAGATACCAAGAGCAAATAAAGAAAAACAAACCACAGCTAATAGTAGTGCCCCACACCCGCCTGCATCCACCCTGTCTTATCGGGGGCAAGCCCCACGCCAAGCGCCCCCATGGCATACTGCCAACGTTGACATCCCTTACAGGCTCATCATCATGCAAGGCAATCCCGAAGTCCTCGACTATCTGAATCAGTTGCTGCGTGGCGAACTCGCAGCGCGCGACCAGTACTTTATCCATTCCCGCTTTTACGAGCATCTGGGTTTCACGCAGCTTTACGAGCGCATGAACCACGAAATGGAAGAAGAAACCCAACACGCTGACGCCCTGATACGTCGTATCCTGATGCTCGATGGCATTCCTGATATGCGCCCCAATGCGTTTGAGCCCGGCAAGGACGTGGTCGGCATGTTGCGCAAGGATCTGGAGCTGGAATATGAAGTTCGCGCTGCCTTGCAAAAAGGCATAGAACTGGCCGAATCCGCCAGCGATTTTGTCACCCGTGACATTATTCTGGCCCAGTTGCGCGACACGGAAGAAGACCACACCTACTGGCTGGAAAAACAATTAGGCCTGATCGAGAAAGTGGGCCTGGAAAACTACCAGCAATCCCAAATGTAAGGCCTTCGGGCAAAACGCATTGCAGCGCAAATCCGACAGGCTACCGCGCTGCAAACACAAAAAAACCGCCAGCATATGCATGGCGGTTTTTTTATGCCGGGTAGGACTCCAATGAGCGCTACCCTCAACTTGGGTGATTAACCCAGGTTCTTGGCAGCAAAGTCCCAGTTCACCAGGTTCCAGAAAATTTCCAGGTACTTGGGACGGGCGTTGCGGTAGTCGATGTAGTAGGCGTGTTCCCACACATCACAGGTGATCAGAGCGACGTCATCGGAAGTCAGCGTCGTGCCAGCGTTGCTGGTGTTGACGATATCCAGGGAACCGTCGGCCTTTTTGACCAACCAGGTCCAGCCCGAACCGAAGTTGCCAACGGCAGACTTGGTGAAGGCTTCTTTGAACGCATCGAAACTACCCCATTTGGCGTTGATGGCATCAGCCACTTTGCCGGTAGGAGCGCCACCGCCGTTAGGGGACAGGCTGTTCCAGTAGAAAGTGTGGTTCCAAACCTGAGCAGCGTTGTTGAACACGCCACCGGAGGATTTCTTGACCACGTCTTCCAGGGAAGCATTTTCAAATTCGGTGCCAGCAACCAGGTTGTTCAGGTTGGTGACGTAAGCCTGGTGGTGTTTACCGTAGTGAAACTCCAAAGTTTCTTTGGAGATGTGTGGCTCAAGGGCGTTGAGTTCGTATGGAAGAGCTGGAAGAGTGAATGCCATTTCAATTCCTTCTAAAAAAAAACCGTGTTTGGTATCCAACAAGGACGACGCAGCCTAGAGTAGATCGTGCGTGCGCACCACATCCACCGACACATGACCGCGACTCAACTCGACATCGAGTCGTTCACCAATCTTTAAGTCTAACGCATTTTTTACAACTTTCCCCTCGCTATCCCTGACTATGGCATATCCACGATTAATGATAAGGCGCGGGGACAGGGCTTGCAGCGTTTGCTGGGCCGCAGCCAGGCGTTGGCGGCGCAAAACCAGCGCGTGATCCAGACCTTTTTCCAGCCGCTGGAAAAGCATATTCAGATTTTGCTGTCTTGACGCCAGCTGCGGAATGCTGCGCTCCAAACGAGCCCTTAACGTAGTCAGGCGCAAAGCGGCGGTATCGGGGACGCTGCGGGCCACACGCTGCAATCTTTGCGTCAGATGATCCAGGCGTTGCTGCTGCTGGGCCAGTCGTTGATGCGGAGAAACCAGCTTGGCCACCGCCCGATCCAGGCGCAAGGATGCGCGGTCCAGATGGCGCTGCACGCCGTGGCTCAAAGCCCCCATGCGCGCAAACACCTGCTCCAGCAACTGATCGCGCCCAAGACAGGCCAGTTCGGCCGCGGCGGTTGGCGTGGGTGCACGCAAGTCGGCCACGAAATCGGCAATGGTGAAATCGGTCTCGTGCCCCACCCCACTAATAATAGGGATAGGACTGGAGGCGATCAGACGTGCCAGACCCTCATCGTTGAAAGCCCAGAGATCCTCCAGACTGCCGCCCCCGCGTACCAGCAAGAGCGTATCGACCTCGGCCCGCTCAATCGCGGTTTCCAATGCTTGTCGCAATCGCGGTGGCGCTTCGGCACCTTGAACTGGAGCGGGATAAATAATAATGCGCACATGCGGAGCGCGACGCTCCATCGCAGTCAGCACATCTCGCAAAGCAGCGGCCGCCAAGGAAGTGATGATGCCTACACTGCGCGGCAAGCTTGCGATTGGGCGCTTGCGTTCCGGCTCGAACAAACCTTCGCTTTGCAGTTGCCCCTTTAATCGCAGAAACGCTTCATGCAAATCCCCCAACCCGGCGCGACGCATGCCCTCGACCTGAACCTGAAAGTCCCCGCGTGCTTCGTACAAGGTCACCGAACAGCGAAACTCGAAGCGCTCGCCCGCCCGCGGCACGAAGCCCACGGCCTGGGCACGCCCCCGGAACATCACGGCACGAACGGCCGCCTTGTCGTCCTTGATGGAGAAGTACCAATGCCCGGAAGCAGCCTGGGTAAAGTTGGATACTTCGCCACTAACCCAAACCACCGGCATGTGCTCGTCCAGCAATTGACTGACACGGCGGTTCAACTGTGCCACGGTCCATACCGCAGGTGCTCTAGATTCTTGATAATGCATCATATTCTTTGTTTTTGACTCGCCACGAGCTAGTTTTCCACCGCTCCGTATCCACAACTGTCATGCTTTTGTCAAATAGACGCCAAGACAATGGCTTCCGTGGAACACCTGATGCAATACTTTATCGAAAACAGGTAAGCCATTGAAATTAAACACTATTTGTAAAAACACAAAGATGGTCGAAAATTAGCCAGAGAACCTCTAAACCACCACCCGAGCCACTATGGGATGTTTTATACACAGAATTATCCACAGTTTTTGTGGATAGTTTTAGCACTACACTTATTACTTCAAATACATCAGGGGTTTGGCGTCACTCTGCGTGTAAAAGACCCTGAAGTGTACCGCGCCCGCGCCGGAACATTCCCGCAATGCAGGCAGGGGCTCTACAATAAGCGCTGATTTATTTCGTGACCGGATAATAGACTCGTGCTTACTTTGATCCATGCCGCTGGCTGGCCTGTCTGGTTCCTGCTGGCCTGCTCCATTCTTGCCCTGGGTTTAATCCTGGAGCGCCTTCTGGCCCTGCGCAGCAAACGAATTCTACCGGCTGGACTGGCACGCCAGATCAGCGAGCTGACAGCCCAGAACCGTATCCAGGACGACTCCCTGCCCCGCCTGTACGACAACTCCCCCCTGGGTCGAGTATTAGCCACCGTACTGAAAAATCGTCATCTGGCTTCCGCCTTGCGTGAGTCCGCGGTCGAGGCGGAAGGCAAGGACATTAGCTACCAATTGAACAAGTACATTCCGGCACTGGGCACCATTGCCGTGATCGCCCCTTTGCTGGGCCTGTTTGGTACGGTTATTGGCATGATCGACATTTTTGCCGCTTACGACCCTGCCGGTGGTGACCCCAGCCTGATTGCCCGTGGCATTTCCGTTGCCCTGTACAACACTGCCCTGGGGATTCTGATTGCCGTCCCGGCCATGATCTTTCACCGCTACTTTCGCAGCCGTGCCGACTACCTGCTGCACTGCCTGGAAACAGAAGCTGGTGCCCTGGATCGCCTGTTGGCACAGAGGGCTGCCTGATGCGCTTTCGTCGAGCCCAAGACCAGGACACGCTGGAACTGAATCTGGTGCCCTTGATTGACGTCTTGCTGGTGGTGCTGATTTTTCTGGCTGCCAGCAGCACCTTCGTGCGCTATCGCCAGCTGGATGTTTCCTTGCCCCAAGCTCAGGCCCAGGCCGCCCAGACCACTGAACTGCTACTGGCTATCAGCCAGGACGGGCGCTATGCCCTGAACGGCATGTGGCTGGATGCCAGCAGTGGTTCTCCCCTTAGCCAAGCTCTGTCGACGGAAAAAACCGACGAGAACAGCAGCCTGCTGATTCTGGCTGATGCCCAGGCGCCCCACTTTGCAGTGGTCCAGGCCATGGAAGCCGCCCGTCAGGTGGGCATCCATCGCATTCACTTTGCGACCCAGGCCCCATGAGTGTGCGCGTCCGCCTGACTGATTGGCTGCACCAGCAGTGGCAGAAAAAAGGCTGGTTCAGTCTTGTGATGCGTCCTCTTTCAGCGCTGGCGGCAATCTTCGTACGACGCAAGCAGCAACGCTACGAGCAAGATCCCGGTGCATCCTACCGCAGCCCGGTGCCGGTGATTGTGGTGGGCAATATCATCGTCGGTGGCGCAGGCAAGACTCCCGTTGTCCTGGCTCTGACCGAGCAATTGCGTGCTTTGGGTTGGACGCCCGGTATTGTCAGCCGTGGTTATGGTGTGGAGATCGGCCCCAACCCGCGTGTGGGCCAGGGTCAATTAGCCGCCGAACAGTTTGGCGATGAACCCGCTCTGATTGCCGCCCAAACCCAGGCTCCCATCGCTGTTCACCCTCGTCGTGCCCTGGCTGCCCAGGCTTTGCTCAAGGATTTCCCGGCCGTCGACCTGATTATTTCAGATGATGGCCTTCAACACCTGGCCTTGCAGCGTGATATGGAAGTCGTGGTGCAGGATGCACGTGGCGTAGGAAACGGCCTGCTGCTACCGGCCGGCCCACTGCGTGAAGGCCCCGAACGCCTGCGTACGGTGGACTGGCTGATCAGCCAGGTGGTGGCCGACCAGGCGCCTCCTTTCACTCCTCAGCCCGCTGAAGCCGGCCGCGCCCTGACCATGAGCCTGCGCCCGTATCAGCTGGAACACCTGAGCTCGGGCCGCCGCCTGAGCTGGTTGGACTGGCAGCAGGAATACGGTCAACAGGAACTGCAAGCCTTGGCCGCCATTGGCCAGCCTGCCCGTTTTTTCACGATGCTGCGCGCTTGTGGTCTGCATCTGAGTCAGACTTTCCCCCTGCCCGACCATGCCGCCTTGCAAGCCCAGGACTTTCAAGCCCTGCATGACGGGCTGGTACTCATTACCCGTAAAGACGCCGTAAAATGCCAGCACCTGAACGACTCACGACTGTGGGTTGTCGATGTCCAACCCGAGTTCTCACGCCCGGACTGGATTGCTGAACTGGACAGCCTGTTGCGCAAGCGGCGCTTAACCCCACCCTCTTTATCCGGAGTTCAATAATGGAAACTCGCCTACTCGAAGTGCTGGTCTGCCCTTTGTGCAAAGGCCCTCTGCGCCACGACCGCGAACAGCAGGAACTGGTTTGCAAAGCTGACAAGCTGGCCTTCCCTGTTGTGGACGGCATCCCCACCATGCTGATCAACGAAGCGCGTCAACTGGATGCGCAGGAACCCGCCAGCAACTGATATGACTTTTTCCGTCATCATCCCTGCGCGCCTGGGTTCCACCCGTCTGCCCAACAAACCGCTGGCTGACATTGCTGGCCAACCCATGATCGTGCGCTGTGCCCAGCAAGCAGCACTGAGCGGAGCGCGTCAGGTTTGGGTGGCGACGGACTCGCCTCAAGTGCTAGAAGCCGTCCAGGCAAGCGGCTTCAACGCCCTGCTGACCGACGCCGAGCACCCGACCGGCACGGATCGCCTGGCCCAGGCCGCCCGCCTGCTGGAGCTGTCCGAGGACGAGATCGTGGTCAATGTGCAAGGGGACGAGCCGCTGATTCAGCCCGAGCACATCAATGCGGCCGCCGAACTGCTGGCCCGCAGCGAACAGGCGGATATTGCCACGCTGGCCGCGCCCATCAAGAACGCCGAGACGCTGTTCAATCCCAATGCCGTGAAAGTGGTGTGCGACCTGCAAGGCCGCGCCCTGTACTTTTCCCGCGCCCCCATGCCCTGGGCCCGCGACGCGCTGGCCAGTGGCGAACGGGTACTGGCCGACGGGCTTCCCGCATTGCACCATATTGGCCTTTATGCCTACCGAAATCGCTTCCTGCAGCAGTACGCCCAGCTACCGCGCGGGCCGCTGGAGCACTTCGAATCTCTGGAGCAGCTGCGAGCCATGGAAAACGGCTTCCAGATTATGGTTCACCGCCTCCAGGAGATTCCTGCAGCGGGGGTAGACACCGAACAAGACCTGGAAAGAGTACGCGCTCACTTCGCAAATCGGTTATAAAAGATCTTTTTTCTGCTCTATCCGAATAAAAAATGCGCTAAATATGCTGCAACGCATCATACTGAAGCGAGAATCGGATCGACGCATTTCCTGGAGGAATTCATGCGACTCATACTGCTCGGGCCCCCTGGTGCCGGCAAAGGCACTCAAGCTGCTTTCATTACCGAGAAATTTGGTATTCCACAAATTTCCACGGGCGATATGTTGCGTGCCGCTGTCAAAGCCCAATCCCCGCTGGGTGTAGAAGCCAAAAAAATCATGGACGCCGGTGGCCTGGTCTCCGATGACATCATCATCGGCCTGGTTCGCGACCGTCTGAAAGAAGCAGACTGTGAGCCCGGCTACCTGTTCGACGGTTTCCCACGCACGATTCCCCAGGCCGATGCCTTGAAGGATGCCCAGGTCAAACTGGACTTCGTGATCGAAATCGACGTACCGGAAGAGAGCATCATCGAACGCATGAGCGGCCGCCGTATCCACGCAGCCAGCGGTCGTAGCTACCACGTCACCTTCAATCCACCCAAAACCCCCGGTGTGGACGACGTAACAGGCGAACCCTTGCTCCAGCGCGACGATGACCGCGAGGAAACCGTACGCCACCGCTTGTCTGTCTATCGCGAGCAGACCCGCCCTCTGGTCGATTACTACTCGCAATGGTCAGCCACCGGCGACCCGCAAGCTCCGGCCTATCGCAAGATTTCCGGCGTGGGCAGCGTCGATGAGATCCGCCAGCGCATTGTGGACGCCCTGGCAAGCTAAGTAAGTCAAGATTCAGCCGGCCCCAAAAGGGCCGGTTGTTTATTATTCAAGGGAGACAAGCTCATGCAAATCAATAACAAGACTTTTATTGTCACGGGCGGCGCATCGGGTCTGGGCGCAGGCACCGTACGTATGCTGGTTGAAAATGGCGCCCGCGTGGTGATCGCCGACATTCAGGACGAGGCCGGCGAGGCTCTGGCCAAGGAGCTGGGCCAACACTATCAGCGCTGTGATGTGACTTCCGAGCAAGATGCCCAGGCCGTGGTGGATCTGGCTTGCCAGGACAGCGCCCGCCCCCTGTTCGGACTGATCAACTGTGCCGGCGTGGCCCCTGCCTCGCGCACCGTAGGACGCAATGGTCCCCACACGCTGGACCTGTTCCAGAAAACCGTCATGATCAACCTGGTCGGCACCTTCAACATGTGTCGTCTGGCCGCCGCTGCCATGAGCAGCAATACCTCCGAAGCTTCGGGCGAGCGTGGCGTGCTGATCAATACGGCTTCGGTCGCTGCCTACGACGGCCAGATTGGCCAAGCGGCATACGGTGCGTCCAAAGCCGGTGTGGTGGGTTTGACCCTGCCTCTGGCCCGCGATCTGGCGCAGACCGGCATTCGTGTCATGACGATTGCCCCCGGCATCTTCGGCACCCCCATGATGTTTGCCATGCCTCAGGAAGTTCAGGACTCCCTGGCAGCCAGCATTCCTTTCCCATCGCGCCTGGGTCGCCCTGAAGATTTCTCCCAACTGGTGCAAAGCATCATCAATAATGAAATGCTCAATGGCGAAACCATCCGTCTGGATGGCGCCATCCGTATGGCACCAAAATAACTTTCTGTATCGGCTCCAATGGGTTTGTTTCGCTCGGCGGCCACCATTAGTGGCCTGACGCTGCTGTCTCGTATCACCGGACTGGCACGCGATATTCTGATTGCCCGCGCCTTTGGGGCGGGCCCGCTCACCGACGCTTTCTGGGTGGCCTTTCGCATTCCCAACCTGCTGCGACGCCTGTTTGCAGAGGGTGCGTTTTCACAAGCCTTTGTACCCATCCTGGGGCAGGTGCGCAAGGAACACGAGCAGGACAAGGTTCAGCAATTGCTGGACCGCGTTGCCCTGCTGCTGACCTTTGCCGTCATGCTGGTCACTGCCATTGGCATTGTTGCGGCCCCCTGGGTGGTCAGTGCCATGGCCAGCGGCCTGACCGCCCCCGAGCGACAAACCGAATTTGGCGCCGCCATCACCATGACGCGCATGATGTTCCCCTACATCATCTGCATGTCGCTGGTAGCTTTTGCCTCTGCGGTACTCAACACCTGGAGCCGCTTTGCGGTTCCGGCCTTCACGCCCATCCTGCTGAATCTGTCCATGATTGGCGCCAGCCTGTTTCTGGCCCAGCACATGGAAACGCCCATTTATGCCCTGGCCGTTGGGGTAATGGTGGGGGGGCTGGCCCAGTTGCTGGTGCAATGGGTTGCACTGGCCCGCCTGGGCCTGTTGCCACGATTCTCATTACGGCTGGGGGAAGCGCGCCGCGACCCCACCGTGCAACGCATTCTCAAACAGATGCTGCCCGCCATTCTGGGCGTTTCTGTTGCGCAGATTTCCCTGCTGATCAATACCAATATCGCCACGTGGCTGCAGTCCGGCAGCGTGACCTGGCTGTCCTTTGCCGACCGCCTGATGGAATTCCCCACCGCCCTGCTGGGTGTGGCACTAGGCACAGTTTTGCTGCCCAAGCTGTCGGCCGCCCATGCAGGCAAGGACGACAAGAACTACAGTGGTTTGCTGGACTGGGGCCTGCGTCTGGTCTTGTTGCTGGGCCTGCCGGCCGCCCTGGGCATGGCCTTGCTGTCCGACGGCCTGGTCGCCACACTGTTCCACTATGGTGCGTTTGCCGCTGCTGACGTTGCCCAGACCAAGCTGGCAGTGGGGGCATATTCGGTTGGCCTGGTTGGCCTGCTGGCCATCAAGATTCTGGCCCCCGGCTTTTACGCCCGCCAGGATATCCGCACTCCCGTACGCATCGCCATTGCCGTCCTGATCATTACCCAGCTATTCAATCTGGTGCTGGTGCCCACCTTTGCCCACGCCGGGCTGGCCTTGTCGATTGGCCTGGGTGCCACCGTCAATGCGCTGACCTTGCTGGTCATGCTGCGCAAGCGCGGGATTTACCAGCCCAATCATGACTGGTTACGTTTCTTCCTGAAGATTATTCCCGCTCTGGCCGCTCTGGCCGCCGTCCTCCTGCTGGCTAACCGTTATATCGACTGGATCAGCCTGGGAGCCACGCCCCTGCTGCGTGTGCTGTATCTGGGCGGCGTGTTGCTTGCCAGCGGCATTTCCTATTTCGGCATGTTGTTTATCGTAGGCATTCGCCCCTCTTACTTTACAAAGCGGGCTTAGTATCCTAGAATAATTGTCTTTGCCGATTAAACTTTAAAACTTAGGCTTTATTAAAAATGGCTAATTCCGCACAAGCACGCAAGCGCGCCCGCCAAGCAGTGGCTCGCAACAAACACAACGCCAGCATCCGTTCCATGCTGCGTACCGCTATCAAGCGCGTTCGCCAGGCTATCGAAGCCGGTGACAAAACCGCTGCTAACGAAGTTTTCCGCAAAGCGACCAGCATCATTGATCGCGTTGCCGACAAGAACATCATTCACAAGAACAAGGCTGCCCGCCACAAGAGCCGCCTGTCTGCTGCTATCAAGGCCCTGGCCTGATTGCTGAAGATTTTTAATGGTTTAATCGGCTCTGGCCTAAAAACCAGTTAGAAAAGGGGTGCCTAGCACCCCTTTTTTATTAGCCACAAAACCATTGCCTGAACACGCAGGCCAATCATGCTAAGTTATGGATTTGCTATTTCATCAGCGAGTCCCCATGACACGTCCCATCGTGCTGCAACTGGTATCTTTGGCCCAGCACCCTTCTTTTGACGAAATCGACCGTCACTTCGAGCGCATTGAATTTCAGAACCTGAACCAGCTCTCTGCCGAGCAGATCGAGCGCGTACAGATATTACTGACCAGCGCTGTCACCGCTACCCCCTCCTCCTTGATGGACCGCCTGCCCGCTTTAAAAGCGATTTGCAGCGTCGGGGTAGGCTACGACTCCATCGACGTACAGGCCGCTAAGCAACGCGGCATCCAGGTCAGTACCACCCCTGATGTCCTGAACGACTGCGTGGCCGATATGGCCTGGGCCCTGATGCTGGACGCTGCCCGCCGCGTCACTGAATCCGACCGTTATGTACGCGCCGGTTTATGGGATCGACCCAACGGTTTCGGTCTGGGTACCCGCGTCAGCGGCAAGAAGCTGGGAATTGTGGGCCTGGGCCGCATTGGCCAGACCATTGCCCGCCGAGCCAGCGGCTTTGATATGGATCTGCGCTATCACAACCGCCGCCCACGTCACGATGTGCCCTGGCATTACGAACCTTCCCTGATCGAGCTGGCCCATTGGGCAGACATCATGGTGATTGCAGCCGTCGGTGGCGACGAAACGCGCGGGCTGATCAATATCGACGTGCTGAATGCCCTGGGCTCCAAAGGAATTCTGGTCAATATTGCCCGCGGCAGTGTGGTCGATGAAAGCGCACTGATTGCCGCCTTGCAGGAAGGACGACTGGGTGCTGCCGGGCTGGATGTATTCGAGAATGAACCCCAGGTCCCCCAGGGCTTGCGTGACCTGGACCAGGTGGTTCTGGCACCGCACACCGCCAGCGCGACACATGAGACACGCGAAGCCATGCTCTCTCTGGCGCTGGAAAATGTAATGCAGTATCAGAAAACCGGCAAAGTGCTGACGCCACTGGCCGTATAAAAAACAAGTCGCCTACCGTTTCAGCGGTGGCGACTTCCTGGATTCGCAGTCTGAATCAGGAATCGACAGGGTCCATATTGTCGGGATCAATGCCGCTAATCTTCAAATTATTATCATCGGCAAAGCCACAGACGAATTTCCAGGCCAAAGGTTCAAGCTCTCGCAGGCGCGCATCCACCACCACACAACGCACGCCGTCAATCAATCGCGGCACCACATAGGGCGAATAAGTCAGATGACCACCCATCGCCCCTGCCGGACGAAACTGGGACATTACACCGGCCAAGCGTTCTGCCCAGTCACTGGGACGAAAGCGCTGATCCTGCCGGGTCACACCATGGATTACAAGTTGCTTCACTGGCTCTGTCATAACAATTAATCGCTAATCGTGCAGTTCAGGTATGCTGCACCTTTTCCTTTCTCGCCACGCATTGTATCCGATCGCGGCCACCCAAAGCCTGGGAATCAATAAATTAGCCGCTTGACAATTTATTGCTGATCATTACATTGCCCCCTCGTTTTATTCCGAAACCAAACGGTTTTCCCCTGTCTGTCTCTGGCCGGCTTTGCTCTAAATAGCCGGACAGGTTAAGATGGCTTTCTTTATCCGCAGGATTTTTTTATGGATGCCATCGTGCAAGCAGGACCGCTTCGGCACTTTCTGCAATTTCGCGACTTTTCTCACGACGAAATTTTATATGTGCTGGAACGCGCACGCCTGATCAAAGACAAGTTCAAACGCTATCAGCCGCACCACACATTGCACGACCGCACCCTGGCGATGGTTTTTGAAAAAGCCAGTACCCGTACCCGTGTTTCGTTTGAAGCCGGTATGTATCAGTTGGGCGGCTCGGTCATTCACCTGACCACCACCGACTCGCAGCTGGGTCGCTCCGAACCTATTGAGGATACCGCCCGCGTGGTTTCGCGCATGGTCGATATCGTCATGATTCGTACCTTCGAGCAAACCCGTCTGGAGCGTTTTGCCTCCCACTCGCGTGTGCCGGTCATCAATGGCCTGACCAACGAATTTCACCCTTGCCAGATTCTGGCCGACATCTTTACCTTTATCGAACACCGTGGCGATATCAAAGGCAAGACCGTGGCCTGGATTGGTGACGCCAACAATATGGCCTACACCTGGCTGCAAGCGGCAGAAATCCTGGGCTTCACCCTGCATGTGTCGGCTCCTAACGGCTACCACCTGGAGTCGGATCGCACCGGCAACCCGGATTCCAGCATTCTGCGTGAATTCGACGACCCATTGGAAGCCTGCAAGGGCGCACACCTGGTCACCACTGACGTGTGGACCAGCATGGGTTACGAAGACGAGAACGAAGAGCGTCGCAAAGCCTTTGCTGACTGGTGTGTGGATCAGGAAATGATGGATGTGGCTGACCCTGAAGCCATCTTCATGCACTGCCTGCCCGCTCACCGTGGCGAGGAAGTGACCGGCGAAGTCATCGACGGCCCACAAAGCGTGGTCTGGGACGAAGCCGAGAACCGCTTGCACGTACAGAAAGCATTGATGGAGTTCCTGATTCTGGGTCGCTTGGAAGCCTAAGCGCTTTTACCCAGGGGCAGACTGCCTATTAATGAAAAAGGGATGCTTGGCATCCCTTTTTTAATACAGCAGCGGCATAGACAAGCCGCTGAGCAGTCAGCCAATAAGTGCTTGAAGACCACCTGAATACAGGAAGACTGGACTTCCCACCTATTCTTCCACCTCCAAACCCGCCAAGCGATAGCCAACCTGCAACTCTGTCAGCAGATATTTGGGTTGAGCCGCATCTTCTTCCAGCTTTTGACGCAGTTGCATCATGTACACCCGCAGGTAATGAGGCCGGTCGGAATACGCTGCGCCCCAGGTTTCATGCAGCAAGTGTTGATGGGTCAGCACCTTGCCATGCCCCCGAATCAAGGCCGTCAGCAAACGAAACTCGATGGGCGTCAAATGCACAGCCTCCCCATCCCGCGTGACCTCATGGGAGGCCAAGTCCACCTGCACACCCCCAAAGCGAACCCTCGAAGAAGCCGCCTGAACATTCGGGACCAGTTGGGAGCGTCGTAACAAGGCTCGTATGCGGGCCAGCAGTTCCGGCACGCCAAAGGGCTTGACCAGATAATCGTCCGCCCCGGCATTTAAGGCCGCTACTTTTTCTTCCTCTCGTTCACGCGCCGACAGCACCAGAATGGGCGAATACACCCAGCTGCGCAAATCGCGGATCAAGTCCTTGCCATCACCATCGGGCAAGCCCAAGTCCACAATCATCAAATCAGGACGGCGGGTCGCCGCATCCATGCGCGCCTGCGCCAAGGTGCTGGCCTCGATCACGGACATGCCTTCCTGCTCCAAGGCAATTCGCACGAAACGACGAATATTGGATTCGTCCTCCACGATCAGTATCTGGGCTTTGTTCATGTCAGTAGCTCGTCACCATCCATACGGGGAGCCGGTTTCCAGGGCAGGCGAATCTCAAAGATCACCCCATGAGGCAAACGCGGCTTGGCGCTGATCGTACCACCATGCGCGGCAATAATCGTGCGGCATAGTCCCAAGCCCAAGCCCACGCCCGCAACCGAGGACTCTTTCTGCCCCCGCGTAAAAGTATCAAACAAGCGCTCGGGGTCGCCCGGCGGCAAACCGGGGCCATCATCACTGATCAATAAATACATGGACTGGCCGGAACACAGACCGCGCAAGGAAATCGTGCTGGTGGCAGACGTGTATTTGGCGGCATTATCCAGCAGATTCGTCACCACCCGTTCCAACATGACACCATCCACCTCGACCAAAGGCAGATCCGCTGCAAACTCGGTCACCACCTTGCGGGGCTGCAAAGCAGCAGCACAGCGTGCAACAGCAATCCCCACAATCTCGCCCAGAGCATGCCACTCCTTATGCAGCTTCACACCTTCATTCTGCATCCGCGCCAGGTCCAGCAGGTTGGAGACCTGGCGGCGCAGCTCATCCGACTCAATACGGATGGAACGGGCAATATCCGTGCGCTCGGTTTCGCTCAAACCTTTGGGCTGCTCCAGCGTTTCCGCCAGACCTCGAATCACGGTCAGAGGTGTACGTAAATCGTGCGAAACGGCCGACAGCAGCGTATTGCGCATCTTCTCCCCTTCCATGCGCAGCACCGTATCCTGGGCGATTTCCACATAATGAATCCGCTCCAATGCCTGGGCCAAGGTAAAGCAACAAGCATCCAGCAAACGCCGTCCATCCGGAGTCCTCAACGACGCGGCTCCGCCTGACTGCACCACCAGAACCCCACGCGGGGCCATGGGGCCTTTCAAGGGCAGATACAAGGCACTGGCACCACTCAGAGTCTCGGTGCCGTTACCGGCAGCTTCCATATGATCAAACACCCATTGCGCCACCGATAGCTCTACAAAGCCGGTATGGCGGGTCGCCACCAACTGGTTTTGTTGATCCGGCACCACCAGCACCACCTGCATCTCGAACAAGGGTTCCAGCGTATCGCGGCAGACCGCCAGGACTTGTTCCAGGGCCAAGGCGCCTGCCAAGTCCCGACTGACTCGGGTCAGCGCCGCCGCGCGTCGTTCACCATCACGAGCAGCCCTGGCTTCGGCCTGCAATTTGGCAGCCAACTGACCAATAATCAGCGCCACCCCCAGCATGACGCCGAAGGTAAATACATATTGGGTATCCGTCACCGAAAAAGAATAGCGGGGCTCGACAAAGAAGAAATCGAAAAAGGCCACGGACAGCAAAGACGCCCACACCCCGGCCAGCCGTCCCAAGCGCAGAGCAATAAAAACCACGGTAATCAGGAACAGCATGATCACGTTGGAGAGCTCGAAAAAGGGCAAGAGCTTCTCGGCCAGCAAGGTGGTCACAACGCAAATAATGAACGCAATTGATAAGGCCTTGCCCTGCGCCATGGGCTGTTCCAGTTCCAAAGGCCGTATAGGCCGCTGCACCGTATCCATGCGCACCAGCAGCAAGCCGATTTCAGGATTGCTGCGTGCCAGGCGCTCGGACAAGCTGGTACGCCAGGGCCAGATAGATCGCGCTGAGGAGTTACCTAAAATCAGCTTGGTGGCATTGCGCTGACGGGCGTAGGCCAGAATCGTATGCGCCACATCCTGCCCCGCAATATTGGCAAACTCGGCCCCAGCATGTTGGGCACTGGCCGCCAAACGTACCAGTGCTTCCTGCGCCTTGATCTGCCCGCTTTCCTGCGGCGTATCCACGTGCAGCACAATCCAGGGCGTCTGCAATTGCTGGGCCAAACGCGCGCCCTCCCGAATCAGGGCTTCCTGGGCACTATCCGCACTGACGCACACCATCAGCAGCTCGCGTGTCGGCCAAACTGTGCGTATCGCATGGGAGATACGGTACACATGCACATCCGCATTAACCCGATCCGCCACCCGGCGCAACGCCAGCTCACGCAAGGCGATCAGATTGCCGCGACGAAAGAAGTTCTGACGGGCATGGGCCACCGAGTCCGCCAGATACACCTTGCCCGCATTCAGCCGAGACAACAAATCATCGGGAGGTAGATCCACCAGCAAGACATCTGCCGCACGATCAAAAATCCGATCTGGTACGGTTTCCCGAACCCGTACCCCGACAATGCCACCCACCACCTCATTCAGACTGTCCAGATGCTGCACGTTCAGCGCGGTATACACATCAATACCCGCATCCAGCAGCTCCTCCACATCCTGCCAGCGCTTGGCGTGGCGACTGCCCTCGATATTGGAGTGCGCCAGCTCGTCCACCAGCAACAGTTGATAGCCCGAGGCCAGAGCAGCATCCAGATCAAACTCCGTCACCACCCGTCCCTGCCGCTGGTACTCCTTGCGTGCCAGCACGGGCAAACCGTCGATCAAGGCCTGGGTTTCCTCGCGGCCGTGGGTTTCCACAACCCCGATCGCTACGGACACGCCCTCGGACTGACGCTGATGCGCCTCCTTGAGCATGGCGTAGGTTTTCCCTACGCCCGCACAAGCGCCGAAGAAAATCTTGAGCTGCCCGCGGCGAGGCTGATGCGGGTCGTCACCGATCACCTGCAACAGCTCGTCGGGGTCCGGCCTATCCTCAAGTGACATGGATCTGTGCACTCCATCCAAAAAATTGCTATTGATCTTACGCTCTTATCCAAACAAGGGCGTCAGCAGCAAATCAATCAGTTTGATGCCTATAAAAGGCGCGATCAGCCCGCCCAAACCGTAGATCAGCAAATTGCGTTTCAGCAGGCGGCTGGCCGGTTCAGCCCGATATTTCACCCCACGCAAGGCCAAGGGGATCAAGGCGATGATGATCAGTGCATTGAAAATGACCGCAGACAAGATCGCGGTAGCCGGACTATGCAGCTGCATCACATTCAAGGCCCCCAGAGCGGGATAGGTGACCACAAAAGCCGCCGGAATAATCGCAAAATACTTGGCCAAATCATTCGCGATGCTGAAGGTGGTCAAGGCACCGCGCGTCATGATCATCTGCTTGCCCACTTCCACCACGCGCAAGAGCTTGGTGGGGTTGCTGTCCAGATCCACCATATTGCCGGCCTCTTTGGCCGCCTGGGTACCGCTGTTCATGGCCACGGCCACATCGGCCTGCGCCAGAGCAGGCGCGTCGTTCGTACCGTCCCCGGTCATGGCAACCAGGCGACCTTCGTCCTGATAGCGCCGAATCAATTGCAGTTTATCCTCGGGCGTGGCTTCGGCCAGATAGTCATCCACCCCGGCTTCCGCTGCAATGGCAGCGGCGGTCAGCTTGTTGTCCCCGGTAATCATGACCGTCTTGATGCCCATGGCTCGCAGCTCGGCAAAGCGCTCCTTGATACCGCCTTTGACAATATCCTTAAGCTCCACGACGCCCAGCACCTTATTGCCTTCGGTGACGACCAGCGGTGTGCTGCCCCGCCGGGCAACCTCATTGACCAAGGCATCCAATTCGTGGGGAAACACGCCACCCAGGGACTCAATATGCGAACGCATGGTGTTCGCCGCCCCTTTACGGATCTGACGACCCTCGATATCAATGCCGCTCATGCGTGTATGGGCGCTAAAGGCAATGGTCTGCGCACCTTGCAATTCACGACCACGCAAATTGAAAAGCTGCTTGGCCAGCACCACAATGGAGCGTCCTTCGGGGGTCTCGTCCGCCAACGATGCCAATTGAGCCGCGTCTGCCAAGGCCTGTTCCGATACTTGCGGCGCGGGCAAAAAGGCCGAGGCCTCCCGATTACCCAGCGTAATGGTGCCTGTCTTGTCCAGTAGCAGAACATCCACGTCTCCCGCCGCCTCGATAGCGCGGCCCGAGCTGGCCAGCACATTGGCTTTCATCATGCGACTCATCCCGGCGACACCTACCGCCGACAGCAAGGCACCGATGGTAGTCGGAATCAGACACACCAACAGAGCAATCAAGGCGGTAATCGTGACGGGCGAACCTTGGCCGGTCAGCACCGTTGCAAAGCTGGAGAAAGGCAGCAAGGTCACGCACACCAGCAGAAAGATCAGCGTCAAGGCAACCAGCAAGATATTCAAGGCAATCTCGTTTGGCGTCTTGCCGCGCTTGGCGCCCTCCACCATCGCAATCATGCGATCCAGAAAAGCCTCACCCGGTTTGGCGGTGACCCGCATCACGATCCAGTCAGACAGAACGCGGGTTCCCCCCGTAACGGAACAAAAGTCGCCCCCCGACTCCCGGATAACCGGCGCCGATTCACCCGTAATGGCGGACTCGTCTACCGACGCTGCCCCCTGCAGCACTTCGCCATCAGCCGGAATAATCTGGCCCGCTTCAACCAGCACATAGGCACCGGGCAGCAGTTCGTCGCTGGGGACAGGCCAGGCGCGGCTATCACGGGCGGGGCCTTTCAGAACCTTGGCCATGACCCGCTTGCGCGTAGAACGCAGCGCATCAGCCTGAGCTTTACCACGGCCTTCTGCCACGGCTTCGGCCGCATTGGCAAACAGGACCGTAAACCACAGCCAGGCTGCAATAGACCAGATAAATCCAGCGAGGGCCTCACCCTGCCCCATCAAGGCCTGCACGCCCAGCAAGCTGGTGACGATACTGCCCAGATACACCACACACATCACCGGGTTCTTGAACTGCACCCGAGGCGACAATTTCTTGAAGGCTTCCTTGCACACCCTGCCCCAGGGCACGGCCTGAAATGCCGTCGAACGCTCGGCTTCTTGCGGGGCTTTCAGATCAGTAATAGACATAATGACACCTGCTCCTAACGCACTGCGGGCTGGGCACGCTTGGCCATGTCCAGCGCCAGATTAAGCTCCAAGACCTGCACGCGTGGCTCGCCCAGCACCCCGAATTGACGAGCACTGGTATAGCGATCAATCAGGACCTGGACCTGAGCCAGCGGCATACCACGCACTTTGGCGATACGGGCGGCCTGCAAACGGGCGTTGGCCACCGAAATATGCGGGTCCAAACCCGATGCCGACGCTGTGACAGCATCTACAGGCACGGGAGCATCCTCTGCCAAACCGTTCATCAGGCGATATGCCTTGCTGCGTTCTGCCACAGCCTCCAGCAAACTTTTGCTTAATACCCCCTGATTGCTGGCACCACTGGCCGCCGCGTTATAGGGCTGCGCAATGCTCTTGGAAGGGTCAGCCGGATCGGCTCCCAACGTCGCGCTGGGACGCCCTTGGAAATACTCGGGCTGACTGAAGTACTGACCAATCTGGCGTGAACCCACGAGCTGGCCGTCACGCAGAATCAGGCTGCCCTTTGCCTGCTCCGGGAACAGGGCGGTGCCGATAAAGGTCGTGGCCAACGGGTAGGCAATGCCCGTCAACAGCATAAAAAACAAGGCAGACAGCAGCACGGGACGCAAGAAGCTTTTCATCGTCGGTGCAGCCGGTGTCGAAACCATAAATTGATGGGTAGACATGACAGTCAATCCTCAAAAAGTAATGCCATCGAGCATCAACAGGTGCTCCACAATTGGGCCCAGCGCCAGTGCAGGCAGGAAAGTCAGCCCGCCCACCACCAGAACCACGAAAATCAACAGGCCGGTGAACAAGGGGGTGGCCGTCGACAAGGTGCCTGGTCCGGCAGGAACCGCTTTCTTGGCAGCCAGCACACCGGCCAGAGCCAGCAGGGGCAGCAGGGTCAGATACCGCCCCACCAACATGGCCAGCCCAATCGTTGTATTGAAGAAAGGGGTGTTCGCGTTGAAACCTGCAAAGGCGGAACCGTTATTCGCCGTACCCGAGGTATAGGCGTACAGAACTTCGCTGAAACCATGCGGCCCCATATTGGACAGACTGTCCATGGTGGATGGCAGCACGCTGGCCAAGGCCGTAAAGCCCAGAATGCTGAAGGCATGCGCCAGCATGGCCAGCATCACATACTTCATCTCCCGCGCCTCGATCTTCTTGCCCAAGAACTCCGGGCTGCGCCCTATCATCATGCCCACCAGAAACACCGTCAGAATGGCGTAGCTGACCAGGCTGATAAAGCCCACGCCTATCCCGCCAAACACGTTGTTCAGCATCATTTGGGCAATCGGCACCAGGCCACCCAAAGGCGTCAGCGAAGAGTGCATGGCATCGACCGAGCCGGTAGTCGCAGCCGTGGTCACGGTGGCAAACAAGCTGCTTTGCGCCACACCGAAGCGCAGTTCCTTGCCCTCCAGATTGCCACCGCCCATCGTGCTGCTTTGGGCCTGGTCCACACCCAGGGACGTCAGCAAAGGATTGCCTGCCTGCTCGGCGCTATAAATCAGAGACAGAAAGCCGATGAACATCACCAAGAAGGCTGTAAAGAAGGCCCAGCCCTGGCGACGACGAGCCAGCATCGAGCCAAAGGCATAGGTCAAGGCCGAGGGCACCAGCAACATGCTGAGCATATGCACGGTATTAGTCAGCGGCGTGGGATTTTCAAAAGGATGGGCCGCATTCATGCCAAAGAAACCGCCCCCATTGGTTCCTACATGCTTGATGCTTTCAAGGCTGGCCACCGGGCCCAGGATAATCTGCTGCTTGAGCCCTTCCAGTGTGTTGACCACGACATCAGAGTTCAGTGTCTGCGGCATGCCCTGCCAGATATACAGCAAAGCCAGCAAGAAACTGCACGGCAAGAGCAGGCGATATAAAGAGCGGGTGAAGTCCACCCAGTAATTACCAATATCAGCCGAACTTTTACGGCTTAAACCACGGATGAAGCCACCAGCCGCCGCCAAACCCGTGGTGGCACTGATCATCATCAAAAAAGTGATGGCCGCCATTTGGGAAAAATTGGACAGGCTGGATTCGCCCGAATACGCCTGCCAATTGGTATTGGTTGCAAAGGACACGGCCGTATTGAAGGCCAGGTCGGGCGTTTGCGCGGCACGCTGCAAGCTATCCCCAGGAATCCAGCCTTGCACCCGCAAAAGAATATATCCCAGAAGCAACATGGCGGCATTGCTCAACAAGAGCGCCAGACCATATCGCTTCCAGGACATTTTCTCTTCAGGATTCACGCCCAGCAGCCGATACGTGCCACGTTCGATCAGGCTGTGATTGGGGCTACTGAAAAAATGGGCAATCCATTTACCCACCACCACTAACAAGACCGTAGAGACGGCCAGAATAACTAGAAACTGCATCAGATCGTCCAGCATGACAACTCCTCTTACAGCTTCTCAAGACCAAGAACAAATCCGGTCGCCATCGCAAAGAATGCGAACAGAATCGCTAAAAATAGAAAATCACTCATATGCACACCTGTTCCAAACAATGAACACTTGCCGGCCTGAACTTAGAATTTTTCGGCCTTGAGCAAGGCATAGAACAAATAGATAAACAGCCCCAGAGAAATCCCTCCTGCCAGAACTGTGAAAAAGGACGCACTCATCCCGAACTCCCGATCAATGCTGACTTGCAGCAGACAGACAAAGTCTAGGAGTGGCGGCATAAATTCAGAGCAGTGTTTCGTGGCCTGGGTATAAAGACGGCATATGGATTGGGGGCACAGGGCCACGGACCTGCCTGTGAGACAGATCGAGGCAGCAGCAAGCTCATGGACGTACCGTCATCTGCCTGACATATGCCTTTGCTCAAATGTAATCGTTTTCATTTTGACGGCTGAGCGTCATGGCCAATGTTGGAATTCTGGATGTCGCCAAAGCAGCGCAGGTATCGGTTGCCACGGTATCGCGCGTTATCAATGAACCTGAAAAGGTGGGCAACAAGACCCTGCAGCGTGTGCAAGCCGCCATCCAGGCACTGGGTTACGAGCCCAATGCCTCGGCCCGCAGCCTGCGTAGCCAGCGCAGCCGTGTGATTGGTGTGGTCCTGCCTACCTTGCTCAATCCCGTCTTTGCCGAGTGCCTGAAAGGAATTGCCGATACCGCTACCCGCGGCGGCTACGCCATCCTGCCCTTCTTTACGGAATACCACCTTGAGCGTGAATCCCAGGCCGTGGCCCTGCTGTTGGCCAGCAACGTGGAGGGCATTGTTCTGGTGGTCTCAAATCCCGCTCGCTCCCCCGCGTTGGAGCGCTTGAGCAAAACATCCTGCCCTTATGTGCTGGCCTACAACCAGCATCCCGAACACCCCTGCGTCACCGTCAATGGTGAACAAGCCATGATTGAGCTGATTGGCCATCTGGCAAAACAGGGCCATCGCCGCATTGCCATGGTGAGCGGGCACTTGCATGTTTCCGACCGTGCCCAACAACGTAGTCGTGGTTACCTCAAAGGGATGGACCGTGCCGGCTTGGCCCCCATGCCACTGCTGGAAGTGCCGTTTATGAATCAAACGCCTGACGACCAGGCAGCTTCTGCCACCAAGAAGAGTGGTCTTCATCTGGCCTGCGTCGCCCGGCTTTTGCGCCAGACAGATCGGCCTACCGCCGTCATCGGCTCCAATGACTTGATTGCCATTCGTTGCTTGCGAACCGCGCAACAGATCGGCCTGCGCGTCCCCCAGGACATCAGCATTATTGGCTTTGACGGCATTGGCCTAGGCGCGGAGCTGTTTCCCCGCCCCGCCACCATCGTCCAGCCCAATGAGGAAATTGGCCGCCAGTGCATCGGCTTGCTGCTAGGTGCTATCGCCCGGCAGCAGCCTGTTCCGGCTCAAGAGTCGATATTGCTGCCCTACACCTTTGATCCGGGTGAATCCTGCGCCCCCTCTCCGTTCCAACTACAGGCGCCCTGACGATGCTGTGCCCTCCTTCCCGGGAAACGTTCCCGTAACGCCCCCTGCCTGCAAGCCATGCCGGCTTTATTTAGCCCCACTTACTGACTGGAGTGAACAACCATGAAACATATTTTGAGCACCTTGGCATGCCGTGTCGCATTGCCATTGGCCATGCTGACATTCGGCAATGCGGCCGCCGCACAGACGGCAATTTGCTACAACTGTCCACCTGAATGGGCTGACTGGGCCAGCCAGATCGAGGCCATCAAACAGCACACCGGCATTACCGTGCCCCCAGACAACAAGAACTCGGGCCAGTCGCTGGCTCAACTGGTTGCCGAATCGGCCAACCCGGTGGCCGACGTGACCTACCTGGGCATTACCTTTGCCATTCAGGCCCAAAAAGAAGGGGTGACTCAGGCCTACAAGCCCAAGGGCTGGGAGCAGATTCCGGAAGGTCTGAAGGATCCGCAAGGACATTGGTTTGCCATTCACTCCGGCACCATGGGCATCATGGTCAACAAATCGGCCTTGGGTGATGTACCCGTACCTGCCTCCTGGAACGATTTGCTCAAACCGGAATACAAAGGCTTGGTTGGCTACCTGGACCCGTCATCCGCCTTCGTGGGCTATGTGGGCGCCGTGGCGATCAATGAAGCCCTGGGCGGCACCATGGATAACTTTGATCCGGCCATCAACTGGTTCAAGGCCTTGCAAAAAAACAATCCCATCGTCCCCAAGCAAACCGCCTATGCCCGCCTGATTTCCGGCGAGATCCCCATCTTGCTGGACTACGACTTCAGCGCCTATCGCGCTCAATACAAGGACGGCGAGGATGTGGCCTTCGTGATTCCGCAAGAAGGCACGATTGTCGTTCCTTACGTGATGTCCCTGGTCAACAAGGCACCGCACACCGAAGAGGGACGCAAAGTGCTGGATTTCGTGCTGTCCGAGCAAGGACAGTCCATCTGGGCCAATGCCTTCCTGCGCCCGGTTCGCAGCAGCGCCATCAGCGAACAGGCACAGTCGCGCTTTTTGCCTGACAGCGAATACGCCCGTGCCAAGGCGATTGACTATGACCGCATGGCACAAGGCCAGAAACCCTTTGCCGAACGTTATCTGGCCGAGGTCCGCTAAGCGGCTCTCTGAGATGTGGAGTTAGCGTATGCAAGGCAAATACCTGTTACCCCTGTGCTCGGCACCTGCTGTGGCCTTTTTTGCTGCCTTCTGGCTCTTGCCTGCGGCACAGCTTCTGGCACTGCCCGCACAAGAAGGCATGCACACCTACTGGGTCGTCCTGACATCGGGGCGTTACTTGCAGGCCCTGCTGCAAACGCTGCTCCTGTCCGCCATCGTGACGCTGGCGACCCTGGTACTGGGCGCCATGGTGGGTATCGCGATGGCTCGCCATCGCGTACCTGCCAAGCGTCTGCTGCTTTCCTTGATGACCTTGCCCCTGTCTTTTCCGGGCGTGATCGTCGGTTTTTTCATTATTTTGCTGGGTGGCCGGCAGGGGCTTCTGGCTCAGATCACGCAGGACCTGGGTTTGGGACGCGTGACCTTTGCCTATGGCTTGCTGGGTCTGTTTCTGGCCTATCTGTACTTTTCCCTGCCCCGCGCCATTGCCACCTATACCGCGGCGGCCGAATCCATCGACCGCAATCTGGAAGAGGCAGCACGCGCCTGCGGTGCCTCGCGCTGGGCCGTCGCCAGAGACGTCTGGATACCGGAACTGGCACCGACCTCATTGTCCTGTGGCGCCATTGTGTTTGCCACCTCCATGGGCGCTTTCGGCACGGCCTTCACCTTGTCCAGCCGCTACGAAGTACTGCCCATCACCATCTATAACGAATTTACCAATTATGCGAATTTCACCCTGGCCGCCAGCCTGTCCATTTCCTTGGGGCTGCTGACATGGTTTACCTTGTGGATAGCCCGGCGTCTTGTGCACGACCCATCCGTCATCGCGTGAGGGCTCCATGAAGCAGACTTCTTCTAGCGGCATGAATCGCCCTGCTCCTGTGCTCCTGGCTGTGACCGGCCTGACTATTCTGTTTCTGCTTGGACCCATCCTGATTTCCGTTATGGCGGGCCTGGTCAACAACTATCGCCTGGGCCTGAAAAGCGGCCTGACCCTGAAATGGCTGGAACAGGTATGGGTGAACTACGGTGCTACGGTCTGGCTATCGCTGCAACTGGCTCTGCTGTGCGTGCTGGCTGTCATCGTGCTTGGCGTGCCCTGCGCCTACGCATTGGCTCGCAGTCGCTCGCGCCTGGCCCGGACCTTCGAGGAACTGCTGACCTTGCCAGTAGCCGTTCCCGGTATGGCCTCCGCGCTGGCTCTGCTGTTGGCCTACGGCTCCTTGCAAGGTTTTCGCCAAAGCTTCTGGTTCATTTTGGTAGGCCACATTGTGTTCACTTTGCCCTTTATGGTGCGCACCACAAGCGCGGCCTTGCAAAAACGCAGCCTAGTGGATCTGGAAGAGGCCGCCCGATCCTTGGGCGCCAACTTCGGCCAGATCTTTTTCGGCATTTTGCTGCCTGCTATCCTGCCCGCGATTGTGGCGGGCAGTCTGATGGTTTTCACCTTGTCCCTGGGCGAGTTCAACCTGACCTGGATGCTGCATACACCGCTGACACGTACCCTGCCTGTGGGACTGGCGGACAGCTACGCCTCTATGCGCATTGAGGTGGGCTCAGCCTATACGCTGATTTTCATGCTCGTCATCTTGCCCGTGCTCTGGGGGCTGCAAACACTGGCGCGCTTGCTGGAGAAACACGATGGAAACTAAACACGTCCCGGTGCGCATCGAACAATGCGCCAAAACTTATGCGGATGGCACGCGGGGGTTGCACCCTAGCACGCTGGACATCGCCCCCGGCGAAGTCATGGCCTTGCTCGGGCCTTCAGGTTGCGGCAAGACCACCTTGCTGCGATTGATCGCCGGCCTGGAGATGCCGGATGCCGGCAGCCGCATTCTGTTCGATGGGCAAGACGTCACCCATTTGCCGATCGAGAAACGTGAGGTGGGCATGGTGTTTCAACACTACGCCCTGTTCCCGAATATGACGGTAGAAGCCAATATCGGGTATGGCCCCAAAATCAAGGGCATGTCACAGCCCTTGCGTCAGGAGCGGGTCGGCGAGCTGGTCGACCTGATGCGTCTGAATGGCCTGGAAAAACGCCTGCCCTCTGCCCTGTCCGGTGGACAGCGACAACGCGTTGCCATCGCACGCGCCATTGCCAATCAACCCCGTGTTCTGCTGCTGGACGAACCCTTGGCCGCACTGGATGCCAAGCTGAAAATCTCTTTACGCGATGAGCTAGCTGAATTGCTGCGACGACTACGCATCACCGCCATTCACGTCACCCACGACCAACAGGAGGCCTTTGCGATTGCCGACCGGCTGGCCGTCATGCACGAGGGCCGCATTATTCAGACTGGCGATGGGGAAAGTCTGTATCGCAACCCCACCCATCCCTTTGTGGCAAGCTTTCTGGGCCGTGTAAATGTGTTGCGACGCACGCAGCAAAGCTGCTCACGCAATGAAATTCGGCTGGCTGATCTATGCCTGCCGTGCCCCGACTCGTTGCGCGATGCCACTGAGCTCTTTGTCAGACCGGAAGACATTACCGTTTCCTTGGACAGAAACACGGGCTGGGCACAGGCACGAGTCCATCAACGCAGCTTTATGGGCGGACGGGTGCAACTGACACTAGGCGTGGAAGGCCAGGCAGACATGATTGCTGAAGTTGACCGTGACCACGGGGCAGTCGCCGGCAGTATCGTGGGCATTCAGATCAATCCGCTCAAGCTCATGCCGGGCACCCTGCCACGTCCCCAGGAGACCCCCGGTTGATCATGTTCTTAAACAAGTCCTTCACCTCTCCCACAGAACCTCTGACACAGGCAGCCCCCCACCTGGGGCGGCTCGGAAAAAGATGCTGAAAACATTACTGATTCAAATGACAGACCCGCATATCAGAGAAAAAGGCAGGCTGGCATACGGACGTCTGAATACTGCGCCCTATCTGAAACAGGCTATTGAGCATGCTCTGGCCCTGCCCCAAAAACCGGATGCCATCGTTCTGACGGGCGATCTGACTGATTTTGGGCGAGCACAAGAATATGCACACTTGCGCAGCTTGCTCGCCCCCTTGGGAGCTATTCCTGTGTACCTGTTGCCAGGCAATCATGACGACCGACAACAACTACGCGCAAGCTTTCCCGAGCATACGTACTTGGGCAAGGCTGGCCCCGTCTGCTACGGCGTGGATATTGGCGAGTTAAGACTATTGGCCCTGGATAGCGCCGTAGCGGGTGCCAGTGCGGGCAGCCTGGACCAGGACCAACTGGACTGGCTGGCAGCCGAACTGACCCAACAGCCCAAGCGACCCACCGTCATTGCCCTGCACCATCCCCCCTTCAACACCCTGATCGGCCATATGGACAAGATTGGCCTGCTCAATGGAGCGGAACAACTGGAGGCGATTGTGCGTCAGCACGGCAATGTGGAACGAGTGATCAGCGGACATTTGCATCGCAATATACAGATCCGCTTTGGCGGAACCATTGCCAGCACGGCTCCCTCTGTGGCCCACCAAGTCTGTCTGGATCTGGCTGAGGATGCCGCCTCGGCCTGGACGCTGGAACCGCCTGGCTATGCCGTTCATGCTCTGGACAGCGTGGGCCAGATCGTCACCCATACTGCCACTGTCGGTCAGTTCGACGGCCCCTTCGCCTTCCATGAGCCAAGCGGGAAACTGATCGATTGATTCGATACACGGCACAGCCTGACGACAGCGTGGCCTTGATGATCACGTCAAACCAAGTCGCGAAAACGGTCACCATTGAACAGAACCGCTCAAGAACGCTGGGCCAGTTCCATACAAAAACCCCAATGCCTGACTCAACAGGAATTGGGGTTTTTTGACACTGCTGATTCAGACCGGGGCGTCTGCTCAGAGACGCCCCGATCTGCATGCCATGTCTTACTTCTTGCTGTCTTTCAGCTGAGGCACAGCCGAACCAGCGGCAGGAGCCAACAGGCCAGCCTGGGTGTAAGTGAACAGCTTGTCGCGTGTGTCCACGATGTCCAGATTGCGCATGGTCAGCTGACCGATACGGTCGCGTGGCGAGAACATGCTGTCCACTTTTTCCATGCTCAAGCGCTCGGCCTTGTAGGTCAGGTTAGGCGAGACCGTATCCAGGATGGAGTAGTCATTACCGCGACGCAGTTCCAGCGTCACTTCGCCAGTAACAGCACGAGCTACCCAACGCTGGGCGGTTTCACGCAGCATGATGGCTTGTGGGTCGAACCAGCGGCCTTGGTACAGCAAACGACCCAAACGCAGACCGTTGATGCGGTACTGTTCAATCGTGTCTTCGTTGTGGATGCCGGTAACCAGGCGCTCGTAAGCAATGTGCAGCAAGGCCATGCCAGGGGCTTCGTAAATGCCACGGCTCTTGGCTTCGATGATGCGGTTTTCGATCTGGTCGCTCATGCCCAGACCATGACGGCCACCGATGCGGTTGGCCTCCAGCATCAGTTCCACAGGGTCGGAAAATTCCACGCCGTTCAGGGCAACAGGCTGGCCTTCTTCAAAGCGCACACGCACTTCTTCAGCGGCCACGGCCACATCGTCACGCCAGAAAGCGACGCCCATGATGGGTTTGACGATATTGATACCAGCGTTCAGGTATTCCAGATCCTTGGCTTCGTGCGTGGCACCCAGCATGTTGGAGTCGGTGGAGTAGGCTTTTTCGGCCGACATCTTGTAGTCGAAGCCGTTTTCCTGCATGTACTCGGACATCTCGGCACGGCCACCCAGCTCATCAATGAAAGTCTGGTCCAGCCAAGGCTTGTAGATCTTCAGTTCGGGGTTGGTCAACAAACCGTAGCGGTAGAAACGCTCGATATCATTGCCCTTGTAGGTGCTACCGTCGCCCCAGATATGGACGTCGTCTTCTTTCATGGCAGCAACCAGCATGGTGCCGGTGACAGCGCGGCCAATAGGCGTGGTGTTGAAGTAAGTGACACCGCCGGTGGTGATGTGAAAGGCGTTGCACTGCAAAGCGGCAATCCCTTCAGCCACCAGTTGCTGACGGCAGTCCACCAGACGGGCCAGCGTGGCACCGTATTCCTTGGCCTTGCGGGGGATCGCATCGTAATCGGGTTCGTCAGGCTGACCCAGGTTCGCGGTGTATGCGTAAGGGATCGCGCCCTTGTTGCGCATCCACAAAAGTGCAGCGCTGGTGTCCAGGCCACCGGAAAAGGCAATGCCGACCTTCTGGCCGACTGGAAGAGATTCAAGGATGGTTGTCATTATCGCGTCAGTAGTGGTGTGCAAGTACAGTTCCGCCCGTAAGACTCTATAGCAGAGCCGTGCCCGCGGCAGGATCAATATGTCATTATATCGTCTTGACCGACCCTGGACACCTTTGCGTAGCTGGATTTAATTACCCGATGAACTAGAACGTCCATTTTTACCTGGAGACAAGCCATGCCCGAGACACAAGCTCAACCCGCTATCAGCCGTTATCCCGTCCCTACCCTGGCCGAAATACCCGAGGATATTCGCAGCCGTATTGAAGCCGTGCAGGAAAAATCCGGTTTTATTCCGAATGTGTTTCTGGCTCTGGCACACCGCCCTGACGAATTTCGCGCCTTTTTTGCCTATCACGACGCGCTGATGGAAAAGCCCAGTGGTTTGAGCCATGCAGACCGGGAAATGATTGTGGTGGCCACCTCTGCCGCCAACCAATGTCATTACTGCGTGATCGCCCACGGTGCCATCTTGCGCATCCGCGCCAAGAATCCGCTGGTGGCTGACCAGGTGGCTGTGAACTGGCGCAAGGCCGATATCCCAGCGCGACAGAAAGCCATGCTGACCTTCGCCATGAAAGTCTCGCAAAACGCCCAGGAGATTGAAGACGCGGACTTCCAGGCCCTGCACGAGCACGGCTTCAGCGACGAGGACGCCTGGGATATTGCCGGTATCAGTGCCTTTTTTGGTCTGAGCAACCGCATGGCCAACTTCATGTCCATGCGCTGCAATGACGAGTTCTACATGCTGGGACGCGTTCCCCGCTAAGCATGATGCGTTACGCCCTGATGTTTGCCGGGTGGATATGTGTAGCGCTGGCTGTTGCCGGCGCTATTTTGCCCTTGCTGCCTACCACGCCTTTTGTTCTGCTGGCCGCCTGGTGTTTCTCCCGCAGCTCTCCCCGCTTTCATCAATGGCTGCTGGATCAGCGCCATCTGGGTCCCTATTTACGCAACTGGGAAAACGGCCAGGGGCTGACCCGCCAGGCCAAACGCCGGGCGCTGATCATGCTGTGGTTGTCGCTGGCCGCCTCGGCCTGGCTGACCAGCCACTTGGGCTGGTACCGACTGGGCTTGTTAATTCCGGGCTTTTTCGCCACCCGATATTTGCTGCGCGCCAAAACCCTGGATGACACCCCATCAGGGCCTGTGCAAAAATAGCCTGCTTGAACCGATCCTGGCTTGACCCCTTTTAGCTTGAAAAACCCATGTCCCATCCTGTCATCTTGCTGGCTGCCGCCTACATCACCAACTCTGAAGGCCAGATTCTCCTGGTCCGCAAACGTGGCAGCGCCTATTACATGCAGGCAGGTGGCAAGCTGGAAGCAGGTGAAACGCCGCTGCAAGCCCTGCAACGCGAACTGGACGAAGAACTGGGCCTGAAGGCGGAAGAAACGGCCCGCGCGCACTATGAGGCGTATTTTGAAAGTCCGGCCGCCAATGAACCTGGCCACGTGGTTCATGCCCATGTATTTACCTTGACGGTCGATCGCGACATTCAGGCTGCCGCCGAGCTGGAAGAAGCGCGCTGGGTCAGCCCACAGGAAATCCGTTCGCTGACACTGGCCCCCTTGCTGGCCGATCACATTCTGCCGCGCCTGTGTACACAGGCCGCTACCTAAGGTTCAAGCTGCAGCAGACTTGCTGCTGTCTTGTGCCGCCCAAACCACGAACCGCCTATTTTTTGGCATAATGTCGCCCTTGAGTCCCCTCTTGCGGGGACGCAGCTATTTGCCCGACTAGCCCGCGATGGCGGGCTTTCTTTATTGAGCGCTAATTTATGTCCTCTTTGCCCTGTCAAGGCGCAATCGTCACCTTTACCCTGCAGCAGTTGCGTGCCGCCACGCAAGCCGGGGGGATTTTAGGTGTGTCCATCAAAGGACAAGGCAATCATTTTTTTGTGCAAGTGGCCACGCGTGCCGGTCAGGCCGTGCTGGTTACCGCCCGCAGCAAAGATCCGCGCAGTTTCAAAAGCCCCTTGCAGGCCATGGTTCTGCTCAAGCAAGTGGGCATCGTCACAGGCCAGTTTGATCTGACCCAGTACTCGCCCGACCAGCATGAAACAGCCCCGCGCAGCCGTCGTCGCCCGGCCAAACCCAGCAAACTGGGACTGCGCTGGAACCGGATTGCAGAAAGCATCTCCAGCCCAGCTCAACCTTCTTTGGATGATCCCAGCCTGGACATCAGTGAAGAACAGACGCGTCGCCTGATCGCCAGGCAGGAAAACCAGCAGTTAAGCCTGCTGGGCAACTAGGCGCAACCCACTTGTATTTCTGGACGTATTAAGCGCATAAGCCGCGTCCAGAGCCTGCGCCAGATCCTGCTGCAAGTGCTGGGGCTCCTCCAACCCCACATGCAGACGCAACAACTGCCCTTCCCCGAACAAGGTTCGCCCATTGCGCTTGGGCATATCCATGGGCAAAGCCAGGCTCTCGAACCCACCCCAGGACAGACCGATGCCAAACAGGCGCAAGGTCTTGAAAAAGCGGGATAACTGCGCTTCGCTCAACGGTTCCAGAACGACGCCGAACAAGCCGGTAGAGCCGGTGAAGTCCCGCTTCCAGATCGCGTGACCGCGGTGCGACTCCAAGGCCGGGTGCAAAACCTGCTGCACCTTCGGGTGATTCTCCAGAAAACGAGCAATCTGCAAGGCACTGGCTTGGTGCTGACGCAAACGCACACCCAAGGTGCGCATGCCGCGCAGGGCCAGAAAGGCATCATCCGGCCCCGCAGTCTGGCCAAAATCATGCGCAGCCCGGCGCAACAAAGGCCAGGCGCGCTCGTTCGCCGTGGCAACTCCCAGCAAGGCATCGGAATGCCCTGTCAAATACTTAGTGGCGGCCTGAATAGAGACATCCACCCCATGTTCAAACGGCTTAAAAAACAAGGGAGTAGCCCAGGTATTGTCCAGGAGCACATACGCCCCCACCGCATGCGCACAGCGCGCTATCGCGGGAATATCCTGAATCTCGAAGGTGGCCGAGCCGGGCGACTCCACATACACCACCTTGGTATTAGGACGAATCAGGCTGGCTATGCCCTCACCCAAAGACGGCTCATAGAACTGCACCTGAATACCCATGCGGCTGGCCAGCACCTGCTGGGCAAACGCGCGCACCGGTCCATAAACCGAATCCGGTATCAGCAAATGATCCCCGACCTCCAACATGCCCAACAAGGCATGGGTACAAGCGGCCAATCCCGACGGAAACAGGCTGGCCTGAAACCCGCCTTCCAACTCGGCCACGGCCTGCGTCAAGGTTTGCAAGGTAGGGTTGGTGAAGCGGCCATAAGAGGCATAGGGATTGTCAGGCTCCTTGCGCTGCGCCCATTGCTCCAGATTGTCAGCCAGGATGGTAGAGCCTCGACAAACAGGCACATTCACAAAGCCGGCGGACACGCTGGTGTCCCGGCCCAAATGCGTCAAACGGGTATTTTGGTAATCGCAGTCCTGCATGCTGTTTTCCTGATCGTGATCGCTAGAGATGAATGGAAACAGTCTACGCAAGGGCCCAGGGGCAATTATTGCGTTCTTACGCTATGGCAGGCAGAATCAAGAGAATAAAAAACCACAATCAACAAGATTATTGGGAAATTATTTCCATGCTGGATAAATTCGACAAGCACATTCTGGAGATTCTCCAAAACGATGCCACCTTGGCCATCCAGGAAATTGCCGATCGGGTGGGTTTGTCCAGCACACCCTGCTGGCGACGCATACAGCGCCTGGAACAAGAAGGCTATATAGAGAAGCGGGTGGCGTTGCTCAGTTCGGAAAAGCTGAACGTCGGTGTGACGGTGTTTGTAGCCATCAAGACCAATCAGCATAACAAGCAGTGGTACAGCCAGTTTTCGGCCGTCGTGGAAGCAATTCCGCAAATTGTGGAGTTCTATCGCATGAGCGGCGATACCGATTACTTGCTGCGGGTGGTGGTGCCCGACATCAAGAGCTTTGACCGAGTCTACCAGCGTCTGATCTCGGAAATAGAGCTGACCGATGTCAGCTCCAGTTTCGCCATGGAACAGATCAAATTCACGACCCGCCTGCCCCTGGATTACGCCTGATACAAAGTTGCTGAAGGTTTAAAAGCTGTATTCCACGTCCAGCGTCTGGCCGATGGTCAGCACCTGGGGTTCAGATTCAACCAGCATGGCCTGCATGCCAAACAAGGTACCTTGCGGAAACTGACGGCTTTGCGCCAAGGCCAGGCCAGGCTGCGTCCCCACATCTGCCGTTCGCTGATTCACGTTGGGCATGGGGCAACGGGTGCAGGCGCGGATGAAGGCAAAGCTCAAACCCTCGCTGCTCAGGCCCAGTACATAGTCTTCTTCATAAGCGGGCAAGCCCTCAAAGACCACGTTGGCACGGAACCGATCCATGGGCACGGCTTGTTCGCCAGACTGCTGCACCAGACGATTCAGCTCCTCCAGAGATGCCTCGTTGGTAAACAGAAAAGGCAGGGCATCCGCAAAACCAAAACCATTGAGCTGGTCGCCAATCTGACGCCAGCCCTGGGACTTTTCTTCCCAGGGGCGCACACGTTCAGTCAGTACATACCGACGGGCACGACTATGGTTACGTAATACTCGGCAAGGCGTCTGTAAAAAGTCGCTGAACCATTGCGCGACCTGATCCCCCTCGTCCCGACCCAGGGTGTCCGAGCTCCAGATACGCACAGACACGGCGACATTATCGCCTGCCGGAGCATCCAGAGACCAAGACAAAGGCTCCATACCGGGCGCCTGAACCGTAATCTGCCCGTCCTGCACCAAGGGCTGGATCAGGGCCATGCGCGGCCAGCGGCGCTGCGTCATGAACACGCCCTGCTGATCAACCACGACCCACTCGCGGTCATAGGCCAGGCCCGCGACGCTGACCTCCACGCCCTGCGGGTGCGCCTGGGCGGCACAGGATTTGATGGGATGAGTGAACAGGCCGGTAATGGTAATCATGGGTCGCAATAGCAAAAGGCAAGATAAGGGATTTATTCTAAAACAGCCTGGCCGCCAGCCCGCTCCTGCTTTGGCGACAGATTGCAAACAAGTGGGTCAGAGACATCGGCCCTGGAAAATTATTCCATGGCAACGCTTGACAAGATCACAAACCTATGAGTTAATAGTTGATTGATTGCACCAACACATCCATTACATTAAGCACGTGCGATCAACATTTTTTTTGAATGTACCCATGTAAACAAGGCCTCTTTGGCCTTCTGGCATGTCCCCAAACATGCGGGTATTCATTCACCACGGCGACGACAGCCACATCCAGACTTATTTTTTGCATCGTAGCGGACTCGCTCCGTCCATGTGCTTGGCAAACGAATAAGGCGCTGTCCATGCTGCCACAGAGCGCGTGTGCCTGAGGTTTTTACCGTTCAGTCAGCGATGTTCTATATTGAAATAGCAATGGCCTGGCCTTCTGTGTGAAGACCGGTCCATCATGGTGTCATCAAATCTCAATAAAAAAACGATGTAATGACGCCACATGATAAGGAAAAAAATATGAAAAATATCTATCCAACCGGTTTGATCTCGCGCCCTGAGCATATTGCCTTGAACAAAACCGATATTCGCATTGGCGATACTGTTTACCTGCAACCTAAAAACGGCCCTCGTATGGCCGGTACCGTGATCTTCAGCTCGCCTGTACATGGCTGCACCACCTATACTGCCGATGCTCAGAACCAGGACGCCAACGTGCGTTTCCGCTTCCGCCTGCAGGACGTGCATCATGTGGCCCCACGCCACTCCATGCCCGCTCTAAACTGAAGCTTTGCCACCTAATTGATACGGGGCGCGCAATGCAACCCCCGCATTAATTTCATTTAATAATAGTTAATTACAATTTGTAATGGGCGTTCCTGCTTTCATCCTAAAATAGTGGCGGCTTAAAACTTATCCGACGCTGTAAAGCGTCCACGTTGAGCGTGCGCTCCTATGGCAACGGATATGAAACCAAAGCAGGCTTTCTGCTTGCGCCCGCCGCGGCGCTCTTCCTCTCTCTCCCGTTTTTTTCTGTTCAGCCTGGTCCTGCTTTTGACCCTGCTGGGTACCAAGCTGCGCCATTACGACGCGCTAACTATTTTCTGGCCTGCCGAAGCTGTACTTCTGGGCCTGTTTATCCGCCGTCCTGACTGGGCCAGCCAAAAACTGAACTGGCTGATCATTACACTGGCCTACTTCTGTGCCGAGCTGCTGGCCCATAACCCGCTGTCCATTGCCCTGCTCCTGACCGTGGCCAACGTCAGCGGCGTCAGTCTGGCGTATTGGCTGATCACCCGCAATCCTTTGCTGGACCTGTCCCTGCGTCACCCTCAAGCCATGCTCACGCTGGCAGCCTACTACGGCCTGGCCTGTGTGTTATCGGCCTTGCTGGGCGGCTTTGCCCTTTATCTGCATACCAGTCAAGATCTACCCTTGGCAATCCTGTCCTGGGTGCTGACGGGCTTGATCTCCTATACGGCCATCCTGCCCGTTATCCTGACCGCCCCCGCCCGCCCGTGGCGCCGCTTTCTGGAATACTGGAACGAACCGCACCTGATGAGCCTGTCCCAGCTGGCGCCCGCGCTGTCCTTGTTCTTGACCAGCTTGCTGAGCCTGCTGATTGATGGCCCGGGCTCTCTGGCCTTCCCCGTCCTGCCTTTATTGTGGTGCGCCCTGAGCTACTCGCTCTTTTCCACCACCTTGTTGACTCTGTTCTACGTGCTCTGGACGCTATTTGCCTTGAGCCAGCCCATGTACTTCCTGCCCAGCCAGCTCCATACCTCGCTGGATCTGCTGTCGCTGCGCATTGGCATTGCCTCCATCGCCCTGGCTTCAATCACCAGTGCCAGCCTGATGTCAGCCCGAAATCTGGCGGTTGAGAAGCTGCAGAAGCTTGCCCACCACGATGCCCTGACCGGCCTGCTCAACAAACAGGCTTTTTATCAGCAAAGCCAGGCCATATTGACTCAATGCCGTCTGAAACAAGTTCCCATCAGCGTCATCGTTCTGGACATAGACCACTTCAAACCCATTAACGACACCCACGGCCACCATGTCGGTGACCTGGCCTTGAGTGCCATCACCCAGCGTATTTCACTGGCTTTGCGCGATACTGATCTATGCGGCCGACTGGGCGGCGAGGAATTTGGGATCTTATTGCCTGATTGCAGTGCGCAGCAGGCCCATGCTGTCGCTGAGCGTGTCCGTAAAAGCATTTCCCTGCTGCCCTTTTCCCTGGACAACGAGCAGCAGCTGACCATGACTGCCAGCTTGGGAGTTGCCACTCTGGAACCCCCAACCCTCGATCTGCACGCCTTGCTGCGCCAGGCCGATACGGCCTTGTACGAGGCGAAACGCGCGGGCCGGGACCAAAGTTATTCCTATCATTCCCCTGCACCCAAGACGGGGACTTGACGCTATCCGTAAGCAAACCGATACTGATGTTTCAATACGAAACAAAACATCAGGGAGTGGTGATATGGCGTCAGTTTATGGCTCGCCTTTGTGCCAGGCATGTTTGACCTTGCCACAGGGTATAAGTACTAGCCAAGCGCATGCCGATTTGCGTTTACTGGGACAACACCCCCCCTCTGCCGACGGCGCCCACGAAACCCAGTACCGCTGCCTGAGCTGCCAGACTCACTGGCTGCTGCGCACCAATCGCTGGGGCGTTCCCGAGGGGTTTCGCCTCAAGCCCATATAGGCAAAGGCAGGCACATGCACTACCATGACAGCTTTGTCTGTTAGCGATTCCCGTATGTCTGCCCTGCTGTTTGATACTGAAACCACCGGCACTGCCAAACCTCAAGTCATCGAGGCGGCCTGGTTGCGTTTGAGCGACCCGGTCTTCTTGCTAGTCAATGAAGAATTTGAGCAACGCTATCGACCTGATGAAGCCAATACGCTGGGCGCCTTGGCCACCCATCACATCTATGACGAAGAGCTGCAGGACTGCCCCTCGCATACCGAATTCCAGCTGCCCGCCGATACCCAATACATCATTGGCCACAATGTGGACTATGACTGGGGCGTGGCCGGCTCGCCCAATATCAAGCGTATCTGTACCCTGGCCCTGTCACGCCACTTGATCCCAGGCCTGGACAGCTACAGCCAGTCCGCCCTGATTTATCACATTGACCGCGCCAACGCGCGCGAGCGCCTGCGCAATGCACACAGCGCGCTGGCCGACGTGCGCAATTGTCTGTCACTGCTGCAGTACCTGCTGGGTCTGAAGCAAAACATCAACACCTGGGAGCAGCTGTGGCAGTTGTCCGAGCACGCACGCATTCCCACCGTTTTGCATTTTGGCAAACACAAGGGCATGGCCATTGCCGATGTGCCACAGGACTACAAGAACTGGCTGCTGCGCCAGCCGGACCTGGACCCCTATCTGATCAAGGCTTTGAAGGTCTAAACCTCAAGGTTCGTAAAATCCCTAATGGCTGTCTGCCACCTTATGCTCAATGATGAAGGTCCCAACAAGAACTTCATGAGGTGGCAAATGATCGAGGTTGCATACGTCACGAAAGATATGCGTCGGGACCCTTACGAACGAATTACCCATCTTGGAGGTGCAGGCTGGCAACGCTCTCAACCGGATGTTGTCCAGCAAATTGAGCAGGGCCAGGAAGATTACTACATTCTTCTGGATGGCATTCCCGCCAAACTGATCGTGGCGCTCAGCCGTTTTGGTGCCAAGTACCTGAAAACTGAGCTTGAAGTTGAAGAGCCTCATATTTTGCTCAGCCTTCCCAGCCAGGCTGCCTGAACCGCCCGGCCTTCCCTCCACTCCCTGCCAGGGACCACAAAAAACGCGGCTTGAAGCCGCGTTTTTCATGCCTGCCTTAAAGCCCGCTTAGGGCTTGAGCAAGTGCCACTGGCCATTACGCACGGTAATCAATTCACGACCGCGCTCGTCAAAACCGCTATGGTCCTCGGGCGACATGGTGTAAACACCTTGGGTCGCCACCAGATCACGAGTTTGCTCCAGAGCATCACGCAAAGCCGAACGGAACTCGGGTGTGCCCGGCTTGGCCTTGCTGGCCGCCTCAGGAATGGCCTTTTCCAGCAACAGGCCTGCGTCATAGACGTTGGCGCCAAAGGTGGCAGGAGCCTGGCCATAACGCTCGGTGTAGCGTTGGATGTAATCCTGAGCGATCGGCTTGGCAGGGTTGCTGTCTTCAATTTCCGGCAAAACCAGCATCAGGCTGGCGGCCAGAATAGTACCTTCAACCTGCTCGCCCCCCAGACTCAAGAAGGCGGGCAAGGCGGCGCCGTGCGTTTGATAGATTTGCCCTTTGTAACCTTGCTTAACCAAAGTCACTTGCGGCAAAACGGCCGCAGCACCTGTACCGGCCACCAGAACCACGTCCGGTTTGGCGGCGTAAATCTTCAGAGCCTGACCCGTTACCGATGTATCCGAACGCACATAGCGTTCCGTGGCCACAATCTTGATATTGTTCGCGTCCGCCAGCTCCTTGAACACGCTCAACCAGCTCTCGCCGTAGGCATCGTTAAAGCCCAGGAAACCGGCCGTTTTCACACCGTTGTCGACCATATGCTTGACCAGGGCCTGAGCAATAATGTCGTCGTTCTGGGTAGTTTTAAAGATCCATTTCTTCTGCTCGGTCATGGGCAGCACGACGGACGCCGCGCCCACCGGGGCCAGTACGGGTGTACCCGAGTCAGCCGCAAACTGGATCAAACTCATGGCGTTGGGCGAGCCGGTAGGCCCGATCAAGGCATCGATCTTGTCCTCGGAAATCATTTTCTTGAACAGCGTTACTGTCTGGTTCGGATCACTGGCGTCGTCCATGGAGACGTATTCAACCGTCAGATCTCCGACCTTGGTCGGCAAGAGGGGCACCGTATTGCGCTGTGGCAAGCCAACCACCGCGGTTGGCCCGGTGGCCGAGGCGATCACACCAATTTTGACTTGTGATTGGGCCGGTGTGGCCAAGGCAGCCAGAACAACGGACAAAGCAAAAGCAGTTCGAGTCAATTTCATAATATGCAGAGCTGATTAAGCCCTTCCCCCCTTGATATCAGCGCAGCCGCGCCTATATGGATTGATCTGGACATAAGATACCAAATTCCCCATGCCACACACGCCTTCTCAGGCGATTTTCTCCGGCAGGTCTGCTTACAATTGTACGCGGGCGCGCCCAATAAAGTAGTTTATAACGAAGCTACTGTTTACCCTTGATAGAGCGAATCCATGTCACTTCAGCAAATGTTGCAACAAATTCTGCAAAGCGGCCAAAGCGCACTGAAACAAGGCCAAGGTCAGTTGAACACTTCCGGCCTGGGTAAAAAAATCAGTGAACAAGCAGGCGGTTTTGGCGGCGGCGCCGTGGTAGGCGGCGTTCTGGGCGTTCTGCTGGGCAACAAGAAGTTCCGCAAAATGGGAGGCTCCATGGCCGCCTATGGTGGAGCCGCTGCCCTGGGCGCCTTGGCCATCAAGGTCTACCAAAACTGGCAGGAACAAAATGCGGGCCAACAAGCGGCCCCCACTCCAGTGCAAGCCGTTCCACCCGCCCCATTGCCTTTGGCCGCCAGCAGCCAGGCCGACACTCACGCCATGGTCATCCTGGCCGCTCTGGTCTCTGCCGCCAAGGCTGATGGCCACATCGGCGATGCCGAACGTGAACTGATCGACGCCGAGATCAATAAAATGGCTGCCCCTGAACAGGCACGGCACTGGTTGTCCCAGGAGCTGCTCAAGCCTGTTGATCCACAAGCCGTCGCCCAACTGGCGCAAACACCCGAGATGGCCGCCGAAATCTACTTGACCAGCGTACTTGCCATTGACGAGCAAAGCTATATGGAACGTGCCTACCTGGATGAGCTGGCACGTTTACTATCCTTGCCAGATTCTTTGCGTAAAAGTCTGGATAATCAAGTACAGGCTTTACAGCAAGCGTAAATCTGCAGCGGGGCCATTCCACGAGAATGCCCTGGCTCTGATTGCTTTTCTTTTCACCTCTGGGCTAAACCCTCGAAACAGCCCTTTGACTCATCAAGGAAACCACCCATGAAGAACACCCTCAAGTTGACGATTGGTTCACTGGCCTTAATGGGTTTGGCCGCTTGTGCGGCTCCTGGCAACAACAGCAACACAACTTCCGAGCGCCAGATGGATAAAGAAATTTCCCTGCAGGCTTATCACTGGCGTCTGTTTGCCACGACCGGCAAAGACGGCCAGCCAGCCCCCGCCATTCCAGGCGCTGGCGGCGAGCAAGTCACCCTGAATTTCACCGATACCATGATGTCGGTCGACAATCTGTGTAACGTCCTGGGGAGTGGCTACACCGTCAAGGGCTCCAAAATCACCTTCACCTCGCCTGTCAGCACCATGAAAATGTGCTCGGACCCCGAGTTGATGCGCAACGAACAAGCCGTGGGCAAACTCTTGCCTACCGCAACGGACTGGAGCATGGCCAAGGCTGATTCCTCTCCGGACAATCCAGCTCCTGTCCTGACCCTGAACTTCAAGGATGGAAGTAAATGGCGCCTGAAGGGTGAGCCTACCGCCACTACCCGTTACGGCAGCGAACCAACGCGCGTATTCCTGGAAGTGGCTGCTCAGCGCGAAGCGTGTTCGCACCCGTTGATGCCCAACTACCAGTGCCTGAAAGTACGTGAAATCCAGTACAACGACTCCGGCCTCAAAACCCACACGGGCGAATGGATGTACTACTACGGTGACATCGAGGGTTACACCCACACACCAGGGGTTCGTAACGTGCTGCGTATCAACCGCTACGAGCTGAAGAACGTGCCTGCAGACGCTTCGTCCAAGGCCGATGTACTGGACATGGTGGTGGAATCCGAGCAAGTCGGCAACTAAGCCAGGCGGCAAGCTCGTCTAAGCACGATCTATAAAGACGGCCTGATCAAATGCCCCCAAGGTTGGAGTTCTTTCCGGCCTTGGGGGTATTTGTTTCAGGGATGTTTTTTATCTGATTCAGGCAGCAAGCCACCCTGTTTCAGATAAGTAAAACTCCATAAGAAACAGCAGGTTCGAAGCCACAAATAGTTACTCACTGCTATGCTTTGAACCTAGTCAGCAGGCCTGCCCATCCGTAGTATGGAAATACCGGATAACATTTTTCACCTCCCTATTTATCCGGCTTCAGGCCTTGCGACATGCGAGGCTTTTTTTTGTGCCTGCACATGCTCTCAAGATAAAAAAATAGCCCGGCGGATCGCATTGACGTCACACCGGGCTTTTTAATTCCTGTCGCAGGCACTAGCGCTTGAACGAAAGAAACCGTGATGAGGCTGACCTTATTTCAGCGGCCCATAAAATATAAAAAATGCACCGGCCCCAATCAGCGTAAAGCCAAGCAGATGGTTAAGCGTAAAGCTCTCTTTCAGATACAGCACCGAGAACACCACAAACACCAGCAAGGTAATGACTTCCTGCATGGTCTTTAACTGTGCAGCACTGTAGACAGTATGCCCCAAACGATTGGCCGGCACCGCCAGACAATACTCCACCAGGGCGATCCCCCAGCTGATCAGCACGACTTTCAGCAACGGGCTATTGGGATACTTCAGGTGCCCATACCAGGCAATGGTCATGAACACATTGGAGACGACCAACATCAAGATGGGGAGGATCTTAGCCATTCTGGACACGGGGATAAAAAGCGGCCTGCGCCGCGACCCGGCCAGTGTAGCGTCACATTGGATCAACGCCTATGGGGACAATCAGGCAGCAGAAAGGCGGGGTATCAAACGAGTTGCCTCACTCCACAATCTTCAGGAAGTCCACCTCGATTTCGGGGGCCCGTTTAAGACTGGTATCCACCTCGCCAATCAGCTCCACCTTGGTTTTCTCATCCAAAGTCTGACCCGCAAAATGCTTGGCCTTGATCTCCGCCACGATCTCGCCGGTGCCATCAGAAAACACAAACTTGTCGTGCGCGGTTTGACGTAGAAGATGTCCCTGAATCCGTACATCCTGATCATCGACCGGGTTCTTTAAAATCTCCGCGACCGTGATCCGAGCAATCTCTGAAGGCCCCGTATATTGGGCATGGGCGGGAAACGACAATACAGCCGAAGACAAAGCCAGCGCCACGGCCGAGCGCAACTTGAGGTAACTGGACATAAAGACTCCCTTTGTTCATGGCTTGAAGTTCCACCATAACAGCAGATATCATCAGTGTCCTTATGAAAGCCGCGCTGTGGGGCTCGCCTTGTTACCAGACGCGACATCGTGACGCGCGTTTACTATCCACGGCTGCCGCCATCACGATGAACCCATTGCGGCACCTCGCAGCCAAGATCCTGCCTGGCCTGCCCGACCATGGTGAGGCAGTGATAGACTCTCTTCGCCCCTGCTCCGTCTCCGCCACCTGCTTCCTCAACAAACCAGCACTACACCTGCTCCATGCCCCTTCTTGAGAAACTAGGCCCTCGCATCTGCATTCTTGGCCCGTCCAATAGCGGCAAATCCACCCTGGCTGACGCTATCGAACGCAAACTGGCCATCCCGGCCGTGCATCTGGATCAGCTCTACCACCTGCCCCACACTAACTGGGTTCCCCGCCCCGAAGCAGACTTTATCGCGCTGCATCAGGCCGCTATAGCACAGGAGCAATGGGTGATGGAAGGCAACTACACACGTCACTTGGCCCCACGCCTGGAGCGCGCTACCGGCTTTATCGTGCTAGAGGTCTCCACCGCTACCAGCCTGCTGCGCTACTTTCGACGCACCCTGTTTGAGCGCAACCGTCGGGGTGCCCTGGAAGGGGGTAAAGACAGCGTGAAATGGCAAATGATCCGCCACATTGCCATCGTCACTCCGCCCAACCGCCATAAGTACCTAAGCATTTTTGACGCAAGCACCTTGCCTAAAGTCAGACTAGGCAGCCCCCGCGAACTGAAGCAGTTTTATCAGTGTGAAGGCTTGGAACGATGAGAAATTAAAGGCACTCATCATAACTTCAAGGGAACACAGTGGTCTGTGCTCAACATAGTTACTACGCTATATCATCTATGCTTTGAGAATAAATCGGCTGCTTAAAACAATCTGCCCCCCTTCCTTAACGCTTATTCATTTCCTGATTGACCGTCTCCATCCAGGCCTGATCGCAAGGTACAGGCTGTACCGGGTGCTGACCATACAAACGGATATGGACCACGTTGCACCACTCCTGCGAGCCGTAGTCGGGACCGTGCCCTTGCCCATCAGAAACAGCCAACTGGCGATCCACCTTTTCCAGCCACGCTTCGCTGCCCACTGTCTCGGGGGGTGCCGTAGTTTGGCAAGCGGCTAGCAATAAGGCGGGAACAAGCATTAAGATTCGCATGACAACATCCAAAACAAAATTTCAGCTATAGCAGAGCATAAAAAACTATTATTTTTCAATGCTCTTTTTATGGCAAGACCATCAGGGGCTCCAGCTCATCCCTGACATGCGAGACAACAATGAAATGCTTGTTACTGTGCCTGATCATGGCATTGCTTCCTCTCAGTATTCAGGCAAGAAACACCCCCTGCTCAGGCAAGAAAGGCGGTATTTCCCATTGCGAGGGGGAGGTTTTTGTATGCCGTGACGGTTCTGCCAGTGGCAGCAAGCGATCTTGCCCCGCCTACACCGGCACAGCGGGACGAAGTTCGCAGCCTGCTCCCCAAGCGCTGCGCTCTGGTAGCGCTTGCTCCTGCTCCAGTGGCACCTATTGCACGGGCCCACGCGGAGGACGTTATTGTGAAACCAGCACAGGTAGCAAACGCTATCAACGCAAATAAGAATGCCGCCTGAAGGGCTTGCTTAGCAATTGCCCTTTTTAGCCTGTCCGGGTGGACAGTGACGCTGGCCATATCCACCGTGCCCGTCTGGATCCACAATGACCGAACCCCTGGGAGTATGGACGGCACAGGCGGACAGAACAGCCGTCATGGTCAAAGCCAAAATAAGTGTTTTCATCATTATTCTCTGGGTTTTAGACGCGCTTATTGTGCTCCAAGGACACACAACAAGGTGCTACCAATCGCGAGCAAATACGGTTCGCTTCCCGCAGGCCCCAATCTCTTGCTCCGAGCGCCGCGTCGCTAGGCATAAACACGGACTTTATGTAATAATTGCGGACTTGTTGCCCCTCTAGCTCATGCTTGGTTAGAGCAGCGGACTCATAATCCGTTGGTGCCGTGTTCGACTCACGGGGGGGGCACCATCCATTTCAAGCTGCACCTGTATCTCAAAGCCGCACAATCTGCGGCTTTTATTCATTCAGGGATAACCGAAGCTCTGCCTCGAAACCCGATCGCCTGGTTTAACCACGTCGGTGTGTTCTGGCGTGGTCATCACGTTCAGAGGAAAAAGAGCATGGATCCCCGCGTCTTCCTGTTTGCCCTGGCTACTTTCGTCACGGGAACAGCAGAAAATATCATTGTCGGCCTGGTACTCGAGGTGGCATCCGGCTTGCACGTCTCCGTGGCCCTCGCTGGCCAGTTAACAGCAGTTTTTTCCCTGAGCTTTGCCTTGATGGCCCCCTGCGTACCTTTATTGGGGCATCAGATACGCCCTCGTCCCCTGTACTTGAGTGCCTTGGCGCTGTTCGTCTTTGGCAATGTCCTGGCCGCCCTCAGCCCGTCCTTCACGCTGTTGTTTCTGGCAAGAATGATCATGGCGTGCGCCAGTGCCGTGGTCTGTGTACTTGCCACTACCCTCATCACAAAACTGGTTCCCGCTTCGTTGCGAGGCCGTGCCATCGGCCTTATTTTTATGGGAATCAGCGGCTCACTCGTACTGGGGGTGCCAATAGGCATGATGCTGGGCCAATGGAGCGGCTGGCGCAGCGTATTTAGCATGCTGGCCGCTGTCGCAACTGTGGTTCTGCTGCTGTCCTGGCGCTATATCCCGACAAGCGAACCAGACACAAAGATGCAACTTTCATACCGTCGGCATTTGGCCAATAGGCGTTTGCTGGCCGCCCAAGGCGTATCTGTATTAATGATCGCGGGCCACTTTGCACTATTTGCGTACCTGCTGCCTTATTTACTGGATGTTGAAGCGCTAACGCCAGAAGGATCCGCCTACGCCTTCGGCATAATGGGCCTGGCGGGTGTCCTGGGGGGCTATGCAGGTGGGCGTCTAGCGGATCGTTTACCTGCAGCCCTCGCCTTGAAGCTTGTCCCGACTCTTTATCTCGGGGCCCTGCTCTCCTTGCCTTTCTTGCTGAATCATCTGCTTTGGCTGGGCAGCCTCATGTTGCTCCTCTGGTGCTGTATCAGCTGGATGATTTCTCCGGTTGTACAAAGCTTTTTGATACGTACTGACAGCGAGTCCTCCCAGGCCGGCATCAGTCTGAATTTCTCTGCCATGCATATTGGTGTAGGACTGGGAACCGCCTTTGGGGGATTCGTATTGAATCGGTTTTCTGTGGCGTCCCTGCCAGTCGCAGCGGCCTTTCTGGCAGCACTGTCCGTGCTGTTGGCCTTTATTGCTGCTCGTCCATCTCGCTGAATCCCACCCGCTCCCTGCCCTTAAAAGCAGCCAAAATCGCTTATCGTGCCGCCCAACGTCTTTTATATAACCGTAAGCACATAAACAACAATTGTTAAAGATTGTTTTATATGGGAATCCTTCGCTGCCTAGTCATTAAAATCGCTTCTCTTTTTATAAGTAGAAGGGGAAGTTCATGACTTTTCGTATGGGTGCATTGGCCGCTATGCTGGCCGTCGCTGGCCTGACGGCAGGCTGCCAGACAATGGATGTGGGTGGCATGGTGGGTGCGGGCAGCAAGGCTGTCCAGGCGTTCAGTTTGTCCGATCAGGAAGTGATTGCCCTGTCTGATCAATCTTGCAAGCAGATGGACGCTGAAAACAAAGTGGCCAGCGCCAACAGCAAGTACAACAAGCGCCTGCAACGTGTCGTTAAACCTTTGACGAAACAGTTGAACGGTCAAACACCAAACTTCAAGGTTTACCAGACTCAGGAAGTGAACGCCTGGGCCATGGCCAACGGTTGTATCCGTGTTTACGCCGGTCTGATGGACAAGATGAACGACGACGAACTGCGCGGCGTGATCGGTCACGAAATGGGCCACGTTGAACTGGGCCACAGCAAGAAAGCCATGCAAACCGCCTACGGTCTGTCCGCTGCCCGTGACGCGGCTGCCGCTACCGGTAACGGCGTGGTTGCTCAACTGAACTCCAGCCAATTGGGCGAGCTGTCCGAAGCCTTCCTGAACGCTCAGTTCTCGCAGTCGCAAGAGTCCGACGCTGACGATTACTCCTTTGAACTGCTGACCGAGCGCAAACTCAAGACCCAAGGTCTGGTCTCTGCCTTTGAAAAACTGGCTTCCCTGGATGGTGGTGAAAGCAGCGTGATGAGCTCGCACCCCGGCTCCAAGGAACGCGCCCAGCGCATGCAACAGCGCATCGACGCGGCCAAATAAGCCCAGTCGACGTAGCAAGCAGCATGCCTGTAACCCGTCCGCTTTTGCGGGCGGGTTTTTTTATGATGCACGCCTGCCCAAACTGTCAGAGATGGCGAATCATGGAAGGAGCCGCTGACCTCACGACAAACATCGGTTCGGAACTTTTTGGTTCTCGGGAGAACCAATCACCCAGCATCCGTACCCGTACTAGCTCGAACGCCCCAAACTGAATCACAATCCAGGCACGGCAAGACATAGCCTGAAAGCAGTTACTTTTCGTCGCGGGGGGCACCAAAAACCAATACCTGCTTTCAGGTATGCTTGTGCCATTCTTTGGTCTTGGCAGTTACGCTCTTGAAAAAGTCTTCCTCTTCAAAAAACTCCTGCCCTTGCGGCAGTTCCAACACCTACGAAGCCTGTTGTGGCCCTTGGCACCAAGGCCCTCACTACTTGCAAGCCCCCGATGCCGCCACCTTGATGCGTTCACGTTACAGTGCTTTTGTACGGGACGATCTGGACTACCTGCTGGCCACTTGGCATAGCTCCACTCGCCCCCATTCACTGGAACCTAATCCGCAGGGTTTGCAATGGCTGGGCCTGGACCTGCGGCGTCATGAGCGTGTTTCCGACACGGAAGCCATTGTGGAGTTTGTGGCTCGCAACCGCTTGAATGGCCGGGCAAATCGTCTGCATGAAGTCAGCCGTTTTGTCCTTGAGCAAGGCCAGTGGTTTTACGTGGACGGGGATTTTTCATGAGCCAGCCCAGCAAGCCAGAACAAGTGGAGCAGATCCATGGCTCCAGCCTGCCCATGGCTTTGCTTCTGGAAGCAGACCCCAGCATTCGTCTGATTGAAGGCTACCGGGACACGCCTCACGCCTGGTGCATCAAGGATCAGGGTGAAATTGTGGCAGCGGCTATTTTGCAGCGCAGAAATGCTCGGGATTGGGAGCTGATGAACATTGCCGTTCAGCCCTCCCATCAAGGTCATGGGCTGGGTGCCACGCTGCTGTCTGCCGTGATTGATTATGTGCGCCAGCAAGGCGGGCAGACCTTGTACGTTGCTACCGGCACCATTGGCTACCCAATTTTTTTCTATCAACGCGCCGGCTTTCGGGTGGTCGCTGTTGAATCGGATTATTTCCTGCACCATTACGACGAGGCCCTGTTTGAGGACGGTTTGCAGCACAAGGACCGTCTGATTCTAAGCCTTGCCCTGAACTAAAGGACAGCGCATCGCTGTCCCTTCCTTCTGGTTGATATGCTGAGCACTTTAAGCAATTTTGCAGAACAAGCCACGGCGCTGATCAGCGCGCATCCTCAATGGGTCGCTCCCGCCGTGTTTGCGCTGTGCCTGGTTGAATCCCTGCCCTTTTTAGCCCTCATCATTCCCGGCACCGCCATCCTGCTGTCCGTTGGGGCCCTGGTGGGCGCCGGCGAAATGGATTTATTGCCTGTCTGGCTGGCCGTCACCTTGGGTGCTGGCATTGGCAATGCCATTTCCTTTTTTCTGGGCCAGCGCTACGGAGGCAACCTGTTCCACTTTGAGTGGGCGCGCAAGCGTTTGCACCTGTATGCGAAAGCACAGGCGTTTTTTGCGCGCTGGGGATGGTTTAGTATTGTGGCCTGTCGTTTTGTGGGGCCTTTGCGCTCGACAGTCCCCTTGATTGCCGGCACCTGTGCCATGTCGCCCCTCAGCTTTCATATATCATCCTGGGCTTCGGCCGCCTTATGGGCCAGCGTTCTGCTGCTTCCCGGCTGGTTCAGTTTTCAACCCTGATTTTCCATGACCCCTGTCAGCCTCGCCTACCTGCATTTATTCATCGCGATTATCTTCGAGATCATCGCCACCAGCCTGCTGCAGCGCTCTGAGCAGTTCACCCAAGTAGTACCCAGTGCGTTTACCGTGCTCTTTTATGCGGGCGCGTTTTATTTCCTGTCGCTTAGCCTGCGCGTCATGCCGGTCGGGGTGGCCTATGCCATCTGGAGTGGCGTGGGTATTGTGCTGATTTCGCTGATCGGCTGGGTCGTCTTCAAGCAGAAACTGGACTTGGCCGCCATGATTGGCATTGGCTTTATTGTGGTGGGCGTGCTGATTGTGAACCTGTTTTCCAAAGCCGTCGGCCATTAATTCGGATAAGTAAACATGATTGCCCTGATTCAACGCGTACGCCAGGCTCAAGTCGATATCGACAAGCAGACCGTTGCAAAAATTGGTGCTGGCATGGCCGTTCTGGTCTGTGCCGAACACGGCGATACCAGCGAGCAAGCCTCACGTTTGCTGGACAAATTATTGGCTCTGCGCATTTTCTCGGACGAGCAGGGCAAGATGAATCTGAACCTGTTGCAAGCCGGCGGCCAGCTCTTGCTGGTCAGCCAATTTACCTTGGCTGCCGACACACGCAAGGGTAACCGTCCCGGTTTTAGCCGTGCGGCGCCCCCTGCTATCAGCCAACCCTTGTTTGATGAGCTGGTTTCCATGGCCCGTACCCGCCTGCCTGATACACAGTGCGGTGTGTTTGGTGCCGATATGCAATTGAGTCTGACCAACGATGGTCCAGTCACCATTCCCTTGCATATCGCTCCGGACACCGACCCAAGCTGACGTTTGCCTTAAAGAAACTCCATCCCTATAATTGCGCAGGGTGTTTTGCTGGCATGGTGCAGCAAGGCAGGTTAATTACATACGCAAGGTCGGGCCGCCTTGTGGAGATTTGCCGACCATGTCCCACCCTTCCCCCGGTGCGCCCTTGCCGCGTGCCCATGTTCTGACCCGCCAGCTTCAAGCTCAATTGCAGCGCCTTTTGCATATCGAGGCCTTGGGCGGGGTCGTTTTGCTGCTGGCTGCAGCCGTGGCCCTGATCTGGGCCAACTCTTCATTTTCTGATAGCTACTCAGCCCTCTGGCATACCCAGGTCACCCTGGAGCTGGGCTCCTGGCGTTTCTCGCAAGATCTGCATTTTTGGGTCAACGACATCTTGATGACCCTGTTTTTCCTGGTTGTCGGGATGGAGATTCGCCGCGAGATTCATGATGGCGCCCTGTCCGACTGGCGCTCGGCCATGCTGCCTATCTGTGCAGCGCTGTCCGCCATTACCTTGCCTGCACTGATCTACGCGGCCATGAACCCCGACCCGAAAGTGCTGATGGGTTGGGCCATTCCTACCGCCACCGACATTGCCTTTGCCGTCGGCGTACTGGCTTTGCTGGGCCGCTCACTGCCTCCCAGCCTGCGGGTATTCTTGCTGGCGCTGGCCATTATTGACGACCTGGTCGCCATCCTGATCATCGCCTTCTTTTACTCCGGCGGTCTGGACTACAGCGCTTTCCTGATTGCAGGAGTGGGGATTGTGGCGGTTCTGGGTCTGCAAAAAATGGGCATAGGCTCGGCGTGGGCCTATGTCGTTCCCGGCGCGATCTTGTGGTTTGGCCTGCTGAAAACAGGTGCTCACCCCACCCTGGCCGGTGTGGTCCTGGGCATGATGAGTCCCGTGCGCACGTTGCCACTGCCACGCAAGGCCCGTCACCTGAATCTGGAACTGGCAGCCGAGCTGGAAGGCCAGCACGACACCCAGGAAATCATGCACACCTTGCAGAAGATGCAGCTGGCCCAGCGTGAAATCCTGCCGCCGGTTCAGCGTATTCCTGCACTGTTGCATCCTTGGGTGGCGTTCATCATCATGCCGGTGTTTGCCTTGGCCAATGCCGGGGTCAGCCTCAATGGCCTGGACCTGAATGCTGCCGGCGCACAAAGCGCACTGTTTGGTGTGGCCATTGCCCTGATTGTGGGCAAGCCCTTGGGCGTCCTGCTGGGCACCTGGTTGCCCGTGCGCCTGGGTCTATGCACCCTGCCTGCCGGCATGGATTGGGCAGGCGTCACCCTGATTGGTTTGCTGGCCGGTATCGGCTTTACCATGTCCATCTTTGTGGCCAACCTGGCCTTTGCCGAGCCGGTTCTGCTGGATGCGGCCAAGCTGGGCGTTCTGTGCGGCTCGTTGGCGTCCGCGGTACTGGGCTTGGTATGGGGTCTGATGGTGCGTCGTCGCTATCAGCAGTCTGCCAGCCAGGCAGCGTATAGCCAGGCATAAGCAACCAGAAAAAAAACAGGCCCACATTGATGTGGGCCTGTTTTTTTTTTGGGGGGACTGATCAATTAATCAATGGTCAGCACACGCTCGTTCAGGATGCGGCGGCAATCCATTTCGTATTCCAGATCCTTGACCGGGGGACGCGCCAGGTGCCAGCCCAGGCCATGGCTGATCGCACCACGATTGGCCAGCTCGCTGGCCATGAAGGGGTGCAGATTGTGCACGGTGTAGGCATGGGTTGCGGTGGTATCAGCCCACTCGTGGCCCAGCACTTCCAGACGACGCTCCATTTCACCCAGAACCCACTGAGCTTTCTTCAGCAAGCCCTCAGGCGATACGTCCTGATAAGCCACAATGCTCTCTATATAGTCATCGGGCGTTTCGGGTACTTCGCAGCTGCCCGCAATCACAAAGGTCGCTTCCTCAATATCGGTTTCCACCGTGTAGCTGAAGGCGTAAAAGCTGGGTTCGGCAGGCGCGCCTACCAAAGGCGACACATTGCTGCGTGCGACCGGATTGTGTTTGCCTTTGATCAGGCCCCATTCTTTCAGCGTTTCCAGGTACAGCTCATTGAATTTGTTGAAATCGCTGTCGCTGACTGGCTCGGGGGAGCGCAGCTCGCAAGCGCACAAAGCCGTCAACGGACGCTCTTCCGCTTCCAGCACGGCTTGAATCAGGTCAAAGCCTTCTTTCAGTGGCACGGGGGCAGAAAACACGACCCGGCAGATCTCGTAACCGGGCTGAGCGGCCACCCCGCCCGAAAAGCGGTTCACGCCGGTCGGAATGAAGCGGTAGTTGCCCTTGTCAAAATTAATCGCATTGCTCATGGTTGTTCCTGATCGTGTAGTGGGCCTTGGCCCGCCTGGGTCGAATCGCCGTTATGCGGCAAAGCGGGCACTATAGCACCCTCTGAACCGTCTCAAGTTCGATGCAAGGGCGCAACCCCCACCTTAACAGCACAAATCATTTGTTTGCGCATCATTGCAATCGCTTTGACTTCCCGTGCAGACCTCCCTACGATGGCGATATTCTTCATCACGCTGATTTTCAGCTTGGTATTGCACTGAGCGGTTCTATGGGCAAATCATGGATCGATTCACAGACATACTTAGACCACAGCATCAGCAATTTTCCAGACAAAATGCAGCGGCCTGGCGTTTCCTGCGCCCGGCCTGGGCAGCACGTATTCGCAAAGAACGCTATCCTAGCGAGTTTCATGCGAACTGAGCCGGTTCGCTTTACGGTCTGTTGGCCCGGAGCCAGCCTCCCGAATTCAAGACCCTGTACCTGCACGCCCACTGGAGTATTGCATGTCCACGCATCCATCAACTGAGCTACTTGGCCCCCAAACCCCGATTGCCGATATTGTTCTGGCCCTGAATCAGCTGGAGCAAGGCCCCGCGCTGCTCGCTGCCCAGGAACTGGATAACGAACGTTTGCAGGCCTTGCTGGAAGTACCGGAGCTGCGTTGGGCCAGTGCGCTGTTGACAGAGCTGACACGTCCCGAGCGCCTGCCAGTCCTGGAGCAACTGGCCGAAGACCGAATGGCCGACTTGCTGCAAGATCTGGACCATGAAGATCAGGAGCAGATTCTTGGCCGCCTGACTCAGCACACCCGCACCTCCATCATGCGTCTGATGCACTATCCGGCAGACACAGCCGGCGGCATCATGACTACCGAGTTTCTGCAAGTGCCCATGAGCTGGAATGTGGCACAAACCTTGCAGCACATTCGGGAAGTGGAAAGTACCCGCGAAACGGTCTATGCCATCTATGTGGTCAACGACAAGCAACAACTGCAATTTGTGGTGCCTTTGCGCAAGCTGGTGTGCGCCGACCCGCAAGCGGCCCTGACCGAGTTGTGGAGTGGCGACAGCCCCATTGCCGTGCAGGCCCTGACGGACAAGGAGGCCGTGGCTCAACTGATACGCCGCCACGACTTTCTGGCAATCCCGGTCGTGGACGAGGCCAATGCCATCATCGGCATTGTGACGGTGGACGACGTGATTGACGCCCTGATGGACGAGGCCGCCGAAGACATGAACCGCTTCGGGGGTGCCGAACATATTGGCAAACCCTATTTGCAGGCGGGCTTTAGCACCATGGTCCGCAAACGGGGCGGCTGGCTGGCCATTCTGTTCCTGGGTGAAATGCTGACCGCCAGTGCCATGCAGTACTACGAAATTCAGCTGGAAAAGGCCGTGGTCCTGGCCATGTTCATTCCCTTGATCATGAGCTCCGGCGGGAACTCCGGCTCCCAAGCCACTTCCCTGCTCATTCGCGGTCTGGCCCTGGGTGAAGTCCGGGTGCGTGACTGGTGGCGCGTTCTGCTGCGCGAACTGCCTGTGGGCCTGGTGCTGGGCACCATGTTGGGGGCGATCGGCTTTGTCCGTATTGAAATCTGGCAGCACCTGGGCCTGTACGACTACGGCGAACATTCCTTGCTGATTGCCTTCACCATCTGGCTGGCCCTGGTCGGGATTGTGACCTTTGGTTCCTGCATCGGCTCCATGCTGCCCTTTATCTTGCAACGCGTCGGTTTCGACCCGGCCAGCGCCTCGGCGCCCTTGGTGGCGACTCTGGTGGACGTGCTCGGTTTGGTCATTTATTTCTCCGTCGCCGCGCTGCTCTTGACCGGAACGCTGCTCTAGCCATGAATATTTTTGTTCAATCCATACAAAAAACTGCACAGTAAGAGACAAACTCGGTAACCTATCCGAATTTCACCGTTACATTCCCTCTGGCAGGCAGGGGGAGCCTGACACATTTCGTCTAACTTGGCCTTCATGGGCCGCTTCGGACATAAGCACCTATGCGGATACTCGACCAGTTCTTCATCAGTGCGGACCAGATGGCTCCCTTTTTGGTTGGCAGCTATAACAGTGGTCTGGTCATCCTGTCGCTACTGGTTGCCATCTTCTCCTCGGGCATGGCCCTGCACACGGCCCATATTGCCCGCATGGCGGACTTGCGCCTGCATCGCCAGATTGCTATCTGCACGGGTGCCATTGCTCTGGGCGGCGGCATCTGGACCATGCACTTTATTGGCATGCTGGCCTTTGAACTCTGTACCAGCGTCCACTACGACCCGGCCATCACCATGCTGTCGGTTCTGCCCAGCGTGGGCGCATCCTGGGTGGCGCTGCAAATCCTCTCGCAAGCTCGTGTCCAGCGCTTGCACCTGATTGTGGGCGGCATTTTGGTGGGCCTGGGCATAGGCACCATGCATTACAGCGGCATGGCGGCCATGCGGATGGCACCGATGCTGCGCTACGAGCCTTTTACTTTCTTCTTGTCGATTGTGCTGGCGGTGGTACTGGCAACCGTGGCCCTGTGGATACGCTTTCGCCTGCATCGCACTCGCCTGACCTTGCTGCAACGCGTGGTGATCAGCGGCATTGTGCTGGGCCTGACCATCTCCGGCATGCACTACACCGGCATGGCCGCCGCCCGTTTCATAGGCCAGACCACTCCGCCCGATGACATGATCGTCTTCAACAGCACCTTTGCGTCCATGGTGCTGTCTACCTTCACCATTACCGTAACGGTGCTGGTTACCGCTGCCAATGGTCTGCTGCGCTATCGCCAGCTGTTTCTGAAGATGGAAGAGAGCGAATCACATAACCGTGCCATTGTGGATACAGCGATTGACGGCATCATCACCATCAACAGCCACGGGACCATTCTGGACTTCAACCATTCGGCAGAACGCCTGTTTGGCTGGAAAGCCGGTGAAGTGCTGGGCCGCAATGTGAACATGCTGATGCCCGAGCCGGATCGCTCGCGCCACGACAGTTATCTGTCCAATTACCTGCGTAGCAATGACCCCAAGATTATTGGTGTAGGTCGGGACGTGACCGGACTGCGTAAAGATGGCAGTTTGATGCCGATGCGCTTGGCGGTTGGCAAGGTTCGCCAACCAGGCGACCCGCTATTTGTGGGTTTTGTCACCGATATGAGCCGCTACAACGCGCTGACCCAGTCCCTGCGTCAAAGCGCCGAAAAAGCGGAACAGGCGGCCCAGGCCAAAAGTGCCTTCCTGGCCAATATGAGCCACGAAATCCGCACCCCATTGAACGCGATTATCGGCTTTAGCGACTTGATGCTGAACGACCAGCTCAATGCGCAACAGAACAAGCACCTGGCCATCATCAACCAGTCCGCTCGCTCCTTGCTGGCCTTGCTGAACGATATTCTGGACACCACCAAGCTGGAACGAGGCTCGGTGGAGCTGGAACAGGTCGATTTTTCCTTGATTGAACTGTGCGAGCAGGTCATGGCCTCGCTGCGTTTGGCCGCCGACGCCAAGAACCTGGAATTCCGTCTGAATTATGCGCCCAATCTGCACCCCTTTTACAAAGGCGATCCGCTGCGTATTCAGCAAGTGCTGAACAATCTGATCGGCAATGCCATCAAATTCACACAAAGCGGTGCAGTGCGCGTAGAGGTGAACCCGGAACCCGGACGCAATGCCGTTTCCATCCGTGTCACCGATACCGGCATCGGCATGACGCCCGATCAGCTGCGCCATGTATTTACCCCCTTTACCCAGGCCGACGTGTCCATCAGCCGCCGTTTCGGTGGGACGGGGCTGGGCGTGTCCATTGCGCGCCAGCTGGTCGACTTGATGGGCGGTACGCTGGAAGTTCAAAGCACCCTGGGCGTAGGCAGTGTGTTCGAGGTCCGCATTCCACTGGAGCCCGGTAAAGAGCCCAGCCTGAACCCGGACGATCCTCATCTTCCGCAACTGCCTCCTTTGCGTATTCTGGTGGCTGATGACGTCAGCCTGAATCAGGAACTGTTGACCCTGGCACTGGAGCAGCACGGGCATTCGGTGATTGCTACCGATAATGGCCACAAAGTGTTGGAGCTGCTGTCCGAGGAAGACTTTGACGTGGCCTTGCTGGATGTGCATATGCCCGAGCTGGACGGCCTGGAAACCGCCCGCCGCTGGCGCGAGCAGGAACGCCGCGAAGCACGCCTTCCCTTGCCCCTGATTGCACTGACCGCCAGCGTCATGGAATCCGATCGCCGCGCCGCACAGGAAGCCGGCATGAACGGCTTTGCCACCAAACCGCTGGACCTGCCCTCTTTGCTGCAGGAAATTGCCCTGGTCATGGGGTTAAGCCCCGCTGACTCTACGGAGCACAACGTTGAGCCGCAAGAGAGCAGCCTGATCGATTGGGACATGGGCCTGAGTCTGTGGGGCTCGGAAGTCCGTCTGCGTCGCGCCCTGCTCAGTTTCCTGTCAGACCTGCATACCCGTTACCCGCTTGACGAAATCAAGCAGCCCTCACCGAACTGGGAAATTGTGCTGGGCAGCCTGCACGGTATTCGCGGCACCTCCGGCAATCTGGGCCTGCCACAAGTCTCTGCCCTGAGTGCCGAGCTGGAAGACAAAATTCGGCATGGTCAGACTCGCCAGATGCGTGGCCGTATTGAGCAGCTACAGGACATGTTCAGCCGCATTGCCCACGAGTTAAGCCATCATGGCGCCCCCACGCCCTATTCGAACCCGCAAAACATCGTGGTACACACCCCCGACGTGGCCTTGAACTACCTCCATATCCTGCATAACAGTGTCTTGCTCAACGAGCTTGATGAACCGGCCTTGCAGGTGGTTTGCCAGTACCTGGAAAGCACAGGGCAAACGGATACCCTGAATAATCTCAATAAAACTATAGACGTATTCGACTTTGCTCAGGCCAGTATCATCCTGTCCGCGCTGATCAAAGACCTGAATGCCAGCTTGGCCAAGGATACGCCACGTCATGAATGAATTTACCGCGCCACGCGCTACCCTCTTGCTCATCGATGACGAGCCGGCCAACCTTCAAATTCTGCGTCATACCCTGCAACAGGACTACCGCTTGCTCTTTGCCAAAGATGGCGTCAAGGCGCTGGAGCTGGCGCAACGGGATCTGCCCGACTTGATCCTGCTGGACATCATGATGCCGCAAATGTCGGGCTACGAAGTCTGTCGAGCCTTGAAGGCAGACATCAAGACCCGGCATATTCCTATCGTCTTTGTGACGGCGCTCTCGCAACCACATGACGAGCAAATGGGCCTGGACATGGGGGCGGTGGATTACATCTCCAAGCCCTTCAATCCGGCGATTCTGAAGGCGCGCATCCGCAACCATCTGTCTTTGGTGCAAATGCAGGAACTGCGCGATAGCCGCCTGCAAATTATTCGATGCCTGGGTACGGCCGCCGAATACAAGGACAACGAGGTTGGCCGCCACGTTATCCGTATGAGCCACTACACCCGCATTCTGGCGCACTGGCTGGGCTACTCCAGTGAAGCGGCCGACGAGTTGCTGCATGCTGCACCCATGCACGATATCGGCAAAATCGGTATCCCCGACTCCATCCTGCAAAAACCCGGCAAGCTGACAGCCCACGAGTGGAAAATCATGCGTACGCACACCTTGATTGGCGCCCGCATTATTGGCCAGCACTCCCATGGCCTGCTGAAACTGGCGCGCACAATTGCACTGTATCACCACGAAAAATGGGATGGCAGCGGTTATCCCTACGGCTTGAAGGGCGAGGAAATCCCCCTGCCCGCCCGCATTGTGGCCGTGGCCGATGTCTTTGACGCCCTCGCCAGTGACCGGCCCTACAAGAAAGCCTGGAGTGTGGAACGCTGTATCAGCTATCTGCGCGAGCAATCCGGCCTGCACTTTGATCCGCAACTGGTGGCCCTGCTGGACAAATGCTTGCCCGAAATGCTGCATATCAAGGAAAAATGGGCGGACGATCCGCATACGCTGGCCAAGGCATAGACAGGCCCCAAGCTCATCCGCAACTCTGCTGTCAGACTGGCCGTTCGCCCTCAGCCCGGCAGGCCTGTCTTACAATGACGGCTTTATCATCTCCTGCCCGATCCTACATGGCCGCTTTGCGTATTCGCCAAGTCCGACTTCATAAAAAACTGTCTTTGCGCAAGCTCGCCGAGCTGGCCGAGGTCTCCCCGGGCCTGATCAGCCAGGTAGAGCGCGGCTTGACCCAGCCCAGTCTGGACACCTTGCGCCAGATCGCGCGTGCGCTGGATACGCCTTTGTTTTCCTTGCTGGATGACAATGTGGAACAAGTGGCGGTGGTGCGCCAGAACGAGCGCATGAGCATTCAATCCGCCTCGGGCGTGCAGTATCAGCGGGTATCGCCCGGCTTTGGCAGTATCGAAATGCTGGCGGGCTTTTTGCCGCCGGGCGGAAGCTCGGTCGGGCAGCGCTGGAGCCACCCTGCCGAGGAATGTGTGCTGGTTACCGAAGGCCAGCTACTGGTCGATGTGGGGGATGATCAGCACTGTTTGCAAACGGGCGACAGCTGTTATTTCAACTCCAGCCTGCCCCATGCCTATCGCAATCCTTACGACAAGGATGTGCGTTTTATTGTGGCGATCACCCCGCCCAGCTATTAAGCGCCAGAACTAGGCCGCGCTGTGCAGCTGGGCCTGGATCAGATCCAGCTCGGTTTCATGGCAACGCTGCAAACGCAGCCAGCGGTTTTCATCCATGTCTGCACCGCGTGTCGCCAGCATGATCAAAATGCAGGAATCCTGATCCAGCGGCTGCACCATGGCGCTGATGCGTGGCGTGCGTTGCGTGGCGCTGCCGACCCAGTAGCGAATCAGCCCTTGCTCGGCCAGAATCTCCACGCTGACATGGGTCTGGCCACCGTCAAACAAGGACGTGCCCACGACCAGGCCCGGCTCCACCGTTTGCGTATCAAAGCAGCCCAGGGACCAGCGTCCCAGAGCATCCAGATCCGCCATATAGTCCATCACGACCTTGGCCGGTCGTTCGATACGGCGGCTGGCTTGATGCGCCCAAGTTTGGCTATCCATCCCTGTTTCTCCTTACCAACCGGCTTGCAAGGTGTCGCACAGGCGCAGCACATCCTGCTCGGTGCAGACATTGCCGGGCGACAAGCGCAAAACGCCATCACGCTGGTCACAATACAGCTCCTGCTCGCGCAACTGATCCACCATGGCCTGCGCACGCTGGGCACTGCTGGCACGCAACATGATGCTGCCGCCGCGCTCATTCTCGGCCAAGGGCGTCAGCACGGGCCAATTGGCCTTGTCTGCACGATCCAGCAAGATAGCCGTCAATGCCCGGTTTTGTTCCAGCAATTTTTCCACGCCGGTTTCCAGCACAAAACGCATGCCAGGCAAGGACGCGATACTGCCCAAAATAGCCGGTGTGCCATGGTCAAAACGACGTGCGCCTTCGGCATAGCTGAACTGGTCCAGATTCCAGTTAAAGGGATCTTCCTGGCTGAACCAGCCACGGAACTCGGGTTCGCACTGCTCGATCAGATCCGCACGCACGTGCAAAAGGCTGGCTCCCGACACGCCGCAGGCCCACTTCAAGGACGCCGACAAGGTAAAGGCCACGCCTTCATGCACGGTAAACGGCACCAGACCGGCCGCTTGCGTCAAATCCAGCGCCATCAGGCTGCCATGCTCCGTCGCACACTGCGCCATACGATCGACATCCACCCGGTGCGAGGATGTCGAGCTGACCCAGGTCACCAGGGCCAGGCCCACGTTGTCGTCCCAGGCATTGATGAAATCGTCATCCGTCACATAGGACAGGCCCGCGCTCAAGGGCACGGTACGCAGGGTGAAACCCAGACGCAGGGCCAGCTTTTGCAGCAGAAAATGCAGGCTGGGGAAGCAATCAGCGGCGACCAGCAAGGTACGCCCTTTGAGCACATGCGCAGGCAAGGAACCCAGAATGCTGTAGAGGCCACCAGTGACGTTTTCGCTAAGCGCAATATCCTTGGAGTCCGCGCCAATCAGGCTGGCCCAGGCATCCATGAACGCCTGCTTCTGACCCAAGGCGTAGCCCCACTGGCCATCATCCTGAGCCGACCAGACCTGGCTGAACTGATCCAGTTCGGCACGCATGGCGGCTTCCTTGCCCTCGAACATGCCAATGGAGTGATAAAGAAAATATCCGGACATCATTCACTTCCTTGAAAATCAATCGGCCAACTGACGGCCAGAGGTTTCCTGCACCGTGCTCAGGGCGGCAATCCCGATCAGCGCCACGACCATCACATAGAAGGCGGGTGCCATGCTGGAACCGGTCAGGCCCGTCAGCCAGGACGCCACGAACGGCGCCGTCGCTCCACCCAGAATGGTGGCGATGTTAAAGCCCAGCGACACGCCGCTATAGCGCACTCGCGTAGGGAACAATTCGGCATACAAGGGATAGCCCACGGCCTGGACCACGATGAAGGGCAAAATGGACACGGCTACGGCAATGACCGCCAGCGGGAAACTGCCCCAGGAGGCAACCCACATGGTCAAGGGCACTAGCACCAGATAGCCCAGCAAGCCAATCGTCAACAAAGGCTTGCGACCGAAGCGGTCAGACAGGCCGCCGGCAAAAGGCATGATGAAGGCCGAGCACAAGGTGACCAGGGAAATCAGCCAGAACACCGCAGTGCCGTCGTATTTCAGGGTGTGGATCAAGTGGGTACTCAGGTAGACCACGCCCACGTAACCTGCCGCATTCTGGGCAAAACCAATGGCAATGACCTGCAAGAGGGGGCGGCGGTAATCACGCACAATCAAGGACAAGGGCGAATGCTCGGGGTGATGGCTTTTGAGCATTTCCTTGAAGCGCGGCGAATCCTCAATGCGCGAACGGGCCCAGACGCACAGAATGATCAAGGGAATGGACAGCAAAAAGGGAATGCGCCAGCCCCAATCCAGCATGGCTTCCTTGCCCACCAATGCCGTCACCAAACCAGCTACCCCCGTGGCCAGGGACAAGCCCAAAGTGGCCGCTGCCGGATTGAATGCACCAAAAAAACCGCGCTTGCCGGGGGGCGAGCATTCCGCCACATACGTGGCCGCGCCGGTAATTTCACCCCCGGCAAAAAAGCCCTGCAGCAAACGGCACAGCAAGAGCAAGGCCGGCGCAGCCAGGCCCAGGGTAGCGTAGGTGGGCAGCATGCCCATTAATGCACTGGCCACCCCGATGCCCACAATGGTGAACATCAAGGCAGCGGTACGACCATGCTTGTCACCGAACCAGCCAAAGAAGATCCCGCCCAAGGGCCGGGCCAGAAAGGCGCCGCCAAACACGGCCAGCGTGGACAGCAAGGCCGCATTTTCATTACCGGCGTGGAAAAACAGCACGCTCAGCGTGACCGCCAGGACGCCGTACAACTGAAAATCGTAGTACTCGATCATGGTGCCTAAACCAGCAGCACTGGCAGCACGCCAGGGCGATACGGGTGCTTCGCCCTGAGAGGACTGTTTCTTGCTCATGTCTCATCCATCCTGATGCGCATCACGCGCTTCTTCTGTTTAGTGTGGCTAAACAAATTATACGGATGAATATTTCAGCTTTCAATCACTGGGAAAACCCTAAAGGTCTTCGTCCTCGGCCCTGTCCTTGTCCATGGCTTCCTGCACCCAGCGTTGCGCCGGATGCAAGCTGATGCCCTGCTGACGCAGACGGCGCAAGATATCCAGCATCAGGTTGCTGCGCACCCGGCGGTGCACCCGCATGCTGTTGATGAAACAACGCGTACTGAACGCGACCCCATCACCAAAAATCCCGTCACACGACAGGATGGGGGCAGGCTCGTCCAGAATTTCCGGCTCGGACAGCACAGCGTCGCGCAGAATCTGCATGACGGCATCCGCGTCCACATCCAGCGGGAACAACAAGCGGGACTCAATCGCCCCCAGAGAGGTGGGCGTGTAGGTCAGGTTGCGTACCTGCCGCCCCATCATCTGGGCGTTGGGAACCATCACCATCGTGCGATCAAACCGCTCCACATACGTCGCCCGCAAACGGATCTGGCGCACATTGCCTTCGCTGCCCTCCACTTCCACCCAGTCCCCGACTTTGACGGGGCGCTCCACCATCAGCATCAGGCCAGAAGCAATGTTCTGCACAATACCCCGCAAACCAAAGCCCAGGCCCACCGTCAAAGCGGTAAAGATCCAGGTGACTGACTCAATCGGTACACCCAGCATGGACAGACAAATCACCAGCAGAACGAAGTAAGCGACATAGCCCACCATGCCCACGATGGCATTTTGCAGGCCGGGCTCCAGTGTGGTGTTGGGCATGTAGTTCTGACGCAGCCAGACACGCAAAAAGTGGATCAGCACGGCGCCTACCAGCATCACGCCCAAGGCAATCAACCACAAATCCAGGCGCCACTGCACCGCACCCAGACGCAAGGCCTCACGCGATACATCCAGCCCCGACTCCAGCAGCTGTTTCGGTTCACTTAACCAGTCGCCACTAATCAGCCAAACGGCCAAACCCAGCACCGTCATGCGGGCAATGGCAAAGAACACCACAATGAACTGGCTTTGCACTCGAATCGGTGCAGCCACGGGGTCCCGGCTGCGGTTTTGCAAATACGTCAGCAAGGAGTCCGACACATCCTGCAGCCAAACCATGCCCACATAGGTAAGCAGACCAAACACCAAAGGCATAGTTATGAAATGCGACATCAAATCATCGGACAAACCCTGCCAGCCGCCAACGAACAGTCCCAGCACCAGCATATAGATAAGGACAGCGCCCTTGAAAGCCAGTCGCGCCCAGCCCCGCGCCGTTTTGGCTCCCCCCTGCCCCGCTGCATCGGTCTTGCCAAACAGCTCGCCCCGCAAGACCCACAAGCCATAGCCATACAGCAGCAAATACAGCACGCTGCTGACGCCATCAATCAGAGACTGAAACGCGTCCGACATGCCCAGTGAGGCCTGGAAAAAAACGTCGGTAATATCGGCAAACGCAATCAGAAAAAAGGCAGGCGCAAAGTAACGCAGCCCGCGCTGGGCCTGATCCGAGATGGGGATCAAGCGCCAGGTGGCCCGAGGCTGCATCACAATGCCTTTGATACAAGCGAACGCCACGGCGGCAATAACGGCCGATATTTTCAGATGGGCCAGCAAATCCAGCTGCAAGGCTTGCAGGTCTGGCCGGTCAAACAGCAGCTCGACCACCAGGTCGGCCACGATCCAGCTGAGCACAAACCACAGCAGAAAATTGGCAATCGTCAGACTGGAGCGGCGCAGGCGTCCCGCCGGCAAATAACGACTGACCCACACGGGCATGACGCGGAACAAACAGCTCGTCAGAATCAGGACCGCCGCCGCCATCCACAATGAAGCGCTACTTTGCTGCCAACTGCTGGTGTGCCAGGTTTGACGCCACTGTTGCGCGAAGTCGGACAGCCTTTGCCGATCTGCCGGCCAGGCCTCTTTCAGCTCGGGCAGGCTTTCAAACAACACCAAAGAGGAATTGCGTTGCCAGCGTTTGGCGTACTCGTAGCGCTTGGTCGCCTCTCGCAATAACTGACGGGTCTGCTGCGTTTCCAGCTGCACCAGGCGCGCTACGCGCAAATCCGCACGCAAGGCAGCATCGGCTCGCCGCAACTGCATGCGCTCGTTATGAAGTGTGGCCTGGTCGGCCTCGTCCCCGGCGTCCTCGCCCAGTTCTTGCAAGCGGGCTCGCACCAGTCGGCTACGGCGTTCCAGCGACTGTACCACCCGGCTAGACAACTCCTGCGCTTGCAGCAGCTTTTGATCCTGCTCGTAAGCACGCTCCGGCCGTATCGAGATCTGGTTGCCTTCCAGCCGGAACTGCATCAGGCGAATTTCATCCTGAGTCCGCTGTAGATCCCGCATCATTTGACGCTCTTGCTCTACCTCGGACAAGGCTTGTGCCTGTGCTCCCGTCCAGCCCCCCATCAGGCTCAGGCACACGAGCAAGACCTGCACACATAGTCTTAGCGGCTTCATAGCTTCTGTCTCCCTGGGCCCTGCCTGTTGTTTTTATCTGGGTTTACTCATTCAACAAGGGGTTATTGCTTTCCGTCTGGCTGGTGACCGGCGTGGTGGGCAGCACCGTCATGGTTTGCGTGTGGTGCAGGGCCAGACCTTCTTTTCGCAACTCATCCAGAATATCGAACATCAGGACACTGCGTACCCGGCTGCCAATTCGTGGCGAGGCTACATAGCAGGTCGCCGTAAACTGCAAGCCGTTGGCATCAAAACCGTCCAACGTCACATCAGGCGCCGGATCGGCCAATACATCGCTGTAGTTCTGCATCACATCCAGCATGATAGAACGCACCCGTTTAGCGTCGGTGTCGATAGGCATATTGATCTTGACCTTTACCACCCCCAAGGGGTTGCTCAAGGTCACATTGCGCACGGTTTTGGTAATGAACTCGGAGTTCGGCACGATCAGGGTAGAACGGTCAAACATCTCGATTTCCGTGGCACGGGCATTGATCTTGCGCACATTGCCCTCCACCCCGTTCAGGCTGACCCAGTCTCCAATCTTGATGGGACGTTCGGCCAACAGAATCAGCCCCGATACAAAGTTCTGCACCACCGCTTGCAAGCCAAAACCGATACCCACGGACAAGGCGGAAATCACCCAGGCCATGCGTTCCAGCCCAATACCCAAAGACGAAATCGCCGTGGCCACCACAATGAAGTAGCCCACATAGCTGAACAGGTTTGCGGTAGATACGCGCATACCGGGATCGATACGCGTAGCGGGCAAAAGCTGGTTGGCAACCCAGCGCTGCAAGGCTTTGACGAACAAAATGCCCAGCACCAGAATCAGCACCGCCACCAGGACGGAGCTCGGTTTTAGCTGCACCTGCCCTAAAGAAAAGCCCTTGACCAAAAAGCCCAAACGACGCTGCAGCCACTGCGTGGGGTCTTCCCCAAAGGGAAGCAGGACCAGGGTAATCGCCGTGATAATCAGGCACAGACGCAGCGCCCCGGATAGCACAATCACGATCTGGCTGCTGCCGCGCAATTGCGTGCTGGTCCACTCATTGGCGGCCCGTTTTTCCTTGAACTGCAGCAGCAGGCTTTGGCCAATATCGGCAATCAATGCAACCAGCACATAGCAGGTGCAAATCACCAGACTCAGCCACAGCATCTCCTGCACAATCAGGCTGCTTAGCGCGATATAACCCAGCAAGAAGGCAATCATGCCCAGCACAATCACCACACCCAGGGTGATGGGAATCGCGCGCAACCAGGTTGCCCCTTGCTGGACATGGACGGTTTTCTGGGGATCCTCGCCACCTTCCGGCGCCGGTGTCTTTTCACGCCCCTGACTTAAATTCCAGGCGGCAATCGCAATAAAAATGCTCAGGGTCAGCGTGTTGAAGCTGTTAACCAGCAAAGTGGTGCTTAGCGTGGCGTTGATCAATCCCAGCAATTGCTGCGACATCCAGGTCAAGGCCACCATGATCCCCAGCGCAAGCGGCAACCAGGCCAGCTTCAGGGCCACCGTGCTGGGGATAGGCGGCAAGCGCCAGCTAGGACGCTGTGCCGACAAGAGCACACGCCCCATTCCCGTGACAAAGCCACCCAGGTACAAGGCAAAGACGGATTTGGACACAAAGCTGGCCAGATCCGGGGCCAGATTGCCGTTCCAGTAAAACAGCCCTGCTGCCACCGAGGCCAGCAAACCGGGCGTCAGACTGTAGAGCACAATCAAGGCTGTCGCATAAAAAGAGCGTCGCAAGCGCGAGGGCTTGGTATGACTGATGGTAAAGCGCTCCAGCCCCCGCACCGCCCAGACCGACAGGCCCAGCAACGCCAAGCCCAAAGCACCTGCCGACCACAGCACATAGGCGGGCAAGTCCGTGACACGTTGGGCCAGATCCTTGCGCATGCGTTCCACCCGCGCCAGATCACCTGGCAAGTCACGCGACACATTGCGCCAGAAACGCGGCGTCAAGACCGATTGCGACTGCCGACCCAGCTCTGCCTGAAAAATCACACGGCGCTGCTTGGACACCTGATCCAGACCTTGCGTGGTTTCCACCCCGATCAAACGGGCCAGCTTGATCATGCCGTCCAGCTCGGTCACCGACTGCTGCAACTGCGCACGCTGGCGGGCAATGTCCTCGGACTCCCCAGCCGGATCGTCTACCGGCCCCAACTGACTCAAGCGTGCCGTCACACTGAGCAACTCCGGCTCCAGACGCACACTCGTTTCCTGCGCCTGCTCTTGCGCCAGCAACAACTGATTGCGCAGGGCCACCAGATCCGAATCACTTAAACCGTCATTTTTCTGCAAACGCTCCTGCACGGTTTGCAAGGTGTCCCGCAATTCATTCAGGGATTCACTGGCCTGCGCAGGCGTCCAGGCTCCTGTCTCGGCCGTCGCAGGGACAGTCGTTACGGCCAGCACCACAGCCAGCAGCCACAAGGGCAAAAAAGCACACAGGCGCGAACGGCGAAAAGCGTGCATCAGAAAAACTCCGGCTAAACAATAAGGCCCCACGCATGAAACCGGCAGGGCAGCAGAAAACATGCACAGAATACCGAACTATTGTCTGCTTGGCGCATGAGCTATTGGCGAGATAGCAGTTTTTTTAGGCGATAAACGCTTCTGAACTGAGCGCTGGTCCGTTTTCAGCTCCTTGGCTAGCTGTCACACAGGATCAAATCCTCTTTCAAGTGAATACGAAGTAGCAAAAAAAACCGGCCAGAGCAGGTGCACAACACCTATCCTGGCCGGTTTTCTGCCTGCAAGTATCAAGCCTCAGGCGCAAGAGTGCTTAACGAATCTGCTCCGCCACCATGAATCCGGACGCTCCCGCCAAGCCGGGGCCGGGGTGAGTAGACGCACCGATGTGATAGACGTTCTTGTACGGTGTGGCGTGGGACCGGGCACCGTTACTGGCGGCGAAGGGGCGCATCCAGAAGAACTGGTCGGGGGAGCAAATGCCCGAGTACGGGTCGCCGCCCACCAAGTTGCAGTTGATGGATTCCAGGTCCGCCGGTGACAGTACCTTCTGGCCCACGATTTGCTGACGCAAACCGGGCATGACGCCTTCCAGTTGATCGATGATGCGTTCGGCCACGGCCTTGCTGACTTCTTCAGTCCATTTGCCGTCGGCAGGAACATCAATCTTGCCGGCGGCATCGCCGCGTAGTTTGGACGGCATGTCCTGCATCTGCATCCACAGAATCCATTTGCCTTCCGGCGCACGGCTGGGGTCCAAAGAGCAAGGCTGGCCGATAGCCACGGTGAACTTGGCGGGGATCAGGCCATTATTGGCTTGAGCCACACTCATGCTGACGTCTTCCAGGCTGTCGGACAAGTGCAGCAACGGTACTTTCAGCAGCTCCTGATCACTCCAGTTAGGCATGCTGTCCAGCGCCAGATGAATTTGCATATCACCACGGCCGAAGCGGTAGGCATTGGCTTGCTCACGTACCTGGGCGGGCGCGCCCGGCAACAGACGACCATAGAGCTGTGGCGGCGTGACGTTGCACACGACATGGCTGGCTTCGTAGACTTGGCCACCGGCACGCACGCCACGGGCTTTTTGTCCTTCCAGCACAATTTCTTCTACTTCGGTGTTCAGTTGAATACGGCCACCGGCCTTTTCAATAATGGCGCATAGCGCACGCACCAGATTCTGGCCACCGCCTTTCACCACCGGCATGCCACCGGCCACCACGGCGGCAAAGGTCAGCTTGCCGATCAAGGCCGAGCAGGCATCGTCAGGGCCCAGGCCCGAGTGCAAGACCCAGGGAGCCATCATGCCGCGCACGCGGTCATCTTTCAGTTCACGGTCTGCCCAGCGGCGGAAGGACTCCAGGGACTCACGTCCGTACTGAACCATGCCGTCCATGCGACGCTTGCGCCATTGCGAGAACAGCAGACCCAACAAGCCACGGCTATAAGGCTCGGTGCCCAGCAAGCCAAAGGTCAGGCCTGCATCGCGCTCGAACAATTGGCTGCACATGGCCCCGAAGGCATCGCCATCGCCGGCTTGCAGAGCATTGATACGTTGAATCGAATCGCCCACATCGTGACGCAGGGCCATGCCCTTGCCATCGCTGCCCACCACGCCGGTGGTATAGCCGTTTTCCAGAAACTCCACGCCCTGCGCGGCCAGATCGTCTTTCAGACGAGCGTAGGCAGCACCGGAAGTGAACAAGGGATACCAGGACGACAGCAGCTCATGAGTAAAACCGGGGAACAGCTCCTCGGTACGGATACACCCACCCGCACGGTCGTTACGTTCCAGTACCAAGACCTGTTTACCCTTTTGCGCCAGCAAGGCGGCACATACCAGGGAGTTGATGCCACTGCCCACCACAATGACGGCATACGATTTTTTATTTGTTGAGTCTGTCATCCCACACCTTTTTTAAATTGCCCTGAACGGGGTCAGGGCTTGTGAACCCGCAGCAAGAAACAGGTGTTCACAAGCCCTGGACCTCTTTTACCGCACTTTTTGATTTATGAGCCAGACGACTGCGCCTGCCAGCGTTCAAACCAGTGACGGGGCGACTTGCCCTGCTCTGGCCCGAGCACGGAAAAGCCACCGTCCACGGGTAGATCAATCCCTGTCATCCAGGAAGCCGCGCCCGACACGGCAAACAAGACCACCTGAGCCACTTCTTCGCCGGAACCGACTCGGCCCAAAGGATGAACCTGCGCCCCCACCTGATTGGCCAGCTCACGCGAACCACCGCTCATGCGTTCGACGGACGGCGACCAGGTCCAGGCGGGCGAAACTGTCAACACCCGAATCCCCGAAGGCGCCAATTCCACGGCCAAGCTTTTGGTGAACTGGAGAATGGCCGCTTTGGAAGCCGGGTACAGCGCACGTCCGGCCACGCCGAATTTGCCGCCCGTACTGCCCATATTGATGATGACCCCGCCCTGCCCCATATGCGGCGTGGCTTTCTGGGCCAGAATCGCGCTGGAGATCAGATTCACATCCAGCGTCTGATGCCACAGCTCCCGGCTGGAGGCCAGACCTTCGTCCCCATAGGAACAGGCATTGTTCACCACAATGTCGATACGCCCGGTTTGTGCCAGGGCCGCCTGCACGCAGGCATCCAGCTGCGCATCGTCACAAATATTGGCGGCCATGAACTGGGCCTTGCCCACGGCCTGCAAACGCGCCTCGGTACGCTGGCCTTCTTCCTGGCTGCGACCCACAATCAGCACCCACGCACCGGCGGCACACAAAGCCAGGGCGATATCCGCCCCCAGCCCTTGTGTGGACCCGGTCACGATGGCGACCTTACCCTGTAAATTCACCTTCATGTCCTGCTGCATGTGCTTCTCCTACTGTGCTTGTGGCGCGCCAAAGACGGCTGCCCAATCTTCATCCCGATCAATATGAGCAATCAGGCTCATGCTGGCCAGGGAGGCTTCATGCGTGGCGGGCGGTGCGCCGCAGGCGCTGGCCACCACAGCCACTTCATAGCCCATATCCACCGCATGGCGCACCGTGCTTTCCACCACGGAATGGGTGGCGACACCGGCAATCACCAGACGCTCCACGCCCAAACGACGCACTACCGGCTCCAGCGCGGAACCGAAGAACGCATTGATGCGCGTGTGATGGACTTCAAATTCGTTGGGCAAGGGAGCCAGCCCGTCAAAGAACTGGGCTCCCCAACTGCCGGTCTGCATGGCACCGATGCGTTTCACATTGTGCAGAATCGGTGCATTGCACAGCAGATCGGCATAGTCAGGCCGATAGCCCACCCGCACATGCACAATGGGCACGCCCTGTGCGCGAGCCTGCGCCAGCAAACGGCCTGCAGCCTCAATCAAGGCCTGACGCTGAGGGCTGTTGGCCTCTACCCCCACACGGATCAGGCCATCAGCGTGCAGGACATCGTTTTGATAATGCAGGGCCAGCAAGGCTGTGTGATGGGCTGCCGACATTAGATGTACACCTGAATCGCGCCGTGAACCGCGTCACGATCCACCAGGTTCACCTGTTTCATGCGCAGCTTCCAGCCACCGCCTTCCTGGGCTTGCAGCTTGTGAATCAGGCTGCCCACGCGGTAGACCGGATCTTTACCGCGCCATTCCATGGAATGGAAGCTGGAGCGCACCACCAGATAGCCTTCCGGATCGGTGCCGTCGATCATCACATTGCCCAGCACGCGGCAGGACTGGGTAATCGGCTGCTGGGACCAGTTACGGTGGTTTTCCAGACGACGAATACGCAGTTCACGCAGCAGCTTGTTTTCCCAGCACAGGGAAATGTGCTCGTAAGGGCTTTCCTGGTCGTAGCTATGAGGAATCCAGTACATGCCCTCCTCGGTCCACAGATCCAGCCATGCTTGCCAACGGCGCTCGTCCAGCAGACGAGCTTCGTGGTAGATGAACTGCTCCACTTCGCGGATGGCTTCCAGGCTCAGCGTCACAGGTGTGACCTGATCCACGCTGACGTCAAAATCAATATCAAACAACATAAGAATTCTCCTTGGCTCGGACAGCAGCCCGCTTAAGCCTGTGTTGCTGGGGCGATAGGCTCACCAGAAGCCGAACGCACCGTGGCTTTACCACTGTCTTCCGACTGCGCCGGCGCGTCGTACAGGCTGGTGGTCATGAAATGCTTCCAGGCGCGGAACTGGTTGCGCATGGGCAGTTCACTGGTGCCGTTGGTGGCCACCATGCCGCCTTCGATAGGCTTGTCGGTGCCGTCGTAGCGGTGCATGCTGACCCATTCGCCGCCCTTGGTCTTGTTGCCTTCCTGGCAACGGCCATAGACTTCAATGTCGTCCGGCATCACGTTGGACGAAGGTGAGTTGATCAGGTTGGCGTACATCAGGCCACGCTTGTAAATATCGTCTGGTGCGCCCTTCAGGCGGAACAGCTGAATTTCCACGTGGGTGCGGTCCACCGCGACAGGGCGAATCACACGAAACTGCTGGAACACGGTGTGTGGCGAGCCACTGCCGTAAATAATGCTGTTGTGACGGTTCTCGCCCAGAATGTTCAGGGCTTTTTCTTCACCGTAGGCTTCTTTCAAGGTTTCGTAGTGCGCCTTGGTGATCGGATCGGTTTCGATGGCGCCGGGATTGAAAATGCCTTCCATGTAGCCATGGCCGTTATCAAAGGCGTACAGGTCCAGCTTTTCCCAGAAACCGTAAGGCTCGCCGTTACCGTCCATGATGTGCAGTTCCAGCGGCATGGAGCCGTAGTCTTCGGCCTGCTCGCGGGCAGCCACGTAGGACGACTCGTGCGTCACGTTGGCGTGCATGGTGTCGTGCAGGTTCTCGTAGAACACTTTCCAGTTGGAAGGCTGCCAGACTTTGAAGCTGCCACCGGCCACTTCCACTTCACCCACGGGCGAGCGATCGCACAGGTTGTCGATGGAAGTGATGATGGGGCCCAAAAACTCTTTCAGATCCGGGCCGTGGGCGCTTTGACAGGCGAACACAAAACCACGGTAGCTTTCCACACGAGCCACACGGCGCATGGAGAAGTCCGGGTGCTTGGGATCAAAGCAGGTGTTTTCCAGGCCGTTTTTCATCGGCGCGGCCAGGTGCTGACCGTCCAGCTTGAAGGTCCAGGCGTGGTAAGGGCAACGGAAAAACTTGCCGGCATTGCCACAGCCATCAGCCACCACTTTCGCGCCCTTGTGCGGGCAGCGGTTGTACAGCACGTACACCTTCTTGTCGCTGCCGCGCACCATGATGACGTCCTGCCCGCCCAACAAGGTGGTGTGGTAGTCGCCGGGATTAGACACCTGGCTGTCGTGGCCGATGTAGATCCAGGCACGGCCATAAATGCGCTCCATCTCCAGACGGAAGATCTCAGGGTCGGTATAGACCGATTTATGTACGCTGTCTCCCCGCACCAGTGCGGACAGCTGTTCGTTGCTATAGCTCATCATTACCTCCTTGCTGCCGGATGCTTGACACACCCTCTTTATGACTTTTCCATCTTGCACTGCGGTGCAAAATGATCCTGGAACTGCTCGAATACGGTGGACACAATCTTGTTGCTCATCTGGCCCTTTTCATTCGGGGCCACTTCACGCATGTAGTAGGTCTGAACCGGATACTGGTTGTTGTTAAAGGCAAAGGCGCCGCGTACGGATTCGAACGGTGCACTGCGCAAGGCTTTACGCAGGGCTTCGCGGTCGGTGGCGGCTTTGGGGTCCGCCTTCAAGGCACCGTCCAGCAACAAGGCGGCGTCGTAGCCCTGAGAGGCATACATGGAAGGCAGGCGTCCGTAGGTCTTTTCAAAATCCGCCACAAAGCGCTTATTGACCGGGTTATCCAGATCCGGCGACCACTGGGCGGCGTTGGCCATGCCCTTCATGGATTCACCAATCGCGGCGATCGTGTCCTGGTCGGCTGAGAAACCCGGGGTGTACACCGCCAGTTGCGAGGACAGGCCCGAGTTGATCAGTTGCTTGATAAAGGACACGCCCATGCCACCGGGCAGGAAGAAAAACACTGCATCCGCACCGGAAGCCCGCATTTGGGCCAGTTCGGCGGCGTAGTCCATCTGGCCGACCTTCACATAAACTTCATCGGCAATCTCGCCCTTGAACAGGCGCTTGAAGCCTTCAATGGATTCACGACCACCGGGATAGTTGGGGGCGATCAGATAGACTTTCTTGTGCGCCTGATCGGTCACATACTTGCCCATGGCGGCGGGAATATCCTCGTTCTGCCAGGACACGCTGAAGAAATTGGGGTGGCAACGCTCGCCCGCGTAATCGGCCGGGCCGGTGTTGGCGGAAATGTAGACCGTGTCACTGTTCAAAATCGTCGGCATCACGGGCAGCAGCACATTGGAAAAGGCCATGCCGGTAATCACATCGACCTTGTCGCGCTTGACCAGACGGTCCACGGCCTGACGGCCTTCCATCGGTTTTTGCTGATCGTCCAGCACCGTCAGGGCGACATCCACCCCGCCGAGCTTGCCGCCCGAGTGGTTCAGACCCAGCTCGAAACCATCACGGATTTCTGCGCCAATGGCCGCGCCGGGGCCGGACAAGGTGGTCAGCAAACCGACCTTGAATACTTCCTGACTGGATGCCGGGCTACAGGCCAGGGCCAAAGCCAGCGTGCTCATACAGAACGCCACTTGTTTTTTCATGTTTGTCTCCGTCCTCTGTCTTTCAAAAAACTGGACTTCAGTTCTGCCTGGGACCACCCCCAATACGCTAGAAGCTGTGTATCCCTCACGCCTGTGGTTTATGCGGCGCTTGTCCTGCAGGCCAGAGAAGACGGGCCCAAGGGACTACGTGAATACAGCAATTCCCAGTCGTATCCCAATCTGCTAAGGTGCCGGGTCAGGACTACTGTTTTAGGTTTGAAATACATTAGACCGGCGCAGAATGGGCGGCTATCCAGATACGGCAAGCCTTATCCCTAACCGGCAAAAATTTGGAGACACACATCATGCAAGCGTGGTTTATGTCAGGGCTGGCCCCCTTGCAACACAGTGCGCCGCGCTTTGAATCGCGCTGCCCGGATCAGACACGCAGCGAGACGGCCGGCTTTTTGACCGAGCACCGCCTGACCTGGAATGACGGCCCGGTCGATGCGTCCCTGCGCTATGCCAGCAGCCACAGCTTTTCCTTTGTCTTGCTGAAATATGGCGCGGCGGTGCAGGTCTCGCCGGGGATTCTGGAAGACTTTCTGCTGTTTCAGGTGCCAATACAGGGACGATCCTGTATTCGGGTTGGTCGGGAGTACGTCCAGGCCAACCCTAAAATTGCCAGCGTGATCTCCCCTTCCCTCCAGGTTGAACTGGATTGGGAACAGGGCTGTGAACAGTTTTTGGTGAAGATTCCGCGCCACCGACTGGAAGAAGTGGCCCGTCAAACCTTGGGCCTGAGCCTGGACAGGCCGATTGAGTTTGCCGCGGGCATGTCTCTGGATTCGCCGCACGGCTGTGCCTGGCAGCACCAGATTGGCAGCTTGCTGGCTTATGGCGGGCATTTGCCGCCGGAAATGGATCAGTGGTCGCGTCAGGCCGAGGACAATCTTTTGCTGCATCTGTTTCATACCCAGCCGGGTAACTACAGTCAGCAATTGCAGCAAAGCGTGCGCCCGGCCAGTTCGCGCCGGGTACAAAGAGCCGAGGATTTCATGCGGGCCAGTCTGGACGAAGCCCTGACGCTGGAGCAGATTGCCTCCGCCGCCTGTGCCAGTGTGCGCAGCCTGACCTTGGCCTTTCGCACCGAACGGGGGCTGAGCCCCATGCAGTTTTTAAAGCAGATTCGTCTGGAAGCGGCCCAGCAAGCCATACGCACCGCCACACCCGGCACCCAGGTCAGCGAGATTGCCTTGCGTTGCGGTTTCAACCATTTCGGCCGCTTCTGTGCAGACTACAAGTCCCGCTTCGGGCGTTCGCCCTCGCAGGACTTGCGTATCGTCGATTAGTCTTTCAAGGCCTTGCCGGGAACCCAGACACGGCCATCAAACAGACGGCGAGCGGTACGGTAGAAGGAGCCGGCCTTGGCAAACCACTGGCCGTCTTTCTTTTCCACTTCCGCACCTACTGTCAGTACGCCGGACGGCATGCCCAGACGCAGCGGGCCTTGGGGGGCAACCGAGTCGGACAGGCATTGCGACGGCAGGCTGCCCGTCAAACGAGCGGCCACAGCGGTACACAGCGAGATAGTCAGAGGCAAGGCGCGGTGCGGCTGGCCGTTGGAAATCACGCGGGCAACCAGATCAATCTCTTTGGCGGGAACCACCTCGCCGGACAAGGTGGGGTTGTCCTGTGCGGGCGACACGATGCAGACAAAGGGCACGATGCGAATCTGACGTGCCGCTTCCACATCGGGAGCAATGCCCATGCGCACCGAGGCCTGTACACGAATCGCGTCCAGACGCTCCAGTACTTCAGGGTGGGCTTCCAGCCAGTCGGGCAACTCCAGACCGGTCAGACCTACATCGGCCGCACGGACAAACACTGCTGCGTTGGCCGCGTCCACCAGCGACACTTCGATACGGCCTACGTCGGGCACATCCAGCCATTCGGTCAATTCACCGCTAGGCAGCAACGAGCCGGTAGAGGCACCGCCCGGTTCCACAAAGTCCAGACGGATAGGCGAACCTGTGCCACCTACGCCGGGAATGGACAGATCGCCGTCATAACGGGGCTGGCCATCTTCCACCGTGAAATGGGCGTGGATGATCTTGTTGGTATTGGTGTTCAGGATGCGTACACACGCTTCGCCATCCTCAACCTTGACCATGCCCTGCTCTACCGCATAAGGGCCCACAGCAGAACTCATATTGCCGCAGTTGCCGCGGTAATCCACCTTCTCTTCCTTGATCGCCACTTGCGCAAAGGTGTAGTCCACATCGGCGTCCGGATGGCTGGACGGGCCGATAATACAAACCTTGGACAAGGAGGAAACACCACCGCCCATACCGTCCAGTTGGCGACCGTAAGGGTCCGGCGTACCCATGGCGGCGGAAAACAGAGGCGTCCAGTCGTCGCGCTCGGCAGGCAGGTCTGCAATATTCAGCATCAAGGCTTTGCTGGTGCCACCACGCATGAACACGGCGGGAAGGGATTTTTGCTTCATCACGTTATTCCTGGTTCTTGGCTTGCGCCATTAAAGAAAATTGCGCCGTCTCCTCCATGGGTTCGGCGTGAGAGACAATCGGTTCACTAAAAGAATCTGATCGGGTCGTGCGCTGCTGTTGTCGTTCCAGCTGCTGCACTTTTTCCTCGCTGGCGTTGCCCAGATGGCGGGCCAGCAAGGCGGAGGCCTGGGCGCGTTCGCCCTTTTCCAGCAAGTCCAGAATCGCCAGATGCTCCAGACATTGGCGACGAATACGTTCCCGATCCAGCGTTTCCTGATACTCCAGCAAGCGCCGCAGCTGGTTCTGACGTGTCACGGTCTGGGCAATAAAGCGATTGCCGGACAAGGACGCCAAGGCTTCGTGGAAGGTGGCATTGGCCTGATACATCTCGGCATGTCCGGCGTGACGCCAGCCACCGTCGGCCAAGGCTTGCTGTTGCAGCCGCACTCGACGCAAGACGGTGGAGTCAATCGCAAAGCCGGGCAGCAGCATGGCAGCGGGTTCCAGCATCTGACGCAAGGTATAGCTTTCTTCGCAGGCCTGGGGGCCGTCAATCATGGGCAGAAAAGACCAGCCCTTGCTGGCGCGTTGCTCCATCCAGCCCTCATTGGCGGCACGCGCCAGAATGCGGCGCACACGCTCGCGCGTCAGGCCGTATCGACGCATGGCGTCGTTTTCCGACAAGGTGTCGCCCCAAATGCCCGAGAGCTTGTCGCGGGCCAGTTGCAAGTAGATCTGGTCGTCCTGGCTGGTGCCCAGCTCTTCTTCGATCACACCAAGCTGGTCGGCCCCTTTCAACAGATACAGGCCGCGCCGGGGCGGCTGCGCGCCCACAATGCCTTTTTCCGCCAGATAGGCCAGCGCCCCCCGTATGGGCGAGCGCGACGCACCCAGCGCTTCGGCCAGCGATTGTTCCGTCAAATGATGCCCGGCCTGCAAATGCCCTGCCCGCACGTAGTCCAGCAGGCGATGCGCCAAGGTGACATGCAAAGAATTAGATTGGCTTTTCATGCCGACATTCCTAAAAATCGAAGCGATCCCGGATCGTTTTATTGTATTATATACAAACAAAATACAATTTAATTGTTTTATCAAGGCTCCAGACGCATAATTTTATTGATTATTCTTGCTCAGGTTGGCCCTGCTTTCCTGGCTTCTTATTACGGATGAATCGTTTGCCATGTCTCAGTCTCTTGCCCTAGAAACGCTGTCCCTGAACGGACGTTCCGTACGTTACGTTCCTATCGCCGACATCCCCGGTATTGAAAAGCTGCCGTACTCGCTGCGCGTTCTGCTGGAAAACCTCTGTCGGCAGAAGGCCGTGCGTCACGCCGACGTGGATCAGGAAATTGATTCCCTGCTCCAGCGCAAAGTGGGCGACGGCATCACCTTCTACCCTGCCCGCGTATTTGGTCAGGACATTCTGGGTTTGGTGATGTTGCTGGACATGGCGGCCTTGCGCGAAGGCGTACAAGCAGCCGGTGGTGACGCCAGCCGCGTGCGCCCCCAAGTCCCTATTGACGTCATTATTGACCACTCCCTGCAAGTGGACAGCTGGGCCAACCCCAAGGCGGCCGACGTCAACCTGGCACGCGAATACCAACGTAACGGCGAGCGCTTTGCCTTCCTGCGCTGGTGTTCCAGCAACTTTGATGGCGTGAAAGTCGTGCCGCCCGGCAAAGGCATCATGCACCAATTGCACATCGAGCACATTGGTCAGGTTGTCTGGACCGAAGAAGGCCAGGACGTGGCTCTGGTCTACCCCGACAGCTGTGTGGGCACCGACAGCCACACGCCTATGGTTAACGGCCTGGGCATTCTGGGCTGGGGTGTGGGTGGTATTGAAGCCGAAGCCGTGATGGTGGGTCTGCCCGTAGCCATCGCCCTGCCTGCCGTGGTGGGTATCGAGCTGACCGGCAAGATGAATGACGGCGTACTGCCTACTGACCTGGTACTGGTCATCACGCAAAAACTGCGCGAACTGGGCGTGGTCGGCAAGTTTGTAGAGTTCTTCGGCCCCAGCGTGGACGAGCTGTCTCTGGGCGACCGCGGCATGATCGCCAATATGGCACCGGAGTACGGCGCCACCGCCGTGTTCTTCCCCATTGACGACGCCGCCCTGCACTACATGCACATGACAGGCCGTCCGCAAGAGCAGATTGATCTGGTCGAGCAATACAGCAAGGTTCAAAAGCTGTGGCGCGATCCGGCCGCTCCCGCTCCTGTTTACGACACCGTGCTGAAACTGGATCTGAGCAGCATCAAGCCTAGCCTGGCTGGCCCCAGCAATCCTGAAGATCACCTGGATCTGGATACCGCTGCCCAGTCCTTCCCCGCCCATCACCAGAAAATTGCTGGCCGTCCTTACGACCCGCAGCGTGCCGTACCCGTGGAAGGCGAGGACTTCGCTCTGAATGATGGCGATGTGGTCATTGCTGCCATTACCTCCTGTACCAATACCGCCAACCCCGCCAATATGATGGCCGCCGGTCTGCTGGCTCGCAACGCCGTGGCTCGTGGCCTGCGCAGCAAGCCCTGGGTCAAGACCTCGCTGGTACCGGGTAGCCAAGTAACCGCCGACGTGCTGGAACGCGCCCAACTGCAAGATGACCTGGACGTGCTGGGTTTCAACATTGCCGGTTTTGGCTGCACCACGTGTAACGGTGGTTCGGGACCGCTGCCTGCCAATATCGTCAATGCGATTGAATCGGAAAAGCTGATTGCTACTGCCGTGCTGTCGGGCAACCGCAACTTTGAAGGCCGTATTCACGCCAACGTACGCGCTGCTTACCTGGCATCGCCCGCTCTGGTCGTGGCCTACGCCCTGGCCGGCAACCTGAATGTGGACCTGACCCGCGACCCGCTGGGCAAAGACCAGGACGGTAAAGACGTCTACCTGAGCGACATCTGGCCCAAATCTGCCGAAGTGCAAGAAGCCATCCACGGCGCTTACGACCGCGACCTGTTCATCGAGCGCTACGCCGAGCTGTACGACGGTGGCGAGCCTTGGGACGCCCTGGCCCGCGAAAGCAATGGCGGCCACTACCCATGGGAAGCAGACAGCACCTACATTCGCAAACCGCCCTATTTTGACGGCTTGCAGCGCGAACCGGCTCCCGTCGCCAACCTGCGCGGCATGCGTCCGCTGGCGATTCTGGGTGACTCCATCACCACCGACCACATCTCGCCATCGGGTTCGATCAGCCTGGGCACACCGGCCGCTGACTTCCTGTTGTCCAAGGGTGTGGAGCAAAAAGACTTCAACAACTACACCACGCGTCGTGCCAACCACGAAGTGGTCAAACGTGCGACCTTCGCCAACATTCGTCTGCGCAACAAGATTGTTCCCGGCGTGGAAGGCGGTGTTACCAAGGTGATGCCTGAAGGCGAAGTGATGCGTATTTTTGAAGCGGCCCAGACCTATCAGGAGCGTCAGGTTCCCTTGCTGGTGATTGCTGGCAAGAACTACGGTTGCGGTTCTTCCCGCGACTCCGCCGCCAAGGGGCCTGCTTTGCTGGGTGTGAAGGCCGTGGTCGCAGAAGGCTTCGAGCGTATTCACCGCACCAACCTGGTCGGTATGGGTGTGCTGCCCCTGCAGTTCCAGGACGGCACCAACGCCGACACCCTGGGTCTGGACGGCACCGAAACCTTTGATGTGAAGGGCCTGGAAGAAAACCTGGGTGTGCGCTCACAAGCCGAACTGATCATCCACCGTCTGGATGGCAGCATCCAGTCCGTGCCGGTGATTGTGCGTCTGGATACGGTTGAGGATATGGAGTACTGGCGTCATGGCGGTATCCTGCCACGCGTCTGGCGCAAGTACCTGGAGAACTAAGCCTTTGCAGGCTTAGCTCATCCAGCTAGCGGTATCAAACGCCAGGGTTCACGCCCTGGCGTTCTTGTTTGGCCAGTCGCAACCAATGCTCGATGCGCCCCAAGGCGTAGCGTGCGCTTTGCTGCCGGATTTGATCGCGGTTACCGTCAAAAACAATGGTTTCGGTATAAATCACCAAAGGATCAAACCTGTCTTGAGGCTTGAACAGCCACGCGAAACACTGTGTTCCGGCGGGAATCTGTGGCTCGGCAATATCATCGGCCACGCCGGTGTTGGCAATAATCAGATTGGCAGGAGTCAATTCAGCCGCGCCCTTGGCCATGGCGCGGGCCACCGCCTCACTGCATAAATTGTTTGCCGACAACACGCTTTGGTCCACGCCCAGGCAGCGATACTTGGCCTGCGGTGAATACGTCACAAAAGCACAATCGAGCACAGCGGCCGCCCCTTTCTGATCGGCCAGAGTGGAAGCAATCAAACCCGCCGTACATGACTCGGCCGTTGCCAGCGTCAGTTTGGCATCGCTCATGGTTTTGACCAGGCTAGCCAGATCCACATCGTTCATGACAGACCCTCCTTATCAAGCAAACAAGGACGGTTTATTCAAACATAAAGAAAAACGACAGGAAACCAGCTTCAGGGTTCTCTCACCATCTGGAACATGCGCTTACGTATTAAGGAGCCAGCGCGGTTCAGTCCCCGAACAGGCTGGACATATCTGTTGCCTCCAGCCCCAGATTGCTGGCCAACTGATCAAAGCAGCGCAAGGCGGCTTCTATATCTTCGTCTGGAATCCCTTCAAACAAGGGAGCACGAGACTGGCGCAGCAGCTCCAGCAATCGTTCGTGAAAGTCGCGCCCTTTGTCGGTCAGGCACAAAAGGCGTGCACGCTTGTCCTGCTCGTCGGGCAGGCGCGCCAGCAGACCGCCGGACTCCAGTTGATCGATCAGGCGCACCAGCGTTGGTCCCTCCAGCCGCATCATGCGTGCCAGTTGTCCTTGCCGTATCGGTTCGCCCAATTGAGCCAGATAGCGGATAGGCAAAATGGTGGCCTCGGACACACCGTAACGCACTAGGGTCTGATCCAATTCACGACGGTAAAGGCGCGCCAGCACAATCATGGACAAGCCAAACCGTTCATAAAGTTGGTGATTCATCAGGAGGTCTCCACAGCACGAGGCATAGCATTAGGCGGGTAAGCATAAACCAGAATCGGTGCCGCTCCCTGCAAGGACTGGGCGACATCCATAATCGCCTGCATCAATACCGTATCGGTACACGACTGGCTGATACGCAGCAGTTGCTGGGCCAGTTCCACGGGCTGATGCTCAAACCCTTCCAGCAATTCACAGACCAGCACCACACAGGCTTGCTGCTCCGGCCCGCGTTTGGCGAGCCGCTTTAACGCGACCACTGCATGCCCCAGGTTGATCAAGGACAGCAAGCCATGGGGAGTCTGCTCTCCCATCCAGTGCCAGAGGCGCACCCATTGCCGCGCTACTCGCGCACGCCAGACCCGGAACAGGCGTGGACGCGAACGCTTGATCAGGGGATACAGTTCACGCACCACACGCCTTACCAAGGCTTGCCCACGAGGATGAGTACGGCGAGGCAGAAGGAAGAAGGCACTGCACACCACCGCGGAGCCCGCCAGCAAAGGCAAGGACTCCTTCATGATGACGGGCCAACTGACCGCCGCCATCCCGGCCTGACTGGCCAACTGGAAACACATATTCGCGTCCAAGGCCCAGGTCGAGGTAGGACGGTTGGCACGTAACAACCCGCCGATCACCAGAAAAGGAAGCACGGACAAAATGACCTGCCAGTCTTCGACCAGCTGCGGCTGGACGACGTAGCGATAAAAGCTGGCGACCAGAACACCCACCGCGATCCCGGTAAACATGGTTCGGCTCATCAATTGGGGACGCGGCATGGAACCCAGAATAATGGAGAAGGTACACACCCCAATCGCCATCAGCTCCAGCGCGGGGCTGGCCAAAGCGTAAGCCACGCCGCCTGCCGTGAATGCGGCCAAGCCACTGATCAGGCCAGTACGGATGGCCAGGGGCCAATCCACCGAGATGGCGGGCGTCGTCAGAACACGGTGCCGTTCAGGCTGCACCCGTTCAGCGAACAAGCCCTGCTCCGCTCTTTGTATTTGTCCCATTGCACGGCGCAAGCGCGCCAGGCTGATCTGCCCTTCTTGCCGCAAGGCTGTCTTGCCCAGCACCCGCAAGCTCAGACCATCCTGCAAACGCTGCGCCTGTTCCTGCAAGTCCTGTACATAATCCGCGGCTGGCGACAGGCCCCGCTCCCGTTGCTGGGCAATCAACGCGCTGGCGGCCAGAAGCTCGATCACGGCGTACAGGAACGCATCCACATAAGGCAGGCGTCGATAAGCATCCAGAGAACCCGCCGCCAGAATACGGGCTTGCGCATCCAGATCCACAATCTCCTGGCGAACACGAGTCCACGAACTCTGATCCGGCTGCTGATAAGACGGACCCAAAGCATGGGCAGCAATGCGCAAGGCATCCGCCGCCAGGACGCGCACCCGCTGGTAATAAGTCTTGCGTTGACTGCGCGGTGTGGTCCGGGAACAGAGCAAGGTGGTTACCAGTACCCCGATCAAGGTGCACTCCACCCGCGACAAGGCCAGATCCAATGACGCATCCGGAGCCAGCACCGAAGGCAAGACCACCACGCCAATCGTAATCCCCGCCAACATGGGCAAGTAGGAAAAGGCGCCCCGGAACACATGAGTCAAGGCCGAGGCCACCCCCACTACCAGCGCCATGCCCAGCAATTGCAAATAGGGATTGGGCAAATGCAAGAACGCCAGCCCCAGCCCTGCTCCCACCAAGGTTCCCAGAATCCGCCACAAGGCCCGTTCGTACACCAGCCCACGGTAGGCTTGAGACAAGACCCACACCGGCATGGCGGCCCAAAAAGGATTATCAACGGACAGCAGAACGGCGATTCCAAAGGATAGCCAGGCAGCCATGGCCATATTCAGACCATGTAAAAGCGCAGGCCGATCCAGCTGGATCCAGGGAGCAAAGGCAAACATAAGAAAAGGGAAACCAAACAGTAGCTAAAGCATGATTATATAGATAGCTTACCTACCTATTCAATTACAGACGGCTGAATGCCCTGTTCCTGCCGTTTCTATCCAGGCCCTCAGGCATGAGCCATGAGGTAAAAACATCCATCTCATGCTGCGGCGCAGCAGTTTCTCCGCATGCCTTCCAGCCTTTGATGGCTCAACAATCCACGCTCATTCATCCCTTGGTCAGTCACAAAATTTTTCATTGTTAGTTTTCATAAACTATCGCTGTCCAGGCATGGTCAAACCGTACGGCAGCGTTCTATGATGTTGGCAGCCTGATGGGCAGGTACCCTAAATCCTGCCTCTCACCCCGTTTTCTTGGCAGGAGTCTTTATGCAAAAGTGGCTGACACGCTACACCGCCTTCTACATCATCATTGGCCTGACCGCCCTTTTCTTGCTGCTTTCCTTGTTCAGAAGCGCAAGCTGGCTATGGCTGGCGATACCAGGGCTGGCCCTGTGCATTCAGGGCTTGGTGGACATCACTCAAACTCGTCACGCCATTCGTCGCAACTACCCGGTTATTGGCAATCTGCGCTTCATTTTTGAGGCCATTCGCCCGGAAATTCGCCAATACTTTCTGGAAGGCGATGAGCAACAACTGCCCTTCTCGCGGGCCGACCGCTCCCTGGTGTACCAGCGCGCCAAACAAGAAATCGACAAGCAGCCTTTTGGTACCCATCAGGAGGTCTATAACAATGGCTACGAGTGGATCAACCACTCCATGACCCCCAAGCACATCAAGGACTCGCAGTTCCGCATTGATGTAGGCGGGCCGGACTGTACCAAGCCTTATTCGCTGTCGGTGCTGAATATTTCAGCCATGAGTTTCGGGGCCTTGTCGGCCAATGCCATTCTGGCCCTGAACAAAGGTGCCAAGATGGGCAATTTTGCCCATGACACAGGCGAAGGCGGCATCAGTACCTATCACCTGCGCCACGGTGGCGATCTGATCTGGAATATTGGCTCGGGTTATTTTGGGTGCCGCGATGAACACGGCAACTTCTCGCCCGAACGCTTTGCCGAGCGCGCTACCCAGGATCACGTCAAGATGATTGAAATCAAGCTGTCGCAAGGGGCCAAACCCGGCCACGGCGGCATCTTGCCCGGCACCAAGGTTTCGCCTGAAATTGCCCTGGCGCGCGGTGTGCCAGAAGGCGTGGACTGCAACTCGCCAGCGAGCCATAGTGCTTTCCACTCCCCTGTAGAACTGCTGGAATTCGTGGCCAGGCTACGTACCTTGTCCGGTGGCAAACCCGTGGGCTTCAAGCTCTGTATCGGGCACCCCTGGGAATGGTTTGCCATTGCCAAAGCCATGCTGAAAACAGGCATTACACCGGACTTTATTGTGGTCGATGGTGCTGAAGGTGGTACAGGTGCCTCCCCCGTGGAGTTCATTGACCATGTCGGCACCCCCTTGCGCGAGGCGTTGCGCCTGGTTCATAACACGCTGGTGGGTATCGGTTTGCGCGAGCAAATCCGTCTGGGCGCCTCGGGCAAGATCATCAGCGCGTTTGATATGGCTCGCATCATGGCCCTGGGTGCCGACTGGTGCAATAGCGCACGCGGCTTCATGTTTGCCGTTGGCTGCATTCAGGCTCAAGCCTGTCATACCGACAAATGCCCGACCGGCGTGGCAACACAAGATCCGCAACGTCAAAAAGCCCTGGTGGTGGATGACAAATCCCTGCGCGTGGCCAGTTTCCACGGCAATACCTTGAAAGCGCTGGCGGAATTGCTGGGTGCTGCAGGCCTGGAACACCCGGACCAGCTGCGCCCTCACCATATTGCCCGTCGTATCAGCAATGGCGAAGTGCGCGTGATGTCGGCCCTGTTCCCGGATCTGAAAAAAGGCGAGCTCTTGCGCGGCCACTATCGTCAAACGATTTTCCGCGTGGGCTGGCCCATGGCCAACCCCGACTCCTTTGAACCGGCCTACAGCCTGAGCAAAGCCTTGTCGCACTTGAATGATGAAGCTGATCCTGAAGATATCGTGAAAAAACAGGATGCAGCTGACAGCGCAGGCCAAGCCCTGGCTTAACGCTGCAAGCGGCAGTCTCCCTAGTGGGACTGCCGCCGCGTCCCTACCCCCGCATCCACTTCCCCGTAAACTTCAACGCCCGACGGCCGACTCCAGCTGCTGTCATCGGAACGGTTCGGGCTTGAGCACGCCGCCAGTCCCAAGACCATGACCAAGGCGCTCAGCACCCCACCTATCTGTCGCATATCAAGCTCCTTGATGATAGGTGTCTACTGTGCCACAGAATCTGGGCAAACAAATTTCCATCTGTACTAGAATGCTCTGATCATGGTCAGGCACTGCGTATTCCCCTTCTCAGGTACTCGCAGCCGGTTTTTACTGGTGCTGGCAATCTGCGCCCTGTTTTTGCGTGGCCTGATCCCCAATGGCTACATGCCCAGCGCCGATCCGGCCAATGCGGCCGCGCTCAGTCTGTGCGTTCAGGGTGATCCCTTCCTGGCCCAATGGAGCAGCCAGCAGCTACCCAACGGCCCGCAGCACGACGAGCAACACAGCCTGCATGCGGCCTGTCTGTTCGCCCAGGCCCAGGCACAAAAAGCCCTGAATGATGATCCCGGCCCTGCCTGGAATCTGACACCTACACCACGATTTACCTGGGACACTGCCCAACAGGCGGCGGCTCCCGTTCTTCCCCTGACGGGCCCGCCCCTGAGTGCGCGCGGGCCTCCCTCCTCGCTCGTTTCCTGACCAGCCTCGGCTGCGCGGCGCAGCCACCCTATGTTGTCAATTAGCGGGATATTTCTATGAACGCCTCCTTCTCACGCCGCCAGCTGCTGCTTGCCATGCTGGCGACTCCTTTGGTCCTGAGCGCCTGCGGCGACAAGGCCCCCAAGCAGCCTGCCTTTCGTAATCTGGAAGGTGTGGACATGAGCAGTGCCGACTTTGCCAAGGATTTCAGCTTGCTCGATACCGAAGGTCAACGTCGCACCATGGCCGACTATCGCGGCAAGATCGTGCTGATCTTCTTTGGTTTCACTCAATGCCCCGACGTCTGCCCGACAGCACTGACCCGTGCCGTCGAGATCAAGGAACAGCTGGGCGAGGATGGCGACAAGCTGCAAGTCTTGTTTATCTCCATTGACCCGGAGCGCGATACGCCCGAACTGCTACGTGCCTACATGCAGGCTTTCGACCCCGGTTTTGTGGCCCTGCGTCCCACCGAAGAAGAGCTGGCCAAGACCGCCAGCGACTTCAAAGTCTTCTACCAAAAGGTTCCTACCGGCTCCAGCTACACCATGGACCACAGCGCCTTGACCTATGTGTACGACACGCAAGGCAAGTTGCAGATCGCCCTGCGTCACACGCAAACGGCTGAAGAGGCCGTGGCTGATATCCGCCAGGTACTGGCTTTGAGCAAGTGAACCTCAACAGGATTACCAACATGAAACGTACTATTGCTAGCTCTCTTTTCTCCCTGGCCGCCTTGCTGAGTCTGCCCACCCTGGCCCAGGCCGAAGTCACCGTGACCGATCCCTGGGTCCGCGCCACGGTTCCCGGCCAGCAAGCCACCGGCGCCTTCATGGTGCTGCAATCCACTGACAACGCTCAGTTGCTGGGTGCCAGCAGCAGCCTGAGCAAACAGGTGGAAGTGCACGAAATGGCCATGGAAAATGAAGTCATGCGCATGCGCCAGGTCGAAAAAATCGACCTGCCCGCTGGCAAGGCTGTGGAACTGAAGCCCGGTGGTTACCACATCATGCTGCTGGGTCTGGACAAGCAGGTTGAGGCAGGCAGCTCCGTGGATCTCACCCTGGAAATCCAGAACGCCGCCGGTCAGAAGGAAGAGCTGAAAATCAGCGCGCCGGTCCGTGCCTTGAACACCAAGGCTGGCCAGGGTCACCAGGGCGCACACGGCCACTAAAGCCATGTCTCCTGCCCCTTCAAGCCGCCTGTTTAAACGGTTTGAAGGGCTTTGTTTCAGACTTCCGGGTTTTCCATAATTGGCTGGTTTTGATTAGCTAACGTACATTGAAACCACTGACATAGTGTCAGTAAGCTGTCTGAAACACAGCTTTCCCAAACTGTCATCATGACAGTTCACCGCCGCCAGAGCGGCCCATAGGCCCTACCGCAACGGTAGGGCCTTCGTGTTTCTGGCGCAGTCTCCTTGCCTATCACTAGGCCCTTGCCCAGGTCTGGAGTAAAGTTAAGACCGTAGCGTCGGTTTAACCTTGCAAGGAGTACATAGATGGCCTTAAGTCCACATGACAACAATCGCTCTGAGTTGCTACGTCAACTGCCCCTGAAACCTGGATGGTTTATCGGCTTGGGCATTGCCCTGATCATTTTGGGTCTGATCGCCTTGATCTACGTGGTTGGCGCCACGGTTGCCAGCGTGGTGTATGTCGGCATCCTGATGAGCATAGGCGGCGTGCTGCATCTGGCTCATGCATGGAGTTCCAAAGGCTGGCGCGGCTTTCTGTTCTGGAGCCTGAGCGGTATTTTGTACTTGTTCGCCGGTCTGATTGCCATTAGCAACCCCTTGGTAGGTGCCACCGTCCTGACTCTGATTTTTGGCGCCTTCCTGATTGCCTCCGGCGCATTCCGACTCTGGATCTGGTTCCAGAATCGGGCCCAGGCAGGCGGCGGCTGGATGGCTTTCTCCGGCCTGATTACACTGGCAGCCGGTTTGATCATTGCGGCAGGCTGGCCCGGCAATAGCGTATGGATTCTGGGACTAATCCTGGGTATTGACTTGCTGACACAAGGTTGGGCCAGCTTGTTGATTGGTATGGCGATCAAGCGCAATCAGAACTGAACCATCGGCCAGAATCAAACCACTGCCTGGCTTGATCTCCGCCGATTCAATCACTACAAATGGCTCCAAAAAAATTGCCCGACCAGAAACTGATTCTGGTCGGGCATTTTGCTATTTTGATCTCTAGCACTGGGCTTTGGTCCTGCTCCCAGGCTCCTGAGTCTGATACTCAAACCGAACGGGAGAAGCCGTAAAATCGCGTACTAGGCTTCCAGTTTCGGTAAAGCCTGATCCCGTCCCCGCAACCAGGGCTGACGCGTATGAGCCAGCATCTGCGCATCGCCCGGGCTATCGCCATACGCCATATCCAGTGCGACGGGTTTATCCCCCAGCCAAGCCTGAAGACGATTGACCTTCTCTTGTCCCCAGCAATTTGCACTGGCCATGCCCACACAACCTTTTTGCTCATCAAAGGCCAGCTCTGTCGCCAGCACCTGAGCCATCCCCTGTGCCTTTGCCCAAGGCTGCAAATAAATGGACGGCGAGGCGCTGACCAGCACCACCGTATCGCCCCGCTCCCGGTGGGCCCGGACCCGTTCCATCATTTCAGGGCGGACTATCTGCGGCACGTAATCCCGCACATAGGTGTCCGCCAACACCTGAACCTGCTCCCGGCTCAAACCACCCAAGGCACTGCGCAAAAACCGATGCTTGATCGCCTGTCGACGCTGCGGACCGCGATCCCACACCAAGACACGGGGCACACACGCTAAATAGGCACGAAAACAGACCGGCCAACCTCGCATGCGACGTATGAAGTCCTGCAGGCTGTCTCGGTCTGTAATCGTGCCATCAAAATCAAATGCGACCAGCACAGGCGCCTCTTTGGTTTTCAGAAAAAGGGCTAGTGTAAAGGGGAACACCGGCCCTTCCCAAGTACAGCCTTACAAGGCCCAGCCACCCAGGTAGAACACGGCCAAAGCCAGTGCAATCAAAACGGTACCCACATTCAGGCGGCGCAATTCGCCGGCGAACAGACGGCCCAGTACCAGCGTGCAGAAACCCAGCATGATGCCCGTGACGATATTGACGGTCAGCACGATGAACACGGCACACACCAGACCCGCCATGGTATCGACCGTATCGTCGGTATTCAGATGGCGCACACCGCCGAGCATCAGCAAGCCCACGTACATCAGGGCAGGCGCAGTCGCATAGGAAGGCACCAGGCCAGCCAAAGGCGACAGGAAGATCAGCATCAAAAAGCCCAGACCGACCACCACGGCCGTCAGGCCAGTACGGCCACCTGCTGCCGTCCCCGCTGCGGATTCAATATAGGCCGCGGCAGGCGAGGCGCCCAAACTGGCCGAGACCAAGGAGCTGAGCGAGTCCGTCGTCAGGGCACGGCTGCCATTGATAATCTGGCCATCCTTGTCCAATTGCCCGGCGTTGCCCGCCACCGCACGAATCGTGCCGGTAGCATCAAACACCGCCGTCATCACCAACGCCAGCACGCTGGGCAAGACCACGGCATTCAGGGCCCCGCCTATATCCATTGCGCCGATCAAGGAGTTCTCGCCCAGCAGGCTTGGCATGGCAAACAAGCCGGTAAAGCGCACATTGGGATCGAAGATCAGACCCACCGCGGACAGGCCCAGAATCACCAGCAAGATACCGCCCGTGACGCGACGGCGCTCCAGGCCAAAAATGGCTGCCAAACCCAGCACGCTCAGCCATACCGGCATGGACGTGACATCCCCCAAGGCAACCGGCAGACCGGCGCCGGTATTGCGGGTGACCAGGCCCACCTCGTTGGAGGCGATCATCAGCAGGAACAGGCCAATCCCGATACCCGTGCCATGCGCAATGCCCAAAGGCAGATTGCGCAAAATCCAGGTGCGAATCCCGGTGGCGGAAATCAAGGTAAAGATCAGGCCCATCAGGAACACGGCCCCCAAAGCGACCGCCGGGCTAAGTTGCTGCCCGAGCACCAGGTCAAAGGCCAAAAATGCGGTCAAGGACAAGGCACAGCCCACTGCAATCGGCAGATTCGCCCATAGCCCCATCAGCAAAGAGCCAAAGGCACTGGTCAGACACACGGCCACAAAAACCGACGAGGTATCAAAGCCCGCCTTGCCAAGCATGGAGGGCACCACAAAGACGGAATACACCATTGCCAGAAAGGTAGTCAGCCCCGCCAGGACTTCCTGGCGCAAGGAGCTGCCGCGCTCTTTATAAGCAAAATGTTTTTGCAACCAACCGCCAGCAACCGGAGGGACCAGGGCCTCCTGCCCTGGCCGCAATGCGGATTCTTGCTCAGCCATACTTCATGCTCCTTTATCAGTATTGTGATGTCTGAAACGGTGCGTTGCCGTCATCAGGAATCAGTAATGGACAGTTCCAGCCCCAAAGGGGCAAGAGACTTCTCACAAGCTGAATCAAAGAAAAAGCCGAGCAAAGACGAGTCCTGCCCTGCCCGCAACAAGATGCAGACATAGGCAGAAAGAAGAAGGTATACGGGGGTGTCTCCGACCGAACCGAGGCCTTTGCGGCGCTTCTTTTGATCCCGATAATGGGAAGTGAGGCTCATTCTACGAGCCGTCAAAGGCAGGAAAATCACCTCTAGGTAATGAGGGTTATCAATCGCTTCGGTGGCTGGACACAGGCAGATAGGCCTGCCCAATGAACTGTTGACGCAGCTCCTGCCATTGGAATTGCATATCCCGGGCCTGCTGCTCGTCCGGGCGCAAGCCCTCTGGTTCCAGCTGCATCAAGGCCAAGCCGTACTTGGCTGCCGACAGCTCCTGGGCCACACTGGCCGACTGCTGCACGGCCTGGGCCGGACGCTCTTGCCACAAGGCTCCCAACCCCATCAAGCTTTCAGAAGCCTTGGCCAGACGCTGACGCACCGAGCCCGCAATACTGACGGGCCAGATTTGAGTAAACATCACGTACATGACTGCATTACCCAGCAAAATGCCGATTACGCGATCCCGAGCCGAATCCAGATCAAAGCTGGGGCCAAAGCCCTGCAAGGTCACCAGATAAAAAGCAAAGGCAATTTGAATACCGGCATAGGAAATACGCTCGGGACCGTAGAACACCCAGGCCCCCAACAAGGAGACCAGGAAGACCACAACCATCAAGCCACCAATATCCAGCAGATGCGGCATCACAAACAGGATGGTGATAAAGCCTAGCGCCGCCCCCAGCAAACAGCCCACAATCCGCAAGGCCAGCTTGTGTACGGTTTCCCCGGTGGAACCCAAGGCGGCCACGTAGCAGGTAATCATGGCCGTATGAATGCCCTGCCAGTCCGCCGCGCTGTAGATCAGATAACAAAGCACGGCAGCGGCCGTCGCCTTCAAGGCATGGTGCTGATACACCGGATTGCTAAAGGCATCGGGCACCATGAAAGAGCCATGCTCCGGGTCCGCCTTGCCAATGGATACCGCACCCGACAAAGCCAGCAAGGCATCGCGCAAATCCTGTACGGCCAAAGAGCTGGAAGCAGGCAGCTCGGGCAGATCATCCATCTGCGGCAAACGCCCTTGTTCAATATCCTGCGCGCTGCGCTCGCAGATCTGGGCAAACGCCGTGGCCTGCTCATTGTCCAGATGCTGATCGCGCAGAACGGCAACCGCCAGCAAGGCCCGGTAGCTATTCAAAATGGCCTGATCCAGATCCGCCTGCTCTTGTGCCGTTCGCAAATGAAACAACTTTATCCAGCCCAGTCGCTTTTGTTGTGCGCTGACTCCCAACGCCAGCTCATCCCACAAATCCTGCGTATCGGCCTGCCCCATCAAACCCTGTGCCGCCAAACGCAAGCGCGCGGCCAGTTCACGACGCAGCACCTTGTGCGGGTACAAGCCAAAGCAAAGGTTGAAGATCAGCACCAGGCCCATGGGGGCGCAGGTCATCAACCAGGCATAAAGCACGGCGCGGGTAGCAATTTCGCCAAAGGGTACATAGCCCAGCAAGGTCAGCACAAAGGCGATGACCAAGGCAATAATGCCGCCCAAGGGCCCCAGCTTGCTGGCGACCCCTAAAAACAGCAGCACAAAGGACGTCAGCACCATGGCCAGCAAACGCCAGGCCGGATACTGAATCGTGACCTGAATCAGTGGCACCATCAGCAGCACCACAATAGACACCAGCACTACCAGGGCCAGCGCCAGCACCGAGCTTTCCCCAGCGTCAGACTTCATCACAAAGAAGATCACAAAGCAGCTGACGGCAGACTCGGGGATGCCGTAGTTCATGGCCAGCAACACCATCAGGGCGCACAGCACGGCCACTCGCCAGCTTTGCGCCAGACGGCCAGGGGTGGGCTGCAAGTCTTGCCAGACCAGCCGCGTCAGACCCGACAAGCCGGTCTTAGCAGTCGCCATCGCGATGAATGATGGTGGTGGCAGACGCGCCCATGCGCATCAGATCCTCGGGCGGCGCATCCAGACGGATACGTACCGGAAAGCGTTGCGCCACCCGTACCCAGTTCATGGATTTTTGAATATAGGGCAGGCTGCGTGGCAGATTGATCTGCTCCTGACTGCTGACGCCCCAACCAATCTCCTCTACCTTGCCCGAGAGCTTGCGCGAAGGATCAGACAGCACATACACGGTGGCGCATGTGCCGGGTTTGATCTCTTTCAGATCCGTTTCCCGGTACATGCCCGTGACATACCAGGAGTCCGTATCCAGCAAGGTAAAGACGGAGGTACCGGGCATTAAATGTTCGCCCGCACCGGTACGCAAACCCACAATCCGGCCATTGTGCGGTGCCTTGACCTGGGTATGTTCCAGATCACGCTGGGCCATCGCCAGACCCGCCTGACGCGCTTGCACCATAGCTTCCTCTGCCTGCGTATTGCCGACCAGAGCCTGAGCCGCACCGGATTGCTCCGTGGCCTGTTTCAGTGTGACTTGAGCATCGCGCAGCAAGGTATTGGCTTCATCCAATTGCTGTTGGGACACATAGCCCTTGGCCGCCAGGTTTGCCAAGCGACGCTGGCTTTGTGCCGCCATCGCCAAATTGGTTTTTGCGCGGGTGATCTGATCATCCGCAATCACGGCGTTATGCCCTTCTGCCCGCACGGCGCGCTGCTTCATGTCCAGCGTCGCCTGGGCCAGCGCCAGTTCAGCCTGGGCCTGTTCCAGACGCAGCTGATAAAACACCGGGTCCACGGTAAAGAGCAATTCATCACGGCGAACGAACTGGCCGTCACGCACGACCATGCGCTCAATCTGTCCGGGCAGGGAGCTGGAGATATGCACCACATCGGCGCCGATCACCGCGTCTTCGGACAAGGGGTTGTTGGCTGAGCGTTGCAAATACCACCATGCCAAGACAATGGCGGCGACAACAATCAGCACGCTCAACAGGCGGGCAGCGCCTTTACGGGGGGAGGATTTCTGTGCCTGGGTCATGGCTCAGTCACTCGAAAAAAAGAAGAAGTGCGACAAAGGTCAGTGCCAGTGTCAGACAGGCATAGACAGGCAAACGCATGGGCAGGGCATCATCCACACCTGCGCGGATCAGTCCCCAACGTATCAGCAAGGTCAGCAGCACGGCTCCCAGCACGCACACCAGCCAGGCCGGGAAATACGAACCCGCCATATAAACCGACGGTGCAAGAGAACATCCCCCCAACAAGGGCAAGGCAGCCAGACCGGCTAGTAGCGCACGCATGCGTGGCATCTCCCTGATTAGTGTTAAACCGATCAGCGCACTGCGCCCGGATCGCAGCGAAGAATTGTACCTGAGCCTTTTCAAATACATCCTTTATATCCCTGCCAGATTAAGCAACTGTGTATCTATCATTTTCACGAGTATAGTGACAACCATCTTTCTGATAGGGTCTCGATAACCTTAGTTATTTACACAGAGTTGCCATGGATGACGTAAACCTGACTTTAAGCATGCTGGCCGCGGTTTTAATCAGCAACAGCGTGGTCAAGATAATACCTGTTGCCATCCCTGCCCCTCTCGTACAGATTCTGCTCGGCTTTCTGATTGCCGGTTGGTTCAATCATGGAATGACCCTGAATCCGGATCTGTTCTTTTATCTTTTTCTGCCACCCTTATTATTTCTGGACGGCTGGCGCATTTCCAAGGAAAGTTTAATTCGGGACCGAATCGGCATTCTGGTTCTGGCCTTCATCCTGGTTTTCTTAACGGTATTCGGATTAGGCCACGTTCTGCATTGGCTCATTCCTGCCATGCCTTTGCCCGTAGCCTTTGCCTTGGCCGCCATCGTCTCGCCTACTGACCCAGTCGCCGTTTCGGCTATTACCCGCCGCGTGCCTCTGCCCCCACGGCTACAGGCTTTACTGGAGGGTGAATCGCTTTTCAATGATGCCAGCGGTCTGGTTGCGTTTCGACTGGCTGTCGCCCTGGCGCTGGGTGGATCTTTTTCCATCACCTCTGCCAGCCAGAACTTCCTGTGGCTAACGCTGGCCGGTCTGGTCGTTGGTGTGGTGACCACACGCGCCCTGCTATTTCTGCGTAATCTCTTTGTACGCCGCTGGGGCGAAGAGCCAGGGCCAGAAGTTCTGTTCAGTCTGCTCCTGCCCTTTGCGTCTTATTTCCTGGCCGAACAAATGGAGGCCTCCGGCATTCTGGCCGCTGTCGCGGCAGGCGTGACCATGAGCTATGCCGAGCTCTCGGGCAATGCACTGGCAGCCACGCGCATGCAGCGCAAAACCGTCTGGGACACCCTGCAACTTAGCCTGAATGGCATGATGTTCGTCCTGCTGGGCGAGCAACTACCGGCTATCTTTCGCGGAGCGGTACAGGTTGTTCAGGAAACGGGGCACCACAATCCGGCCTGGCTGCTGGTCTATGCAGTCGCCATGTGTACCACCCTGATTTTGCTGCGCTTTTTATGCGTTTACGCCTACCTGTGGCTAAGACGCGGCCTGTCCCTGCTGGGCCTGCATCATGATGCCGAAACCGCACAAGCCAACCCGCGCCTGGTGCTGGTGCTGTCCATTGCAGGGGTACGAGGTGCCGTCACCTTGGCCGGTGTCATGACCTTGCCGCTCACTCTAGCCGATGGTAGTCCTTTTCCTGCCCGGGATCTGGCTATTTTCCTGGCCTCTGTGGTCATTATCGTGTCATTGCTGACAGCCAGCCTGGCCTTGCCCCCCATAATGAAACGAGTCTCCTTCCCTGCCCTGCGTCGACGTCAGGAGCAAGAAGAACGGGCCGAACAAGCAGTGCGTCACGCCAGCGCCCAATCGGTGGCGCAAACATTGAATGAGCTGATTGCCCACAATCCCGAGTCGTCAGGAGCCCGTTATACGGCCATGGCCGATCGAGTTCTGAGCAATATTGCTCACAGCCCCCAGGAAGAGGGAGGCGAGCAGGGTCTGGCAGAACAAGCACTGGAAAAAGACATGCAAATCCGGGCCATCCATGCCGCGCGTGATGCCGTTTACACTCTAGCTCGCACACACCAGATATCCGATGAAATCGCTCGCGAAAGGGTCCGCCTGCTGGATCTGATCGAACTGCGTATGTCTTGAGTCCGCTTTCCTTTTATTTATCTTTGATTTTTAGGACGCCATGCAGACTTATTCTTACCTGGGCCAGTCCCCTGCCCTGCGCCAACAACGCCAAGCTTACCGTCACGGCTTGCCTGCCTGCGTTTGCGCCCACCCGTCCATTCCCTTCATCCACAAGCGCTTGAGCGCAGCGGCCAGCTTTGCACCCAGCGCCACCCCCGCAAGCCCAGCCTTTCAGTCCAATAATGCTCTGGATCAAAAGCCTCTTGCTCTGGCTCCCAAACTGATTCTGAGCAATCTGCGCCTGTTTGATGGGGAAACGACAGAGCTGAAGAAAGGGCTGGCCGTCCAGATCGATCAGGGTCGCATTAGCGCTGTCATGCCCCTTGCCGAGATTCCGGCCGACGCCACCGTCATGGACTGCCAGAACAAGGTCCTGATGCCTGGCCTGATCGATGCCCACTGGCATAGCCTCCTGTGCGCTGTCGACCAGATGACGGCCATGATGGCCGACCCAGCCGACCTGCATTTGATTGCCAGCAAGGAGGCCGAGCGCACCTTGCTGCGCGGTTTTACCACCGTGCGCGATGCCGGAGGCCCCAGCTTCTCCCTGAAACGCGGCATTGATATGGGCCTGCTGCATGGCCCGCGCATCTACCCCAGCGGAGCCATGATTGCGCAAACCGGCGGCCATGCGGACTTCCGTATGCGCTACGAAGTCCCACGCGCAGAAGGCGAGCTGAGCCACACCGAACGAGCAGGCGTCACTTGCATTGCCGATGGCGCCGACCAGGTCCTGCGTCGCGTTCGTGAGCAACTGATGCTGGGCGCCAGCCAGATCAAGCTGATGGCCGGGGGGGGTGTCACCTCCTTGTACGACCCACTGGAAGGACTGCAATTTAGTGATGCCGAACTGCGTGCCGCCGTGGGTGCCGCCAACGACTGGGGGACTTACGTGATGGTGCATGTGTATTGCGCCCGTGGTATCCAGCGTGCGATCAAGGCAGGCGTGAAATCCATCGAGCACGGTCAGCTTGCCGACGAAGAAACCGCCCGCATAATGGCAGGCGAAGGCGTATGGTGGAGCCTGCAACCCTTTCTGGCCGATGAAGATGCCAATGTCCAGCACGACCCGCGCAGCAAGGCCAAGCAGCAACAAGTGGCCGTGGGAACCGTGCGCGCTTACGAACTGGCAGACAAATACCAGATCCAGACGGCCTGGGGCACGGACATTCTGTTCACCCCCGCCCACCTGCCCCACCACGGCCGCATGCTGTCCAAGCTGACCCGTTTTTACAATCCGCTCAAAGTGCTGAAAATGGCGACCGGAGATAATGGCCGACTGCTGCAACTGTCGGGCCTGCGCCAACCATACGAAGGCGAACTGGGCGTGATCCGACCCGGTGCCCTGGCCGATCTGTTGTTGATTGATGGCGAACCCGAACAAAGCCTGAGCTTTCTGGAACAGCCCGAGCAGAACCTGCTGCTGATCATCAAGGACGGCAAGATTTACAAGAACGCCCTGCCTGCCTGAACCTTCATCATCAAGGAATGCCCATGCCTAACGAATTGATGCAGTTATTCAAATTGCTCGGCCTGGGGCTGGCATTTTTGCTGCCCCTGGCCAATCCCCTGACCTCGATGGTGATGTATCTGTCTTTGGGCGAAACCCTGAGCGCCGCCGAGAAAAAGCAGCAACTGCGTCAGGCGACGCTGTATGTCATTCTTGCCTTGCTGATTACCTACTACGCAGGTTTGTGGATTACGTCGGCACTGGGCATTTCCATGGTGGGCATGCGCATCGGGGGCGGGCTGATTGTGGCATATATCGGCTTTCGCATGCTGTTTCCGCCGACCGTCAGCGATGTGGTTTCCAAGGCAGCCGATCAGAACACCGCCGCCCACAACAATATCGCCTTTGTCCCGCTGACCCTGCCCTCCACGGTGGGGCCTGGCACCATGGCGCTGGTCATCAGCGCCTCCTCCAAAATGGCCGGTATGCGCGGACACTATGCAGAATGGGTGCTGGTGGCCACGCCCATCATTCTGGCCGTTCTGATCGGTTTGATCTTTTTCATTTGCCTGCGCTCCTCGCTCAGCATCGTGCGCGTCATTGGGCATAACGGCGTCGATGCCATCTCGCGCATCATGGGATTTTTACTGGTCTGCATGGCCGTACAGCTCGTCCTGGAAGGCGGACAGCAGTATGCTGCTACGCTGCTGACTCACTCTGCCGCATCCTGAATTTATGTCCACGTCCTGTTTTCCTGCATTGCGTCTAACTTTGGCAGTCACGGCCGCCCTTGCGCTGGCCGCCTGCGCTGCGCCCGACCACAAGTCCATGACCCAGCCCATGCCCGAGCACGACGCGCCGGAGCCACCTCGCCTGACATTGGCCGACTACAGCAGCCCTGATCAAAGCCAGCCTGCGCCCAGCGTACAGGCCAATCATGAATACAGCCTGCCTGAACTGATCGACCTGGCCCAACGCCTGAACCCCAGCACCCGCATTGCCTGGGGCGAGGCCCAACAAGCAGCCCAGGCCGCCGGCATGGTGGAAAGCACCTACCTGCCCTTGATCTCTGCCAGTATCGTGGGCGGCTATATGCGCAGCGACCGCGACAGCAGCGTGCACATTCTGGGCAGAGAGGTCGATGTGGACTACGACACCCATTTAAGCGGTGCCGTCCCTTCCCTGACCTTGAAATGGTTGCTGTTCGACTTTGGCAAGCGCGCAGCTTTGCAAGAAGCCGCCGACAAGCTGGCCATGGCCAGCCGCATTACTTTCAGCGGCGTGCATCAGGCCGTTATTGCCGAAGTATCCATCAGCTACTTCAACTACAACTCGGCCCGCCAGCGCGCACAAATCTCGGCTCAGGGCCTGAAGAACGCCGCCCTGATTGAGGATATCGCCCTGGAGCGGCAACGCAATGGACTGGGCACCCAGATTGAAGTCGCCCAGGCACGACAGTTGAAAGCCCAGGCCCGTTTGCACCATGTGAATGCCAGCACCCTGGCACGTCAGTCCTACCAGACTTTGCTGGGTGCGATTGGCCTGTCCCCCGAGACGGAGCTGAAAGTCGCCGATAGCGCCACCCGCCCCCTGCCCGAGGAACTGGATATCCCTGGCAATGACACACTGAAAAAAGCCATCGCCCAGCGGCCCGATGTGCAGGCCCTGCAAGCCGCTCATCAGGCCAGTCTGGCAGGCATAAATTCAGCCGAAGCCAGTTTCATGCCCAAGCTGGCCTTGATGGGCTTTATCTCCAAACGTATGGGTTCATTAAGCGTGGGCAGTCTGCCCGAAGTCAGCCCACAATCCTCCTCCCGAGGAGCCGTGCTGGCTTTGAACATCCCGCTCTACGATGCCGGGCTGCGTAACAAGCAAGTGCGTGAAGCCCAACTGCGTGCTGACACCGCACGTGAGCGCGTCGCCAAAACCGAGCAGGACGCCTACAAGCAAATGATCATCGCCGCCGATGCGCTACGGGCTGCTCTGGAATCCCACCAAGCCGCCACCAGTCTGGTCGAAGCGGCCCAGATCACCTATCAAGGTGCGCTGGAATCCTATAAGGAAGGTCTGACCGGCATGACCTTGCTGACCGAAGCACACACTGGCTTGCTGGGGGCCCAAGAAGCCCAGACTGCCGCCCATACCGCCGGTTTGGTCGGCTCCGTGAATCTGGCTTTTGCCATGGGCGAGCTCAATCAAGCTCCCAAAATCCCGGGGGATACCAGTCAATAGTCGGCAAAAATCAAGCCGAACGTTTGTTTGCAGCAGGAATAAAAAAGGGAGCCATTCACGGCTCCCTTCTCATTTAGCAACCGCTACAACAGCGGTTTACTGCTCTTCAATCGCATCCAGAGCCTTGGCCAAACGCTCCACCGAGCGTTCCAGATTGTTCAGCTTGTCCAGGCCAAACAGACCAATTCGGAAGGTCTTGAAATCAGCAGGTTCATCACATTGCAAAGGCACGCCCGAGGCGGCTTGCAAACCGGCCTTGGCAAACTTCGCAGCGGAATGGATGCCGTCATCCGTGGTGTAGCACACCACCACCCCCGGCGCTTCAAAACCCGGTGCCGCCACGCTGCGGAAACCATGTTCGCTGAGCAAGGCACGCACCTTGCGGCCCAGCTCCAGCTGACGATTGCGAATCCAGTCAAAGCCCAGAGCTTCTGTCTCGGCCATCGCTTCTTGCAGCACCTTCAAGGAATCGGTAGGCAGGGTCGCGTGGTAAGCATGCGCCCCATTCTCATACGTTTCCATGATCTGCAGCCACTTGCGCAGATCGCAGGCAAAGCTGGTGCTGGTCGTGGTTTCAATGTGCTGACGAGCACGCTCGCTCAACATCACCAGACCGCAACATGCCGAGCCGGTCCAACCCTTTTGCGGAGCGCTGATCAGCACGTCCACGCCCACATCCTTCATATCCACCCATACCGTGCCCGATGCAATGCAGTCCAGCACAAACAGACCGCCTGCCGCGTGCACCGCATCCGCTACCTGACGCATATAGTCATCGGGCAACATGATGCCGGAGGCTGTTTCCACGTGCGGGGCAAACACCAAAGCCGGTTTTTCAGCCTGAATCGCAGCGACTACCTCTTCGATAGGGGCCGGTGCGTAAGCGGCCTGCTTGCCTTCCTCAATCGGGCGGGCCTTCAGAACCGTAGTGCTGGCGGGGATGGAACCCATGTCAAAAATCTGGGTCCAGCGGTAGCTGAACCAGCCATTGCGTATCACCATGCACTTGCGGTCCGTTGCAAACTGACGGGCCACCGCTTCCATGCCAAACGAGCCACTGCCCGGCACCACAGTGGCCGAATGTGCCTGATAGACCTGCTTGAGCGTGCGGGAGATTTCGCGCATCACTTCCTGGAAGGTCTTGGACATATGGTTCAAGGCACGGTCGGTGTAAACCACCGAATATTCAAGCAGGCCGTCCGGATCAACGGGGGTGCTGGTTTGAGACATGAAAACCTCGGAATTCTGATAGAGAAGATATAAGGATCAAAGGATTTTAGACCAAGCAGCTCTGTACGGGCAGCTTGCCCCCAAGACCCTTCCGGTCAGAAGAAATTGCACAGACAGGCTGAACAAGAACAACCTGAATGAGAATTATTGCTATTATTCACTATTCTTTTTTCCGCCTGCTCCGCTAAGCCGCTCCATGTCTCACCCTTCACGTCCCATAAAAGCCTGGCTCGCCTCGTATAGCGAGCTGTTTGGCGTATGGCGGCGCAAGGCCGAGAGTCGGGAAGATGCGGAAGATGCCATGCACGACACCGTTGTAGGCATGCTGGAAAACAACACTGCCCTGATCGACAACCCACGTGCCTATCTGGCACGAGGCACCAGCAACCGGCTGATCAGCCGCCATCGCCACCAAACCGTCCTGACTGTTTTACCCTTGGACGAGCTAAGCGATACCGAGCATCCGCGCCAGACCGGGGCTGACAGCCACGCCCAGTTTGAGCAGTTGGCCGAGGCACTGGTGAACGCGCTGGCCGACTTGCCCCCAAAATGCCGAGAGGTCTACATCAAGCATCGACTGGAGGGTTGGACCCATACCGAAATTGCCCAGGACATGGCCCTTTCCCGCAGCATGGTGGAAAAATACATGACTCGTGCCTTGCGTCACATCCATGAACGACTGCACCATTACGTACCTGACTGACGCCATGTCGTACACAAAGCCCGCGCCATGACCCGCCCCTCTTCCTCCGACGAACTGGATCACCCCAGCGATGCCGCTCATTGGTTCTCCCGACTGCAATCGGGAGAAGCCAGCGAGCAGGACCACCAGGCCTTCCAAGCCTGGCGGGACGCTGATCCTGACAACGAGCGCCGCTACCGCGAGGTGGAGTACCTGTGGCGGGCTACCCAGGCCGTCCCGGAAGAACGCCTGCGCAGACTGCTGCCCCACTCCCCTGGTCCCGTGCCATCCCCCAAGCGCCGCTATCTGACGCTGGGATTGGGCGCACTCGGCGTGCTGGCCCTCTGCGCCGGTGCCATCCATCAGTCGGGCTGGTTGAACCCGGTAGAAGAGACGGTACAGTTGCTCACCGCCAAAGGCGAACGTCAGCAAATCACCTTGCCCGATGGCTCTGTTGTGGACTTGAATACCGACACCATCGCCCAGGCTCGTTTATCGTCATCCAAACGGGAAATCGAACTGCTCCAGGGTGAAGCTTTTTTTGCCGTCCAGCACTACCAAACCCTGCCCTTTATCGTGCGCACCGACTTGGGCACCATTACCGTCACCGGCACCCGCTTCAATGTGCGGCGGCTGGCAGACAGCCTGCAAGTCAGCGTTCAATCCGGCTCGGTCAAAGTGGAGTCCGGTCCTTGGTGGCGTCGTCAGGAACGCCTCTTGGAGGCGCAGCAACAAGTGCTGTTGCGCCAAGGTGCGGAGCCTGGCCCAGTACACACGGCCGACGTGGAAAGCCTGACAGCCTGGCAACGCGGCAAGATCATTTTCAAGAACACACCTTTAGAAGTGCTTGTACAGGAAATGGCTCGCTACCTGCCCCAGCCCTTGATTCTGGACGCCCCCGCCCTGCGCCAGCACCGTATCTCCGGCATTTTCGATGTCGACCAACCCGAGACCGTCCTCAAGGCCTTACCTGCCATTGCCCCTGTCCGGATCCAGAGCGATGCGTCGGGCGTGCAACATGTTGTGGCGCGCTAAAAACAGGGCTTCCTGCTCCTGTTACAAAATAATCATGATTCTCATTCCGGTGATTAAGCACCTTGTGCGTCTAGGTAGGTGAAGGAGGCTCTCCCTCGGAGGACAGCCCCCTGTGTCCCTTTGGCCAAAGGCTGGGCGCGTCTATCGCGCGAGATATATTTTCATTGGAAAACGTAGGATCGTGAGCCCCTTTACCCCACGTCGTCGCCACTCGCCCCTTTTTCAGGCGAACTTGAGTGCCTTGACCTTAAGCGTGAGTCTGGCCTTCAGCCTGGCCCCTTCTGCTGTGCAGGCCCAACAAACTGTCTCTATTCAAATCCCCGCCCAGCCTTTAGGCGATGCCCTGCTGAAACTGGGCGAACAGACCTCTTTGCAGATTTTTTTCTCTCAGGATGTGGTTGCCGGCCGCCAAGCCCGCTCTGTCTCGGGCCGTCTGGCACCTGAGCAAGCTTTGCGTCAATTACTGGACGGCAGTGGCATCAACTACACCCGAGACGGCAACACGATCACCTTGTCAGCCGGTGTGACTCAATTGACGCCAGTCACGATACGCCGCGCCCCTACAGACACCGCTGACAGCTACGTCGCACTAAGCAGCCGCAGTGGCAAGCTGGACGTGCCCTTGATCGAAACCCCGCGTTCGGTCTCCATCGTCACGCAAAAGCAGTTAAAGATTCTGGCCCCGCAAAGTATTGAACGCGCTCTGGCTTACACCCCTGGCGTACAGACTGACGTGTCTGGCTCGGGCGACCTGCGCATGAGCGGCGCGGTGATCCGTGGCTTTAGTGACGGCAGTGCCTACTACAAAGATGGTTTGAAGCAGCTCTCGGCAGGCACCTATGGGTCCTGGAATGATGATATGGACAGCCTGGACAGCATCGAAGTGCTGAAAGGCCCTGCCTCGGTGCTGTATGGGCAGGGACGCCCCGGCGGCGTGGTCAACGTGGTGTCCAAGCGCCCCACCGCCGACCACGTAAACAGTCTGGGCCTGGGCTATGGCAGCTACCAGCGTCGTCAATTAACGGCGGATATCGGTGGGGCCTTGAACGACGACCAATCCCTGCTGTATCGCCTGAATCTGTCCGGGCGCAAAAGTCATGGACGCACCATAGACTCGCGCGATGATCGCGTCTCGGTGTCCCCCGCCCTGCTTTGGAAACTGTCGGACCGGACCAGCCTGACACTTTTGGGCTCGTATTCGCGTGAACGTGGCACCCCCAAGTCCTGGTGGCCCAATCTGTTTTATTACCCCGAAGTCACTGATCTGCCGCTCAAGCGCACCGCCGGGGACCCGGCGTTTGACTACTTCAATCGCGACACCAAAGCCATTGGCTACGCTCTGGAGCATGACACCGAGAGCGGCTGGCGTTTACGTCAGAACCTGCGCTATTCGGAAATCGACATTGATTACCGCCATATCTACGCCATGGCCGTTCTGGCCGACCAGCGCAGCGTCTCCCGAGCCAGCCTGGCCCAGGAAACCAAAGGCCGTACCTTCACGGTAGACAGCCGGGTCGGCAAGGACTTTAACTGGGGACCACTGGAGCATACGTTGGAGTTTGGTGTGGACTATCTGCGCTACAAGGAAAACGACGGCTTGGGCTTTGGCTGGAACGTACCTGATCTGGACATGCTCGACCCGGTATACGGGCTGTCCATCGCACCGCCCGAGCTGGATTACTCCGAGCGCGATCTGAAGCAGACCGGCATTTACATGCTGAACCAGCTGAAATGGAACCAGTGGGTTGCCAATGTCAGCTTGCGTCACGACACCGCTCGCACTGTACAAAGCAGTGCAACGCAGCCTCGCATGACGGACCGTGCCACCACCGGCAGCGCGGGCTTGCTGTACCTGTTTGACAATGGTGTGGCTCCGTACATCAGCTACTCCACCGCCTTTGACCCCACAACAGGGCGGGCGGCAGATGGCACGGCATTCAAGCCTCGCGAGGGCAAACAATACGAAGCCGGGGTGAAGTATCAGCCACCGGGAACCGATGCCCTGATTACCGCTGCGGTGTTTGACCTGCGCCAGACCAATGTCACCACGCCCGATCCAAACTTCCCGCGTTTCAGCGTCCAGACAGGAGAAGTACGATCCACGGGTATCGAGCTGGAAGCCAAGCTGCCCATTAGCTCTCAGCTCAACCTGATGGCGGGCTATACCTATCTGGATCCACGGACTACGCAAAGCGAGCGCACGGCAGAAATTGATCGGCAGACGTTGCAAACCGCACGTCAGACCGCCAGCCTGTGGCTGGACTATCGGCCCCAGCAAATTCAGGGCTTGATGGTGGGGGCGGGTGTACGGTATCGAGGCAAGTCGCCCAATGATGTGCGGCCGGATGGCAGCCTGAACTACAACCCTTCGTTCACCTTGGCAGATATGGCGGTGGCATATGAGACGTCCCGCTATCGGGTAGCCCTGAACGTCAACAATGTGTTCAACAAGAAGTATTACACCGGCCAGTTCCGGGGCATGGAACGGGAAGTGATGTTGAACATGAATTTGTATTGGTAATCATCTTGCTGAACATGAGGCTGTCTTGCCCGACAAGTACAGCTTACTCTGACTAAGTGCAGCGGCAGGCCGTGTCTTTCTTGACTCGGCCTGCCGCTCTGAGTACCGTGATGAGCACGTTTCACCTAGTCTGGGTCTCATCATCATGTCGGTAGCACACTTCAGCCAGAACACTTTGGGACGCGATATTGCGGTTGGCGATATTCACGGTTGCTTTAGCAAGCTGAAAACGTCTTTAAAGCGGATTCGTTTTGATCCCTCCAAGGACCGGCTGTTTTCAGTGGGAGATCTGGTGGATCGTGGCCCGGAGTCGCACCACGTTCTGGAGTGGCTGGACCTATCCTGGTTTCATGCGATTTGCGGCAATCACGAGCAGTTGACCTGGCGGCGGGCGATTGGGCAGCCCATTCAGGAAGTGGATCATCGTGTGCATGGCGGGTTATGGCTGGACGACTGCACTTCGGACGAACAGGCGCTTATCGCCCAACGCCTGCAAGCCCTGCCTTTGGCAATGGAAATTGAAACACCCTTGGGTTTAGTGGGGATAGTCCATGCCGACTTTCCCTACGATGATTGGCAGCACATCCATACTGAAGGTTTTGATGCCCATGACCGCCATGTCTGTATGTGGTCCAGGGATCGCTATGTGACTGGATACGATGGCATGGTGGGGGGGCTTCGGGCTTTGGTGCATGGTCATCAGACGACACACAAGATGCGGCAGTTGGGGAACGTGTTTTTCATTGATACCGGCGGGTGGCTGGATCATGGGCATTTCACCTTGCTGGATTTGAAGCGCTTGGTGGCTTTGTAGGTGTGCTTTGTATTCGATTACGGGTTGTGATTGCAGGATTAGTCTCTGGGGAAACGCTGTTTCGGTCCTGCTGGGGTGTCGGGGCTGAGCACTGGCCGGCGCTGCGCACCGGTACCCTTGTCGAGAACTCAATCGGGGCGCATCCTGAACTCGCACGATGGTTTGTCCACCGGACAAACCATAAGCGTCGTGCTCAAACAGCAGGATGCTTGTACCCCCGATCGAGCCCTCGCCTGCGGCCAGTACTCTGAATCGCCCCAACACCCCAGCAGGACCGAAACAGCTCTCAGCGATTATTTGCAAAGACAATCCTTTTGCAGAAGCTCATTGCCACTTACTGTTTACCGAGTACTGATGGCTAATGGCTGATCGCTGATCGCTGATGTTCAACTAGCTTTGAACACGAAATTAATGACACTAGGTCTAATAACGTACAAACCTATCTTCATCAATGTCAGTACTGGCCTCGTATCTAGCGCTATCTATACCTACCTGAGCAGCAACCATCATGGCAGGCGCTTTGGCTTTGGCTTCAAGGACAAGCTACATGCTACAGATTACAAACTACAGCTTGTTGCGCCAGGAGATCCTCAACAAGATTCATGCTCCCATGAAGCGCCAGGCACTCGATAACTAGCAGTTGGCCCGATTTCTCTATCCCCAACCCTCTCCGCCAACTGTTGAAAACGACGATTAGCAAATACACCTCGACACCCCTCAAGCCCCCTGCGCACCTACGGCAAAAAAAACCACATATAGCCAGATCCCAAAAGGACGAAAGTCTCATATTGATAGTCATTGTGAGCCGGTCTGGGCCGGGGGGCCGTCCTCTGGGCGATTCAGGCTTCTTGCCGCAGGCGGGCTTGCTATTCGGGATTCAAGCGTCCTGTTGTTTGAGCGAAATGCTTGTGCCTT